>JAEURN010000008.1:300000-567545 GCA_016789105.1 Armatimonadota bacterium
GGGCAACCCGGGTGATCGGCCTTGAAGTTTGGGAAATCGCTTTCATGTACCTCAAGTTCGGCTATGCCACGGCCGCGGCTTGGGTTCTCGGCGCCATCCTCATCGGGTTCACCCTGGTCCAGATCCGCAACCTGACCCGGATGAAGTTTTCCGCGGCGGCTGGACGGTAAGCGATGCCGGGCGATAGCCCCCCAAATTTGCCCAGACCGGCCAGAAAATGCGGATACAGTAACCCCTGAGGAATGGCGCAACGCATCCATGTGGCAGAGGTCGGACTGGATTCCCGGATGGCGGGGGCCGAGGCTGTCTACACCTATGCCGCCACCCCGGCCACCCAAGTCGGAGAAGCCTACATGGTGCCGCTCGGCCCCCGGCAGACCGTCGGTTACGTCTTGGCCGTCAAAGAAATCTTCGACCTCGAACTTGGTTTCCCGGTGGAAAACCTCAAACCGCTCGGCTCCAAAATCGCCAACCTCTCGCTTCCCAAGCAGGGGGTGGGGCTCGTTTATGAAACCGCCCGCCAAACCCTCTCCCCCGTACCGGTTTGTTTGAGCCTGGCAACCCCCCCAGGGATCAAAGACCGCCTCACCCGCGAATGGAGGCCGACCGGGAAGGCCCCGGAATCACCGCTGACCACGGCCCAACAAGAAGCCTTGTTGGCGCTGGCCGAAAAGCCGTTGGTCGAAAAAAAGGGGACGGTGATCCCAAGGGGCCTCAAAAGCACACTCAACGCGCTCCGGGCGCGCGGCCTCATCGAGCCCGTTGCCAGCGTGCAGCCGTTTGCCTCTCGCCGCCAGGCCGGCGAGGCATACCAACTCACCGCCGACGCCGCAAAAGTCGATGCCTATATCACCAAACACGCCAAGAAACGGCCAGCCCAGGTCGTGACCCTCATGCGGTTGCAAGGGTCCGAGGGGGTCGCTTTCTCCACCGACGAGATCAAGGCCCTTGGACAAGTGAGCGACGCCACACTCAAGGCTTTGGTTAAAGAAAAGCTGCTCGTCGAACCGGAATCCGGCCCGAGGGCGGCAAAACCTCCGCCACTCCCCAACCCCGACCAACAAGCAGCCATCGACGCCATCTGTGCCGAGGTCAAAGGCGGCCGTCACAAGGATTTCCTCCTCTTCGGCGTCACCGGATCCGGGAAAACCGAGGTGTACCTGAGGTGTGCCGAAGAAGCCTTGTCCCGTGGCCGCCAAGTGCTCTACTTGGTGCCGGAAATCGCCCTCACCGCCCAAGTCGTCGCCCAACTCCGCGACCGGTTTGGGGACCGTGTCGCTGTGCTGCACAGCAACCTATCGGCCCGTGAGCGGATGGAAAACTGGCTCCGAGTGGCCAGTGGCGAAGCCCCGGTTGTGCTGGGCCCACGGAGCGCCCTGTTCGCTCCGCTCGACAACCTCGGCCTGATCGTTTTGGACGAGGAGCACGAAGCCAGCTACAAGCAGGAAAACCTGCCCCGGTACCACACAAAAAGCCTGGCCCGATTCCTCGGCCAAGAGTATGCGTGCCCAGTGGTAATGGGTTCGGCAACCCCGGCCATCGAATCGTTCCATGCCGCGCTGAGCGGGGAAATGGAACTTCTGAAGCTCCCGGGCCGCGCAGCAAGCGCCAAGCTGCCGCAGGTGTTCATCGAAGATTTGCGGGAAGGCTACAAAGACCGATCCGCCGGCGTATTTTCCCCCCGCCTTTCCAAAGCGGTCAATGAGACGCTGGCCCGGGGAGAACAAGCCATCTTGTTCCTCAACCGCCGGGCATTTGCCCCGTTTGTGGTTTGCCGCGACTGCGGCAAACGGTTTCAGTGCCCGCACTGCGCCGTCGCATTGGCGCTCCACCGGCGGGATGGCAAGCTAAGGTGTCACCACTGCGACTACCAGATGCCCGCCCCCGAATCGTGCGACGAATGCGGTAGCGACCGCGTCAAGGCCTTCGGCATTGGGGCTGAGCGCGTCGAGCAGTCGGTTGCGGAGCAGTTCCCCGGGGCCAATGTGGCGCGGCTGGATCGAGACATTGCCCGCAAACGAGGCGCATTGGAAGACACGCTGGCCAGGTTCCGCACGGGAGAATTGAATGTGCTTGTTGGCACTCAAATGGTGGCCAAGGGCCTCGACTTCCCCAATGTCACCTTAGTTGGGGTGATTGCCGCCGACATCAGCCTCGCCATCCCCGATTTCCGGGCCAGCGAACGCACCTTCCAGCTCCTGAGCCAAGTCGCCGGCCGGGCAGGACGCGGCCAAAGGGCCGGGCAGGTCGTCATCCAAACCCTTTCTCCGGATCATCCGTCGGTCGTCATGGCCCAAAGCCACGACTATGAGGCCTTTTATGCCAACTTGATCCAAGAACGGCAAGCGGCGGGGTACCCACCCTTCGTCCGGTTGGTGAATGTGCTGTTCGTCGGGCCTGATCGGGACGAGGTGTATGGCCTATCTGCCGTTGCCGGGCAAAAAATCAAGCTCGCCCTCCCCGATGCCCCTGTTTTGGGCCCGGTCGATTGCCCGCTCAGCAAACTCAGCAACCTCCACCGGAGGCACATTCTGGTCAAACTCCCACCCGGTGCCGACCCCGGCCCGGTCGCCCAGGCGTTGGAGGGGCTCAAAACCCAAAAGGCCCGCGTCACGGTCGATGTCGACCCCAACAATCTAGTCTAGCGGTTGCGAAACGGGACGTTGTAAATGTTGCCCCGGATCGACTTCTCCAATCCTTCCGAATCCACATAACCGGTTCGGCCCGAGACATTGGAAACGGCGGATTGGTTCCCAAACACCGGCTTGCGGATGAAAAACATCAGGGTTTGCCGGGGGTCGATCACCGAACCCTGGCGGATCACGCTCAAGTTCGGGTTGGCTTCAATCGGAAGCCCCGGCCCGGCATCCAAGCGGCTCCCCGGTTCCAAGTAGGGCCGGATCTGGTCCTTCCATTTGTCCGAATCCATGCCCGATGGGAAAAACCCGTCGTGGTCGTTGCAATATTGGATCGTCGCCTCGGTCACCCGGTTGAGGGCACTGATCGCATCCATCGACTGAACACCGGGAACTCCGCCGCCGACCAAGCCCCCGCCGGCCCCTTGCCCGCCCCCTTGGAACAGCAGGAAGCCAGGGATGCAACACAGGCTGATGGCCACGACGGCCACGATGACGGCAACCGTCCCTTGGGAGGCTTTTTGCGGGCCAAGCACCGGTGGGGCACCCCCATCGGTCATCACGCCAGGCACTGCGGCTTCTGCCTCCGGCTCCGCGTGCCCACCCGGGGGCAGATCGCCGAATTCGAGGTTGTCGCCGGCCCGGAACGGCTCACCCCCTTCGGCGGGAAAAAGCAAATCGTCGGCCGTGAGCCCACCCCCCTTTGCCATCCGCAAAAGGTACTCATAGCTGTAAGGCCCTTCCTGGTCGGGCGATCCATGGCGTTGGAGATAGAACACGGGCGGGGAGGGGCTTTAGTGTATCCCGAAAGCGCGATTCTGCCATCAAGGGACTCAGGGGCGGCCACAGAGGCGCCAATTTCCTTAACCCGATCTTGAAGGGCTGCACGGCTCGGGGGAGCAGACAACGCTCCCAGCCGGCAACCTAGCAAATTTATTAGTGAATCAAATAGGAAAGTCTGATAGTCTGTTGATGCACCCTGTTTGGGGAGTTGAGGAAAAAATGAAAATCACTGCAATAATCTCGGTCTTTGCGTGTGCGGCTGTGGCTTCGGCGGTTGATGTCGTCGCCCCGAATGCCTTCGCAGCCACCGAGGGCCCAGGAACTTTTTCGCTGACCACTAACACGGCCGGCGGCCGCGTATACCAAATGGTCATCGATTCTTCTCAGTTGACCGGGCTGGTCGGGACTAACTTGGATGGCATGTCGTTCCGGCTGAATTCCGGGGCTACCTGGCCCCCCGTCCAGGTCGATATGTCTCAGTTCGACATTTGGGTTGGGGAAGGAGTCGACCCGACGGCGATCACGACGACGGTCGACAGCAACTTCATCGGCACGGCGACACAAGTCCGCTCGGGGGCGATTTCGTTCTTCCCCGGTGACTTCCCGACCGGGGGGACGCCCAACGGGTTTGGGCCCAATTTCGGATTCAACTTGGGCAGCTACGCCTACAACGGCGGCGATTTGGCGGTTCTCATCCGATTCGCCACCCAAACCCCCATCGGGGGCACGGCCGGACAAGCCGCGTTCGACGCCATTGCGGCCACTGACACCGCCAACGGTTATGGATCCCTCTTCGCCGCCAAGTGGCAAAGTGGATCCACCTCCACGACCGTGAACTCCAACGGAAACTTCATCGTCACAAAGTTCAGCGGCACCCCGGTGCCAGAGCCGATGACCCTCGGTCTGCTGGGTTTGGGCGGACTCGCCGCGTTGCGCCGCCGAAAGAAGTAAGAAGGCGGATGGCCGAAATGTTCGCCGGGTGGCCATCAGGCTCCCGGCGAACTGCTTTTCAGTCGATGGTGTAAGAGCCTGAATGGCCCGGGTCAGTCACCGTCCCGCCGATCCCATTGCCGCCGCACCCGGCCAAGGCCGTCAACACCAGAGCCAACAACCAGAACATCCGAGACTTCATGGAAGGGTTAACCGCAATTTGCGGGCCAAAGCCCTTCAAACCTGGTCGTCGTTTGGCGCGGAGTCAGCGAATCCGCCCTTCTCGCCCTTTGCGCACTGCGCCGCCTGGATTTGGGGTAGGAACAGCCATGGCGGTTGAAGCGTGGATGCTCGGCATTGGGTTGGCGTTGCTTGTGAGCATCGTCGCCAGCCGGTTGGCTTCACGCCTTGGCGTCCCCGTGTTGCTCAGTTTCCTAGTGCTCGGCATGGCCCTCGGGTCGCAAGGGCCAGGCGGAATCTGGTTCTCGGATGCCCGCCTCGCCCAAGAGATCGGCATCGTCGCCCTCGCCTTCATCGTGTTCTCAGGGGGTATCGGCCTCGATTGGAGGACGGCGCGACCCCAGCTCCCCAAAGCCCTGGTGCTTGCGACCCTGGGCGTCGCCGCCACCGCCGCCGTGGTCGGCGCGGCGGCTCACTATTTCCTAAAGTTCTCGATCACCGAAGGGTTGCTCCTGGGCGCCATCGTCGCCCCCACCGACGCTGCCGCCGTGTTCAGCACCCTGAGCCGGGGCGATATCCGCATCAAACCCGAGCTCCGCGACACGCTGGAAATGGAATCGGGCACCAACGACCCGACCGGAATCTTTCTCGCCGGAGCCCTCATTGCCTCGCTGACCGAACCGACCTTCAACGCCGGAGCCAGCGCACTCGGCTTCGCGACGCAAATGGCGATCGGCGGGGCCGGGGGATGGCTGGTCGGGCGCCTGGGCGTCCTGGCGATGCGCAAGCTCCGGCTCGAATTCGTCGGCCTCTACCACGGGCTCGGAATTGCCATTGTCTTGGTGGCGTTCGGCGGCACGGCGATGCTGTGGGGTAGCGGATTCCTGGCCGCCTACGTCTCGGGGGTGATCTTCGGCAACCGAGAATTCCGCCAGCAAAAGGGTCTCGCTCGGTTTTTCGACGGAGTCGCTTGGCTGATGCAGATTGGCCTCTTCGTGGTGCTGGGGCTCCTTGTTTTTCCGCGCGAGCTGATCCATGTGGCAGGACCCGGCACCCTCGTCGCGCTGATTCTGATGTTCGTGGCCAGGCCGCTCGGGGTGTTTGTCTCTCTTGCCCCCTTCCGCATCCCCTGGCGCGACCAACTTCTGGTCTCCTGGTGCGGCCTGCGGGGTGCCGTGCCGATCGTCCTCGCCACATTCCCCCTTCTCGCCGATTTGCCGCGGGCACACGAAATCTTTAATCTCGTGTTTTTCGTGGTGGTTTTCTCAACCGTCCTGCAAGGCCCGACGATCCCCCTGCTGGCGAAAAGGCTCGCACCGGATTCTCCGCCGGTTCCCGAAAAGCCTTAGCGCCGGTCGTCGATCGTATGGGTTGCCGAGTCGCTCGGATCCGTGGCCGGGGTAAAGCTGATCGTCCCTTCTTTCTAAGCCTGATCGTCGCCAAGCGTGATGGTCAGTGTTTTGGTCTCGCCTCGCGACCAAATCTTGACCGTAAGCTTTGCCCCCGGCTTTTTATCCGCCATGAACACTTGGTAGTCCTCGGTGGCGTGCATCGGCTTGCCGTTGATTTCGGTGATGACGTCGAGCGGGGCCATGCCCGCCTGGGCCGCCGGACCTTGGAAGACCTGGCTGACGATGACGCCTTCCGTCGGTGGTTCAGACTGGGCCCCGGTTTGGGATTTGAGCCGTGCCCGGATCTGCGGAATGCCGAGGATGCTGCTGTCGCTGCGCACGGCGATTCCGATGCGACCATAACGCGCCCGTCCGAACTTCAAAATTTCGTCAACAACGGTCTTGACCCGGTTCACGGGAATCGCAAATCCGATCCCAACCGAGCCTTGGTCCGTTGAGGCGATCATCGAATTGATCCCGATCAGCCGGCCTTGGGCATCGCACAGCGCCCCACCCGAGTTCCCATGGTTGATGGCCGCGTCAGTTTGGATGCCGTCGACGAAAATGGCGTAGTCGTCGGTTTTCAGCGGTCGCTTGGTGTTGCTGACGATGCCCACGCTGACCGTTTGTTCAAATCCAAGGGGGTTTCCGGCTGCAATGGCCCACTGGCCGACTTCCAAGGACTCGCTGTCGCCAACCTCGATCGGGGTGAGGCCCCCGTGCTTCACCTGCAGAACCGCGATGTCGGATCGTTCGTCGCTACCGATGACCTTGGCTTCGGCGGTGGTGCCGTCGCTGAACTTGACCAGGATTTTGTCGGCCGTCCGGTTGCCCCCGGCAGTCACCACATGGTTGTTGGTGACGATGTGCCCATCGGTGCTGAGCACGACCCCGCTCCCGGTCCCGCTGGGCTCGATGTACCGTTCGCCAAACCAGTTTTCCCCTTCCATCAACGTCGTCACGCTGACAACGCTCGGCAAGATTTTTTTCGCCGCGGCCCGGAAATCGGGCAATGATTTCGCCGCATTCTGGACCTCCACGCTGGAAACGGTGCTCGGTTCAATGCGGTACACCGCCGGGCTTTGCGATGCCGCCCCTACTTTAAACGCAACCAAGGAGGCGGCGAACACCACGCCGAACAACCCCACGCCCATCAAAATCACGTGTCCTGGCTTCATCGTCCGATTCCTACCCAACTGCCAATACGCAAAAATCCGTTCAGGCGATCCGGCATCTGCCCCGACCGGGCCCTAGTGCCGGTCCAGGAATTCCCGCATGGCACTCCCAGCCTCTTCATTGCTCGGCTTAAAACCCCGGTTGTCGCGGTTGGTCCAAACAACCCATCCGTCATAGGAGATTTCCAGGATCCCACCCTTCCCGGGGACGAGCTCCGCCTCAAGTCCGAACTCCTCCCGGTACATCGCCGCCAACCTGGCGGCATGGGGGAGGTAGTTTCATTGCACGCAGTATTCAATGGTCAGCCTTGGCACGATTCCATTCTACATTGGCCCCGGGGACGCGGGAGGAATGCCATAAACTAGGTCCATGAAAATGCTCCCCGTTGCCGTTGGTGTGCTCTGCGCTGCCGTGGTTGGCGCCGGGGTTTGGGTGCAGTCCGCCAAGCCGGCCTTCCGGGGGGTCAAAGTCAGCACCTACAACATCAAGGATGTCCCCCGGCACCCGGTGACCAAGAAAATGGAAGTCGATGCGGCTTCGTTCGTTGGAGAACCTCTGCCACAGTTCCGACTCCCCGACACCCAGGGAGCCGAGATTGAAAGCAAAAAACTGCTCGGTGGCAAACCGGCAGTCGTTGTGATGACTAAGGACGGGTGCCCTTGTTCGATCGAGGCCCAGCCGTTCTTCACCGCGTTGGCCCGGCACTACGGGTCGGATGTGCAATTCGTCGGCTTGTTCGATGCCGGAAGCCAGGCGGCAAAGAAATTCAAGACCGATTTCTCAGTCCCCTATCCGATCTTAGCGAGTGAGACCGATACCGTCTTCCGAGAATTTGGAGCCAAGCAGTCGGTTTACACGTACGTGGCCGACCAAGAAGGCACCGTCGTCCAGGTTTGGCCGGGATACAACAAAACGATGCTCAACGATTTGAACTTGGAGCTGAGCAAGCTATCCGGCAAACAACCCGCAAATTTAGACATGGAGATGGCGCCGGAAAAGATGACCAGCGGATGCTTTTTCTTCCGCCCCGTCGGCACTGACAAGCCGGCATGGTAACACAATTGCCGCTGAATTCCGGCCTACCGAATACAATCGACCTGTGAAGCGCGGCCAAATCCCGCTGATCGCCGCCGTGGCCCTGGATATGACGGGCTTCGGCATGATCATCCCCGACATCCAGACGCGGGCCGAGTTGTTCCTGCGTGCTGAGCGGTGGAGCCTGCCCCCCGGAGTGACCGATGGGGTCGTCATCGGACTCATTCTCGCCAGCATGTTCATCGTGCAGTTCCTGGTGAGCCCAGTCTGGGGGGCCAAAAGCGACCATTTGGGCCGAAAGAACGTGTTCGTCGCCTGCACCTTGCTGAGTGCGGGGGCGATGGCGGTTTATGCCCTGGCGGGGACGGCAGCCATGCTCTTTGCCAGCCGCATCATTGCCGGCCTGGGTGGGGCCAATGTCGCCGTCGCCCAGGCGAGCATCGCCGATTCCACCGACGGCAAGTCCCGGGCGGTGGGGCTCGGTTACCTGAGTGCGGCCCAAAGCACCGGGTTGATTGCCGGGCCGTTCATCGGCGGCGTGATCGCCACCGCCTTTGGGTCGCATGTGCTTGGATGGGTGGCCATGGGGCTTTCCGTGACCGGGGTTGCCGCCGTCCTCCTGTGGGGAGAATTCTCCCAGAACGAGGCCGTGGCCACCCGGCGGAAGTTCGGGTTCCGCCCCTTGGTCCGGGAATTCCCCAAACTCCTCCCGCTCGTCCTCCTTGCTGGGTCGGCCTGGTTCGCCTTGGCGACATTGGAAGGCACGTTCGGTCGCCTCCTCAACGCGGTATGGGGTCTGCAGGAATTCCATTTTGGACTGCTGTTCGGGTTCGAAAGCGTTGTCGGGTTGCTCGTCCAAGGCCTACTCCTCAAGCGGCTGGTTGCCGCATTCCCCGAACGGGGGCTCCTGTGGACCAGTTACATCCTCCAAGGGTTGGGGCTCGCCATGACTCCGTTTGTGCCTAATTTAGCGGGATTGTTTGCCGCCAGCCTGTGCTATGCCGTCGGAGTGAGCGTCGCTAACCCGACTGTCAACGGCCTGTGCAGCAAATCCGTGGCTGAAGACCGGCAAGGCGAAGTGTTCGGGGTTCTCCAATCGGCCCGGAGCATTGGGTTCATGCTTGGGCCGCTCATCGGCGGGGCCCTCTTTGACCGGTGGCATGCCTTGCCTTACCTCGTGGCCGGCGGGGTGTGCCTGCTCGTCGCCTTCGCCGCCCCTTTGGCCGTGCCCCATGCCGAAACCGCCCCCGCCCCAGGGTAAAAGCGAGCCGTGAACAACCGCTACCTGCTCAATGCCCTCGAAGCTGGCCCCCTTTCCGTCGCAAGGCTGATGGAAGCCATCGGTAAGGACAAATGGGACGGGGCCGAACCAGGTTTTTTCACCCCCAGGGAAACAGTTGCCCACCTGGCCGATTGCGAACCGATGCTCCGGGCGAGATTTGCCGCCGCCGTGCAAGCCCCCGGATCTGAAGTCGAGTTGTTTGACGAAGAAGCCGAGGCGGTCAACAAAAATTACGCCGGATCCGATGTTGGCCAGCAGTTGGCCGCCTGGAAAGCCGACCGGGAGGAAACCCTGGCCTTTGTCCGTAGCGTCACTGATTGGTCCGGGCACATCATCCACCCTGAGCAAGGCCGCATGGGTGCCGAATCGGTGATTTGCACGGTGATCGGGCATGATCTCTACCACATCGAACGCCTCACCCGGCTCTTGTCGGACAATTGACCAAGGTGCCACGTCTAACCAATTGACACAGTGAAGCTCAAGCAGGCGACCGACGCGCTCTGGCGCATCTTTTTGGCATTTGGGCGGGCGTTGCTCGCTTGGTCGCCGACCCTGCTTTTGACCGTCCTGGGCGCGATCTACCTTTTCAACTGCCTCGAAGTCCTGGCTGCGCCGGGCACCGGGTTAGATATCGCTTACACGGGGCGGGGCGGAACAATCCACATCAGCGCCGAATCCTATTCCATCGATCCGGTCTCGCAAACCTTGGGCGCTACCGGGGTCACCGTCCGCAACCAGCAAGGCGAAGTGGTGGCCCAGGCAAAGAAGATTTTTGTGGCCCGCAAGGCGGAAACCTTTGACGCACGGGTGTATTCGGTCACGGGGACCATCGTCCGGCGCAAGGACGGAACCTTCAACACCCTCGACATCTTGCCCCCCCACAACCCGGATGCCAAGCCCAAGCCGATCCATTTGATGGTGGATCGCGCCCAACTCACGGTCAGCGACCAATCGGGGCAAAGGCCGGTTGCAGAATCCTTGATTGTCAGGGGGCTCGAGTTCTCCTCCGACGGCAAGCAGAACGTTGTTTCTGGCGATTTTGATTGGGGGGGCGCGGCAAAGGCCAGGATCAACGCCGCGTTTGACCGGGAAAACCGGTTCAAGGCGCAGGTCACGGGGTTGGCCGCCAACCTCAACCGGATGCGGCCCCTTGCCAATGCCTTTCTCGACCTCAAAACCCGGCGGATCGCCGACCGCTGGCAGGCCGACGACCTGTCCCTGGCCGGCGACGCGACGGTTGCCGGCGACGAAAAACACATTTCCTCAATCCACGGCGAGTTGGCCCTGACGGGGAAAGGGATCAGGGATCCCGATTACTTCCGCGGGGCGGCCCTTGCCGCCCGGGTCTCTTTGTACTCCCAGTCCGCCCAAATCACCGCCCGGGTCGAGGAGCCCGGGCGCATGCTCAGTTGGGATGGGCCCGTGAGTTGGTCCGGCGGATTTTCCGGCTCGGGGAAGGTGGTGGCGGTCCTGGCCGATTCCCGCCGCGCTTGGCCGGCCATCTCCCGCGCAATCCCCAAAGGCGTGGCGCTTGCCGGAGGGCGGTTTGAAGGGGTGGCTTCCATCGACCGGGGGAAGGTTTCGGTGAGTGGCAATGTTTCTGCAGACCGGATCGACGCATCCGGGGAAAGGGTCGGCCAGATCGCCGGCAACGTGGTTGCAGACGGCGAGCGGGTGAGTGTTGTGATCGATCGGGCGATTTGGCAGTCGGCCGCCCTTAAAGGGTGGGTCACCGCCGATTACCGCGGCAATTTTGTCGCTGGGGAAGTCGAAACGGTGGGAGACAAGATCGTGCCGCTCGAATTCCCACTGGACAACGGGGTATTCGTTTTGGCCGCCCGGGCCAAGGCCCTTTTGACCGGAACCCCCGCTGACCCGCAGATTTTGGCCGATGTCGCCGGCTATGCCCAGTTGAGCCTGGGAGACAAGGACTACCTTCTTGGCGAAGTCGATGCCCGGATTGGATGGCGCAAAGGGTTGGCGACGATCGAGCGGGCCGTTGCGAGTGGCCCGAACGGCGTTTTGAGCGCAAGCGGGTCTGTGAACACCGACAAGCAGGCCCTGAACCTAGAGGTCGAAGCGGGCGGGGTTGACCTCTCGGCCTACACAAACCAACTCACAGGTGTCGCCTATGGCTCGGGGACGCTCACGGGGACTTTCCAGTCGCCGAGGGCCGTTTTGGAAGCCACCGTGCTCAACCTTCGCGCAGGGGACACGGTTTTGCCCAGGACGGAAGCGACGTTGGCCTTTGATGGCAAGCAGGTTTCGGCCAGTCGGATCGTTTCCCAATTCGGCTTGGGACGGGTGACTGGCCAAGCGACTTATGACATCGAATCGGGCGGAATCCTGGCCAACCTTGCCGCCAAAGACATCTTCCTGGCCGACCTGCTGCCAGATGCGCCGTTCGTTGGCCGGGTCGATTCCGATGCCATCACGGTCTCCGGGACATTGGATGAGCCCGAGTTCCAGGCCACCGCCCATTCAAGCGACCTCATCGTCGCCGGTGTGCCGGTCGATTCCGTGGCCTTGCAAGCCTCAGGTTTGGGTACCCGGATCCGGGTGGACAGCCTACAGGGCCGGATCGGGAACGGCGCGTTTGACGGCTCTGGCTCATTCGACCTTGCCGACAAGCGGGCCAAGTTTGAATTCAAGGCTGACGGAATCCCGCTGGGGAGGCTGCCCGTGGACGCCGAACTCCTGGATGTCACCGGGACGGCAGGGGTGGCGGGCGCCGCGCAATCCGATGAAAACGGCAAATGGTCTGGGCAAGCCACCCTCAGCATCGAAGGGATGGAAGTCAACCAGTTCGAGGCCGGCTCCGGCCAATTCCAAATCGATCTTGCAAACGGGGTCTTGGCCGTCTCGGGCGGTGTCAGTTCGATTTCGGGTTTGGTGGAAGTCCCCGAAGCCGCTTACCGTCTGGACGACGGGAGTGTGGCTGGCACACTTATCGCCACCAATGTCGAGATCGGCGGGATCATCCGCGCCGCTTCCCGGCAGATCAGCATCCCGGATATCCAAGCGGAACGCGTTGTTCGCGACCTTGAAGGGTTGGTCTCCGCCGAAATCGGCTTCACGCAAACCGGGGAACAGTGGTCGATCGACGTGAAAAGCCTTGTGGCCAGTCGGCTTGAATCCCTTGGCCGGTCGCTGGGGGCGGTGGATTTGGCCGGTTCCGGCACCGCCACCGAAGCCAACCTCAAAAAGTTCTCCTGGCGGGCACCCGCCGGCGGGGAAGAAGGGGAAGCCGAGTCGATTGCTGAGCTGATTGGGACTTGGAAGAAAGGTGAAGGATCTGACCACATCACGGCAGAAGGGCGGCTGGTTGGCTTCGACCCCCATACGCTCAACTTGTTCATCGACAATGCGCCAGAGTTCCACGCCCGGATTAATGCCGATTTTGTCGCCGAAGGACAGACCGACAACCTGACCGGCCAAGCCAGCCTGACCGCTTCAGATTTCCAAACGAAAGGAGCGGACGGGAAACTCTCGCCTATCGACCTCAGCGCCAACGTGGACACTATCGAGTTCAGCAATCAAACACTGACCGCGTCTGGCAAACTTCGGTTCCGGGGGATCGAAGGGGACATCGAGGCCACGGCCCCCTTGGACGCTTTTGAAGAGCACCCCAACGGTCAGGCTGAAGCCAGCCTGACCTTGACAAAGAGGCCGATATCGACCTTGGCCGAATACTTCCCCGGAATTGACTTCAGCCGGACGCACGGGTCGATTTTCGGGCAGATCCGGGCAAGCGGGAACCGCGACGGCTACACACTTGGTGGGGAAGCACGGTTCGGTGCCGATGGCAGCGGGCCGGCACAATTTGCCCTGCAATCGACCAACCTCCTGCTGCAAGGGGTTGAGTTCGCCTTGCTCACGTCTGGCGAAAAGGCCACCATCACCGGCCAGGCTCAAGGGGCCGAAGGCGGAACGGTCGCCGTTCAGGGGGATATCAACCTGAGGCGGTTCCTGCAAGGTGAATTGGATTTCGATGCCCTCTTGGCAGCAACCATCGAAGGGGGGATCATCCAGATCGACAACCTCCGGGCAAGCGAGAAAATCCAATTGGCCAATCCCGGGGCCGGACCGGGCGAACCAGAGGTTTTGGCGGCCGACAAGCCAACCCAGGCCGTTGTGAATGGGATGGTCAAGATTGGGGGGACGCTTGGCGCGCCAACGGTTTCGGGCAACTTGGAAGCAGAAAATTTGAACATCACCCTTCCGCCGGCTTTCCCCGCCACCCAGCGCGGGGGATCCCTTCCGGTCGATCCGCAGTTCCAAGATTTCCGACTCGTCGCCCGGCCAGGCGCAACCCTTAACATCCCAACTGGAAACATCAAGCTTTCGGGAGCGGCCGTGCTGAATGGACATTTGAGCGAAGTCGATATCCGGGCCCCGTTCACAGTTAAATCCGGGGAGATGAATCTGCCGTCCAGCCGAATCAACCTCGAAGAAGGCACGGTTGTGGTGACAGTTGGCGCGGGTAGCGATCCGCGCGCGGACCTCAACATCGAGGGTTGGACCGTGGTCACGGTTCGGCGCACAAGCGATCAGTACCAGACGTATCGCCTAAACTTGCAAATCCAAGGGAACCTGCTGGATCCCGAAAACGTCCGGATCAACGGCTCCAGCGACCCGCCAGACCTTTCCGTGGAGGAGATTCGCGCAATCATCGGGCAGCGCGACTTCATCCAATCGATCGCCGATTCCGCGTTTGGGAACCCCAGCCAAAGGAGCGGAATCACCCAGAGCCTCTTTTCGTTGGCCGTTCCCTCTCTGACCCAGCGGTTCACCGGGAGCCTTGCCACGGCCCTCGACCTGGATTACCTGGCCCTGGATTACAACCCGTTCGACGGGGCCGTGATCCGCGGGGGCCGCGAGTTGGCAAAGGGGCTGATGATTGAAGGGAGTCGCCAGGTAGCCAGGCAAGGGGTGGAGCAACTGAAGTTCGAACTGCGTCTCAGCTACCGGCCGCCGACCAAAGACATCCTCTTTTCGCGTTTCCGGGTGTTTGCCGGGGTGAACGAGCAGGTGCCCTGGAAAGTCGGGATCTCCTACTCCACGAGATTCTGATGGCAAACGGCCTCAATTTCCCCGGTCCCACAGTTTTTATAACCACCATTGGGGCCATGCGTCTAAACTAGCAATCACAACAGGGCGAGGGTGGATTTGACGAAACGGATTTGGGTTTTGCTTGCAGCAGTGGCATTGGCAGGAGGGGCATGGGCGCAAACCCGCACCGTGCGCAACGTCTCAGTAGAGGGGTTGAAGAACATCAACGAGGTCGCGATCAAAGCCGTCATGCGGCTCAAGCCGGGGCAGCCGGTCGACCAAGCCTCCATCGTGCGCGACGAAGAGGATATCCGGGCCCTCGGATTCTTCAGCAAAGTTGAGATCTTGCGCCGCGACATCACCGAAACCGACACCGACCTCACCGTCCTCGTCAAAGAATTCCCTGTCATCAAAGAAATCCGGATTGAAGGCAACACCGTGGTGCCCGACAGCCAGATCTTGCCCCTCTTCGATACCGAAGAGGTCATCGGCAACATTTGGAACAACAACAAAGCCCAGGGCCTAACCAACGCCATCAAGAAGATCTACACCGACAAGGGCTACCTCATCAACTTCGAACAGTTCGGCCCCATCGAGGAATCCGAGGGCACCCTCACCGTTAAAATTTTGGAAACCGTACTCGGCAACGTGAAGCTGGAAGGACTCACTCGGACGCGACCCGAAACCATCCAACGGATGATGAAATCCAAACCCGGGGCGCCGTTGAATATGAAAACGATTCAGAATGATATCGAAAACCTGTACTTTACGTACTGGTTTGACGATATCAAAGGTGGACAAAGCGTTGGCGATCGGCCAGAAGTCGTCGATATCACCCTGAATTTCAAAGAAGCTCGTACTGCGCAAATCAACGCTGGCGTTGCCTTGGATCCGCAAAGCCGGCTTGTTGGCACCGCCAGCTACACCGAATCGAATTTCCGCGGCATGGGGCAAACCGTGGGCGCAGAATTTGAAATGGCAACCGTCGGCGGGGGGCTCAGCGCCCAGTTCGTCTTTGGCAACCGGTTTTACGACCGCAAAGACACGGCGATGCAGTTTAAGATTTTCTCGACGGTGCAATACAACTTCACCGGGAACGGGTTTGTCGGTTCGGGCAGTTCGGCCGACAGCCAATTCGATGAACGCCAAACCGGATTTTCGCTCAACTTCAACCGACCCTATGGGGAGCGGTACCGGGCCAACGTTGGCTTGACGGCCCGCAACAATCGCACGATCAACTTGACTTCAACAACGACGGGCGACATCGTCCAGCAAGATGGCGACCTCGTCACCTTGCAAATCGGCGGAACTTACAGCACGGCCCAACCCTATGCCGAGCCTGTTCAAGGCGACACTATCCAACTGCTCTTGGAACCTGGCTATAGCAACATCACCAAGATCGGTGGGAACGTCGCCAAGTTCTCGGACACATTGGGCAAGTCGACGTTCCTCCGCTCCACCCTCACGGTTAAAAAGTATTGGTCCAAGTCGCCCACCTTGGCCCCGGATGAAACGCCGGAAATTGGATTGGCCAAGCCCCGTCCCGTTTTGGCTTTCAAATTCGAACTCGGGCACCTCAGCGGCACCGTACCGTTCTTCGAGCAGCTGTTTGTCGGCGGGGCGAGCTCCCTGCGCGGCTATCCCAACCAGCGGTTCTGGGGGAGCACATCCATGCTGACCACCTTGGAGTACCGGTATCCGATCCAGAAATCCTTCAACATCATCGGGTTCACCGATTGGGGTGGGGCATGGGGCGGTTACGGCGTCATCAACAACTTCGAACAATCGGACTCTCCGCGGCTGCACTTTGGCTACGGCGTTGGGCTCGGGTTCCGCGTCCCCGGACTCGGCTCGATCCGCGTAGACCTCGCGTTCGACGAAAAAGGGAGCAACCGGACCCACTTCACCGTGGGATCCAGCTTCTAACAAACGGATAAAGACAAGAAAATGAACAAGAACTTATCAGGATTGGGCTGGCTAGTGGCGGGGGTCATGGCCATGACCATGTTCGCTTCCGGCTTCCAAGCGGGACAGAACAAAATGGCCGTCGTCGATATGCAGCGCATCCTGTCCGAATCCAAAGCCGGCAAAAAAGTGCGCGACGACATGACGGTCCAAGTCAACTTGCGCCAAGGACTGCTTGAGTTCGTGAACCTCAACAAGGTCATCACGCCCGAGCAAGCCACCAAGCTGGAATCGCTGACCCTCAAAGATTCCCCTACCCAAGCGGACAAAGATGAGCTCGAAAAGCTCAAGACAGAAATCCGGAACGAGAGTAAGAAATTTGAGAGCCTGATGCAAAAACCCTCTCTCTCCGACGCGGAAAGGGCCGAATTTAACAAGCTCGCCGACCTCCGCCGCGGTTCCGATGCCTTGTTGAACGACTGGAACCAAAAATTTTCCCAACAGCTGACCAACATGCAAGACGACATGCTTGCAAACGTGCTCAAAAAGGCCCGCGACGCGGCGCAAGGGGTCGGCAAAAAGGACGGATATACCGTGATCTTCCCGACCACGGTTGCAGTTTATGCTTCCAACGATATCACCGATGCGGCCATCAAAGCCGTGGATGAATCCAACTAAAGGGTTTGGACTTGTCTTGATCCTGATCGCGTTTGGGGGCTGTGCGCCAGCCCCCAAACAAGTTTGGATCGACCTGGCGCAATTCAAGCCAGACGCCCAAGAACGATCTGCCCGTGTGGATGGCCCCCAGATTCCGACCAAGCAAGGCGGATTGGCGGCGTCTATGCAATCTAGACCCGTGCGGCACCTCCAAGAATCGGAAGGGGCCGCCCTTTGGGCAGAGGCATTAGAAACCCTCCGCGCCAACCGGGAAAGGAGCCGGGAGAGGTTGCAGCGCGACCTGGAGCGCAAATATCTTGGTGAAGAACGGGCAAAGGTGATCGAAGCCGAAAAGCAAGCCGAGCTGGAAGACGACGCCAACTGGCAGGCAACCCTGGCCAAGGCCCGGTCGTTGGTGGAGGACTACGCGGCACGACGTGCTGATTTCGCCGTCGACCTTGCCGCCCGGATCGGATTCCCCGACAATGGGCAGGCGCCGCCGCCAGCCCGGAGCGAAGCCATCTACCGGGAATGGCGCGAGCAAAAGATCGCCACCATCCGAGGGGAGATCCAAACCCTCGACGACGAATTCCAGGCCAAGCTCGGCGAGGTGTTGGGTGCCTATGAATCGGGTGTGCGCGACCGGAGGGCTCGACTCAAAGAGCTCGATTACGCTGCCGACCAAGCGGGGGTCGCCCGGGCAGCCGAAGACGCCGACAAGGCGATCCGGGAGGTCATGGGGCAAGTCGACGCCGCAGTTCCGGAACTGAGCCGGGAGCTTGCGGCACTCCCCGCAAAAAACCTGACCGGGAAGGGGCCCGCGGCTCTTCAACCAGGTTTCGCGACAGCGGTCTGGCAAAAGGGGCTCACCCAGAAGGAAATCGAGAAATATGCCAAGGTGTTCCTAGATTCGAAGGGATACCGCATGGTGAAAGACCGCCGGGCCCACGATGCAACCGAGGAGTTCCGGGAATGGCTGAATCGCAACGCCGTTACACGTTGAGTCAACTTGCCGAGATGGTCGGCGGGGAGATGGTTGGCCCGGCCGACCTCGTGATCCACCGGCCGGTTCCGGCGGATTCTGATGACGACACCGGAATCTCGTTTGCAGAGAACGAAAAATTCCTGCGCACCGCCTTGGATTCTGGGATTGCGGCCCTCTTGGTTCCGGCTGAGACCCCATCGATTTCCAAACCATGCATCCGGGTCGCCCACCCCCGCATGGCATTTGGAATCGTGTTGGCCGCTTACGAACGCCAACGGGAACTCCTGGGAATCGACCCCACAGCGAGGATCCACGAGTCGGCCCAGATCGACCCCACGGCCGCGATCGGTCCCTATGCCGTCGTAGAGGCCGACGCCCAAGTCGGTCCGCAATGCCGGGTCATGTCCCACGCCGTCATCGGCCCCGGATGCCGGCTAGGCGAAGCCTGTGATGTGTTTCCGCATGCCGTGCTGGTGCAAGATGTCACCCTGGGCCGCCGCTGCCGAATCCATCCTGGCGCGGTAATCGGGTCGGACGGATTCGGATATTTTTGGAACGGCAAAGCTCAACAAAAAGTCCCGCAGGCGGGTGGCGTCATCCTGGGAGACGATGTGGAAGTCGGGGCCAATTCCTGTATCGACCGGGCGACTTGCGGGGATACGGTTATCGCCAACGGAGTCAAAATCGACAACTTGGTCCAGATCGGTCACAACTGCCGCATTGGCGCCCACACCGTCATGGCCAGCCAAGTTGGGATCAGCGGAAGCACAGTCATCGGCGAGCGCAATGTTTTTGGCGGCCAAGCCGCCACCAGCGACCACGTCACCGTTGGCAACGACATGGTTTTTGGGGGAAGATCCGGCGTGATGGGGGACATGGACACCCCCGGACAATATTTTGGGACTCCACCCGTGCCCCTTTCCACGGCCATGCGCGTCTTGGCCCTGCAGGGCAGGCTGCCCGACCTTTATAAGCGGATGAGGGAGCTGGAAAAGCAGATTGAGGAGCTGAAGGGTGCTGCGGGCCTATAACCGGCAAACCGTATCCGGCACAGTCAGGATCGAAGGGCCGGGTCTGCATTCGGGAGCGTCAGCTGCCGCCAGCATCGGGCCGGGCGATGCAGGGATCCGATTCCGTGAACCGGACGGCGATTGGGTCGCGGCCGCACCAGAGAACGTCACCGACACATCCCGCTGCACGCGGCTCGGCGCGATTTCAACCATCGAGCACCTCATGGCTGCGTTTGCCGGGCTGGAGGTCACTGACGCCGATGTCGTCGTCGAGGGAGGGGAACTCCCTGCCGCCGCGGGCTGCGCAACTCCTTATGTCGAGGCAATCCGATCCGCTGGGTTGACGGGTTGCGGGATATTGGAAATCGAAGGGCCGTTTGCCCGGATCTTTTTGCAGGAACTCCCCACCAAGTTCGCCGTCGGGCTTGGCGAAGGGTGGTGGCGGAGCATCTACGTGAGGGATGGTGAGTTCATCGGCCGCCAAGAGTTTGAAGTCGAGCTCAATCCGGAGTCTTTTGCCAACGAAGTGGCCCCGGCGCGGACTTTTGTGCTCGAATCAGAAATTGAAGTCGCCAAACAATATGGTCTTGGCCAAGGGCTCGACGGAGAAAGTTGCCTCGCCATTGGACCGCTCGGCTACTTGAACTCCGCCCGGTTCCCAGACGAGCCGGCGCGGCACAAGCTGCTCGATTGCATCGGCGACATGTACCTTGCTGGAGTTCCGGTTGCCCATTTGGACGTTGTGGCCGAATACACCGGCCACAAATGGAATGTCGAAGCCGCTCGAAAGCTTGCCGCCGCCGTCCGGATCAATCGGACGTAAGCACCCGTTCGGCCAAGACGAGGGCAGCGTAGTCGTCAATGGCTTCCGGTGGCACCTGCAGAGTGGCCGGGAGCAGTTTTCTCCAGCCCCGACGGGGGTTATGCTCCCAATAGCGCTCGCGGGCGATCATCGTGGTGTCCCTTTCATCCACAACCAAAATGCCGATGCTCGGCATTTTTTCACGCAGGGCATCAACAACGGCACGCGACCGCGTACCGTTGCCCACCACGATCAATCCGAATGGGTGGCTGCCTTGCAATTCGGCGGCCCGGGCTGGCAGTTCGACGGTCGGGACGATCGCATGCCAATCCAAATGCAGATGATCCATCCCATCGCGGCGGACAAGGGCCATCCCGCATTTGCTGCTTCCAGGATCTATCGCTAAAATTGTTTTCTCGCCGGTCATTGCCGCCGGGATCGATTGTGGCTGATCGGGCTTTTGGCCGCCTGGGTCAGGGCCGCAACCGGTAGGTGAATTGGATCCGGTCGGCCCGGTAGGTTTCCTTGGCCGCCATCAATTGCAGCCGCAAAGGGATCCCGGCTTCCTTGATCTCCAAAGCAATGGCAATGATGCGATCCGTGTCGAGCGACCCATATGGCTGGTCGGACCCGACAACGGGGATCATTTTCTTTTGGGAGAGGGTTTTTGGCAGCTCTTTGCCGATTTGGGCTGCGATCTGGGCGACGATATCTGGGACGGATTTCCGCCCGTCGATTTGCAGAGAGACGACCAAATCACCCTGATCGTAAACCTTGAGATTTTCGAACACGTGGATTTCGATCGGGACAAAATCGCCTTCAAACGAATTGAGCTTGGCCGTGGCGACAACCAGAGATTCGACGGGATGCCCGGCAATGCCATCGGCTAAGGCCTCCCATTGGTCTTGGGGGGAAATTGGTTTCGGGTGCGTATAGTCGGGCAATAGGTCGGCGATCCGGCCATCGATGTCTTCTTTTGCGCCCGCCTCGCGCGCGGCCTCCCGGAGCTGGCGCTTGAATCCTTCAACGGCCCGCAACGAATCGCCAAGGCTCATATTTGCCGGCAATACCGCCCGGTAAACCTCGGCTCCGATCGGGAAAATCAGCGCATTGTTGAGCGTGTATTTCAACTTGAGGTTCGCCCCGGTCTCCCCTTGAGCCGCCGCTTCCATGGCATTCCGGCTGCGTTGCAAGTCGGCCAAAGTCTTGGACAATTCCGTTTCGGCCTTCTTGAGTTCTTGGCGATAGGTTTCCAACTGGCTGTTGAATTTGGCGTCGGCCTCATTGCTGGCCTTGATGAGGGCGTTGTATTCCTCGTTGATTTGGCTGATCTGCTTTTGCAGAGCCTCGGCCTTTTTTTCCAAGTCAAGTGCTTCTTTGGTCAGTTCCAGGTTCCGTTCTTGAATCGCCTGGTTGTTGTTGGTGAGCACGCCCTGTTGAGTGAGCGACTTTTTGATTTCCTCCTCAACTTTCACCTTCTCCGACTGCGTGGTCTTCAGTTCGGAGTTGACGGACTTCAATTCACCGGTGAGCCGCGAGAATTTTTTCAACAGGTCTTTCCCCTTGCGGTCGAGGTCTTTGTTCTTCGAGTTCAAGGTCATTTGCTCGATCTGGGCATCCTTGAGCTCTTGGTTCTTCTTTTGAATGTCGGTTGTGAGCGCTTGGCGTTCGCCTTCCACCGATTTCAACCGGTTGCGGGTTTCCTGGACGCTGAGTTGGGCATTGCTCAGGTCGGCTTTGGTTGTGGCCAGTTTTTCTTCGGTGAGTTTGCGCTCAGTGATCCAACTGCGCACGGGTTGGGAAAGCAAAAACAGCGCGCCAATCGTCAGGGCCGTACCCAATGCCCCAGCCAGAAAGGTGACCAGCGAGGCCACTTGCCGGGGACGAAGCTTCCAGGCTTTGAGCTTCTTTTTGCCGATGGCCATCCCGATCTTGTCGCCGTAATACGCGACAAGCCCGCCCACCAAAACCATTGCCAGCAAGAAGAGGATTGGGACGGCATCCATCGTTACTGCTGGTTCTTCCTCCTGATCAGCTCAATCGCCACAATACCCCCCACCAAGACTGGACCAAAACTGGCCAGCCACGCGGGGATCGCCCCGCCCTGAGCCATGATGCTCAGCGCATTCGTAACCAGCATGTAGCCGAAAATGATGATCACGCTCAACCAGAAACCGGTCGCCGTGCCTGCACGGTGATTGCGAATACCGAGCGGGGCCCCGACCAAGCCAAAAATCAACGCGGCCAAAGGCAGGGAAAACTTGTTCCAATAACCGAACTCCCAGTTGATGCGAGTTGCCTTATCCATATCCGAGGTGGTTTCAAGGATATGACGGATTTCGTGGGACGAGCGAGTGTCAAGGTCTTGTTCGGTCCCAGCGCTCATGTCTTTGGGGCTCTCTGTCGGGCGGACCGTGCCTTCTGGCCAAATGCCATCGGCCACGTCAACGGTGATGCGGTTGCCGGCATTCAAAAAATGCAGGCGGGAGCGGCCATAAATTTGCCATTTGTCCAATGTGTCAAACATCAGTTTGGGAACTTCCAATACCGATTCAACTTGACCATCCGGGCTCAGCTTGAGGATCTTGGCGTTTGTCAGGGTGCCGTCAGCAAGGCTGTAATCTTCCGCCACCACGTAGCCGGCCAATTTCCCTTTTTCCGAAATCGGGCGGCTTGTGGGGCGCTTTTGGGAGGTGTCGATGCTCTTTTCAACCGTCTGTCGCATGGCCGAGGCTTGGTAGCTGGCCCCCGGCACCACGTAATCGGTGAAGGCATAGGTCAGCAGCGAGACCATAAGCCCAAAGGCGGCAACGGGTGCCATGATGCGCACCACACTCACCCCGCCAGCCCGCAAGGCGACGATTTCGCTATCTCCGCTCAGGCGTCCAAAGGCCAGCAAGGTGCCGAGCAACATGGCCATGCTGAACGTTTTGGCCAAGATCCCAGGCAAAAGCAGCGCAGTGAGTTTGATCACCAGGAACAGGGGGATACCCAAGCTCAAAAACCGCGTGAACGTGAAGAGGAACGAACCGGCCATGATGAGCACGGTGAAGATGGCAACCCCGAAAACCCAAGGGCCGAAAATTTCGCCGATGATCAGGCGGTCAATCTTTTTCATGCTCTTCCGGGGCGTCTTGGTGGGAGCGAACTGGCCGGGGCCCCCGGTCTTTGGCGATCTGGTCGTAGCCTTGGCCTAAGTAATGTTTGCGGACCAGCTCGTTGGCGCGGATGGCGGATTGATCGCCAGTCGCGATGATCTTGCCGTCCACCAAAATGTAGTTCCGGTCCGTGATGTTGAGCGTGGCTTCCACGTTGTGGTCGGTGATCAGGATGCCAATGCCCTTTGCGGCCAAGCGGGCGATGATGTGCTGCAGTTCTTCGATGGTCACCGGGTCAATCCCTGTGAACGGTTCGTCGAGCAGGATGAAATGGGGCTCGGTCGCCATGGCCCGGGCGATCTCGACCCGGCGGCGTTCGCCGCCCGAAAGGACACCGCCAAAGCTCGACATGATTTTGGTGATGTGCAGCTCTTCGCTGAGTTGTCCGATCCGCTCATCCTGGATTTTGCGGCTGAGGCCACGGGCTTCCAGCACCAGGCGAATGTTGTCTTCCACCGTCAACCGCCGGAAAACGCTGGATTCTTGGGCCAGGTATCCGATTCCGGCGCGCGCCCGTTGGTGCATCGGCCATCGAGTGATCGGTTTGCCATCGAGTTTGACCACCCCCTGGTTGGGACGGATCAACCCCGTGATCATATAGAAGGTGGTCGTTTTTCCGGCCCCGTTGGGGCCCAAAAGGCCGACAATCTCGCCAGATGTGAATTCCACGCTGACCCCGTCCACCACACGGCGGCGCTTATAGACTTTGACCAAATCGTGGGCGGAAACTTGCATCAACGGCCACCCCCATTTGGCTTGACATCGATTTTCGCCGGGTCTCCGGCCGCGCCATACCGGGTAGGTTTCATGTTCTCATCCAACAAGATGTACACGGTTTGGCCCGAACCTTGGCTCTGATAATCCAGCCCCCCGCCTTCAATGGAAACATTGCCGGTCAACAACAACTTTCCGGCGGGATCCAGCGTCATGCGGTCGCCACGGGCGACAAGGTGAAGGTCGTCGCCATCTTTGGATTTCCCATCGAACGTGACGGTCACCGGGCCCCGGATGCTGGCCTGAGTGACTGGCCTGCCCTTGCCGGCCTTAGTGATATCCGGGGTCGTCACATTCCCGCTGGCACCTTTGAATTCGACCCGGACCGGCCGGCCGTTCCCATCCTTGGCTGTGCGGATGATGGTGAACGGGCTCGCCATTTGGAAAACCGTGCTCGAAGACCGTTGGTTCAGCAACAAGCCGTTGGTGGTGAGGGTCGTGGTGCCCTGAGAATTTGCGGTGACCGACACGGCACCCCGGAGGGTGGCTTGGTCCAGAGAGCGGTTTTGCCCGGCTGGGCCGCTCAAGGTCACCGTGCCAGAACCGGCGGTGATCTTGGCATCCGGGTCTTTGGCAGACACGGTCAAGTTGCCGGAAAACGTAGCGGTCATCGCCAGGCGGTTCGGAGTTTCCTTGAGCGTGACCGCCGGGCTGGAGAGGACGACTTCGTCCGGTTTGCCCGGGTTTTGGCGGAGGATAACCCCGCCAGAAAGCGTGGCAGATAAGAGGTACATCGTGCCCCCGCTGCCCGACCGAATCTGGCCCTTGGCCGCCAACGATTCAAATGCCGCCGACTGGGAATCGGAACGCCCTCGCAAAGGCTTGCCCGAAAATTCGAAGTCGATCGCTTTGGCAGCGGCATCCGATTCAAACATCTGTTCAGAAATGTTCGCAATGCTGAAGTCGCCCGACTTGCTCTTAAATTCGACGCCGGTCAGGTTCTGCGCCAAGACAACCACGGCGGCGGCAATGAAGAGGGTGGTTGCAGTGAGGGGGCGGTTCATTTGAATTTCGAGGGGTTTCCGATCCGGCGGAGATCCGGGGTGGCCCAAACCTCGTCCATTTTCCCCAATGCAAAGTCGGGGCTTTCGATTTGGACGTTCCCAGAAGCGGCAAACAAACGCCGGTCTTCCATCCAGCGGACTTTGTCCGCATGCAGAACGATGTCTTGCTCGGTCGAAGTCACCGAGACTTGGCCGCTCAACACGAGCTTCTTGGAAGCCGTTTCGGCCTTTGCTTCTTCTGCGGCAAGCGTGCTGACCACTTTCTTGCCATCGTACACGTCGCCGGTCACATTGCTGAGGAAGAATTCGGAAGGCGCCCCTTCTTGTAGCCCGGCTCGGGCCGATTCGCCGTGCACTTTCCAAGCGGTTGTGCCGTCATCGTTCGCGCTCTCCAGCATGACGCTGCCCGTTTGGACGACCTTGCGTGGGGCGTTTTCCTTGGCTTTGGCGGCAGAACCAGCAACGGCCGCGCTCGGCTTTGGAGGCCGACCTCTGGCACCGCATCCGACCAATGCGGACAGGGCCAACGTGCTCACGATGTAACGGGCAAGGGGTGCGATGCCGACCTCCGTGCAAACCGGCCCTTGTGCTGACCGGCGAGTTGGCCGCACGCAGCGGCGATGTCGTGTCCCCTTTCCACCCGCTGAGTCACGTTCACCCCGGCCGATTCCAAAGCCATCCGGAACGACCGGACGCGGTCTTTCCCTGGCCGCGAAAAACCGTTCCCCGTATCCACCCAATTGAACGGGATCAAATTGACAACGCTGGGGGTGCCTTGCACCAGCTTGGCCAGAGCCGAAGCCTGGTCGGGGGTGTCGTTGACCCCGTCGATCAAAAGGTATTCGACCGTCACCTTCCGGCCCGTTGCTGCGTGATATTCCTTCATGGCGGCCCAAGTCTCCGCAACATCCCACTTGTTATTGACGGGCATCAGCCTTGAGCGCACCGCATCGATGGGGCTATGGAGCGACAAGGCCAAGTGGATCGGCAACTTGAGCTTAGCCAGTTCCCGGATTTGCGGCACCAAACCCACCGTGCTGACCGTGAGGTGGCGGTAGCTCAACCCGACTTCGGAATGGAACAACTCGAGCGACCGCACGACGTTGTCAAAGTTCAACAACGGCTCGCCCATGCCCATATACACCACATGGCTGATCCGGCGCTCGGTGAGCGATTGCAGCCACAGGTATTGGGCCACGATCTCGTTATGGGTCAGGTTGCGGTCGAACCCGCCCATCCCGGTGGCGCAAAACGTGCAACCCATTGGGCAGCCGACTTGGCTGCTCAGGCAACAGCTGACGCGTTTGGCGTAAGGCAGCAAAACACATTCATAGACTTGGCCGTCTCCGTTGTGAACCAGCAGTTTGTCCACCCCGTCCAGGCTGTGTTTGTGGGCGGCTAGTTCGAGAGGGGTAACCGTGTACGATTCCGCCAAAGCGGTGCGGAGCGCCTTGGGCAAATCGTTCATTTCCGCCAGGCTGCGGGCGGCTTTGTGATAGATCCACCCCGAAAGTTGGCGACCCCGGAACGCCTTTTCGCCGCATGCTAGGGCGAGCTGTTCCAGTTCGGCGGTTGTCTTGCCGATGAGGGGTTCCACTAGGGGAGTTTACCGGGGATGGGGATCTCCTCCCCCGCCTGGGCTTGCCCCGGGGCTAACGCTGGTCTTCCGGATCGGGAAAATCCCGATAGAGCGCGGCATGGTAATTGACGACCCGTCGGTACACCTCCGCATGCAGCGCTTCTGATTCGCCGACACGGGCTGCCGCCAACGAGAAGGCCTGGTCGAGTTGCGCCAAGTCTTTGAACTCGATCGTCACATGGAATTCCCCGAGAGGGGCGAAACCGAACCCGAATTTCCGCCGGCTGATGCGGTACCCCTCGGCCGTTCCGTGGGCGACATGGTGGTCGAGCCATGTTCGCATGGCCGCAACCAGCTCCCGGTCGCTCTCGCCAGGGGCGACATCGACCCAAATCTCGTAGAGGTTCACAGGCCGAGTTTAGTCCCTCTCCATTTGGCGTGGGCGGGTGGCGGGGATTTCGGCATCCCGAGATTCTGGGGAGGCGATCCCCCAGTGATGCCGGGAACCGAGCGGCCATCCCACCCCCGAACCTGGCAGGTACCATCAATCCCGCCGATGAGCCCGCACGACCTGCGACGCAAATACCTGGATTTCTTCATCTCCAAGGGCCACAGCGAATTCCCCAGTGGGTCGCTGATCCCTTACGATGTGACGGGCCGGCTCGATGAATCCCTCCTTTTCAACGGGGCGGGCATGGTGCAGTTCAAGCCCTACTTCCGGGGGGTTGCCGAACCCTCCAACAAGCGATTGGCCACGGCCCAGAAGTGCTTCCGGACCGGCGATATCGAAGAGGTCGGCGATGACAGCCACCTCACGTTTTTCGAGATGCTGGGCAACTTCAGTTTCGGCGACTATTTCAAAACCCAGGCGATCGACTATTCCTGGGAGTTCTTGACCAGTCCGGAATGGCTCGGGCTCGACCCGGCCAAACTCAGTTTCACAGTCTTTGAAACGGACGACGAAGCCTTTGACCGGTGGGCCGGGCACGTCGCCTCGGCGGGGCTCGACCCAGCCAGCCGGATTTTCCGGTTGGGTGAAGAAACCAACTATTGGCCCGCGGGAGCCTTTAGCAAGGGCCCTCCCGGGCCCTGCGGTCCCAACAGCGAGATGTTCTACTGGACCAGCGACGACCCTGTGCCCGGCCCCGGCTACACCCGCGAAGATTGGCTGGCCGACGACGCGGCCAAGAATTGGGTCGAAATCTGGAACGACGTCTTCATCCAATACGAATGGCAGGGCGTTTTGCGCGAACCATCTCGGCCGGAAAAGGGGTACGAAAAAACCGGCATGCCCGACCTGCCGTTCCAGAGCATCGACACTGGCATGGGGCTCGAACGCACGGCGATGGTGCTGAGCGGACTTAAATCGGTCTATGACACCGGGGCCTTCAAACCGATTTTGGAGCGGCTCGCCGAACTCAGCGGATTGGGGTACGAATCCACGCCCGAAGTTAAGCGCGCGATGCGCATTGTCGCCGACCACTTGCGCGGGGCGTGTTTCTGCATCGCGGATGGGGTGTTGCCGTCCAACACCGGGCGGGGTTACGTGCTGCGCCGCCTGATCCGCCGGGCCGTGTTGAAGGGTGCGCGGACTCTGGGCTTTGGCGATCTGTTCTTTTACAAGCTGGCCGAGGTTTTGATTGCGGACATGGGCGGCCACTACCGGGAATTGGCCGACCGGCGCGACACAATTTTAGAGACCTTGCGGAATGAGGAGGCCCTGTTCCGGCGGACCTTGGAGCAGGGGACGGACATCCTGACCGTGCATCTTGCCGCTTGGAACAATGGATCTCGATCCGCTTCGACCCCCCTTCCGGGCGACTTCGCCTTCCAACTCTACGATACGTACGGATTCCCGCTCGAGGTCACCCAAGAAATCTGCGCCGAAGCCGGCGTCACTGTCGACACCGAAGGCTACCGGGAAGCCATGGCGGAAGCCCAGGAACGGTCTCGGGCCAGTGCCGGCATGGACACCGTCTATGGCAGCGTTGGTGTGCTCATCTTTGCCGCCGAAACCAAGCCCGAACCCACAGAATTCTTGGGCTACCACGCTGCTGAAGCCGAGACCGAGATCACTGGCGCCCACCCAGTCATGGAACCGGAAGGGGCCAGCGACGAGTTCGTCCTCGCCCTCCGGTCTACTCCGTTTTATGCCGAAAGCGGGGGGCAGGTCGCCGATACCGGGGTGATCGTCGGCGACGGGTTCCGCCTGAGGGTGCTGGATGTGACCAAACAAGACGGCATCTTCGTCCACATCGTCAAGCCGGAACAAAGCCCCAACGCCTTCGGCATGGGCCAAGACGAAGCCCTCATGCACCTGAATAAGCTCTATTTCGGCAAGCCGGTGCAGGCCCTGGTCGATGCCGACCGGCGCAAAGCGGTCACCCGCAACCACACAGCTACCCACTTGATGCACGCCGCCCTGCGGCAAACGCTGGGGACCCATGTCACCCAAGCCGGATCCTTGGTCAACGACGAAATCCTGCGGTTTGACTTCACCCACGGAGCCGCCATGACCCCGGAACAGGTCAGCGAAGTCGAATCCGCGGTTTACCGGCACATCATCGCGAACCTCCCGGTTGTCACTTACCAAGATGTGCCGATCGACGAGGCGCGGGCGATGGGGGCCATGGCGCTCTTTGGCGAAAAATACGCCGACCACGTTCGGGTTGTCCAAATCGGGGGCATGCCCCCCGGCGACCCCAGCTTTAGTCGCGAACTCTGTGGCGGCATCCACGTGGCGGCGACGGGGGAGATCGGGCTATTCAAAATCCTCCACGAATCGTCGGCCGCTTCGGGTGTCCGGCGGATCACTGCCGTCACAGGGGTCGGGGCGTACGATTGGCTCCACGGCCAGCAGGCGCTCATCGCCGAGGCGGCCCACAAGCTCAAAGCGCAACCCCGCGACCTAGCCACTGCTGTTGAAAAAATGCTCGAATCCCTCCGCGAAGAGCGGAAGAAGAGGGAGAAGCTTGTCCAACAAGGGGCAGGTTCCGCCGCTGCCACGGAAAAAGCCATCGGGCCGGTGGTGCTGCGGATCCAAAAACTCGAAGATTGCGACCCCGCCGAGGCCAAACTTGCCGCCGACCGCCTCGTGGATGGTCGGCCGGAGGCGGTGGTGTTGGTTTCCGCTGTCGCAGACGGAAAAATCATGTTCGTCTGCAAAGTGGGTGCTGCCGCCCTCACCGCCGGGGCAAAAGCCGGAGACATCGTGCGGGAAGCCGCCAAGGTCGCCGGTGGTGGGGGCGGCGGGCGACCGGATTTTGCCACCGCCGGTGGCAAAGACCCCGCCAAAGTGGACGAGGCCCTTGCCGCTGCAGAAGCCGTTCTGTCTCAGCTCGCCTGAAACTCGGCATCACCGGGGGATGACGGTCACTGGCCGCGCTTTTGGGCCAGGAAGGCCGCCACGGCATCCCTTGCCTCATCGCTAGCGGTGTAGGGGGAGTCTGGCAACGGGCAACCCGCCTCCAAAAGCAGGCGAACGCATTCCACTTGCCGACCCCCAGGGTTGGCTTCGCTTCCATAGCAGGCATAGGTGAACGGCGTGCCGCGGTAATGCGGGTCGTAATGGGCGAGGTCAGCCCCATGCGCGATCAACGTCCGGACGATTTCGACATGGCCCGCAAAAGCCGCGCACTCCAACGGAGTCGCGGTCCGGCTGCCCGAGGCGTTGGCGTTGTCCGGCTCGTCGACCGGCCAACCCATGGCAAGCAACCGGTCGACCAACTCCGCATCCCCAAAATAGGCGGCGTGCGCCAACAGGGCCTTGGTCGAACGAGACATTCCGGGGTGGAAACGGACGTCGACAGGCTGGCCGCCGCGGATCCGGGCAACCATTTCGGCTTCACCGGTCACCGGGAGCCCAGAAATCGCCCGCATCCACTCAAAGGTCTCCCAGTTGCAGCGGGTGGCCGCATGCTCGGCCACGTTCATGCCCTCCTTGCTGAGGGCATTGAGGTCGGCCCCGGCTTCCACCACGAGTTGCAAAACCGCTTTGGTTCGGCCACGGCGCAGACCGTGGTGGAGGCGGGTTTCGCCAGTTGTGCGGTCATTGGGATCGGCGCCGTTTTCAAGCAGGATTTGGACTTGCCGAATGCGCTCAAAGTCCAGGGCTCTCGCCAACCCGTTGGTGCCGACTTCGGTGGCGCCGTGGGCGAAGAGGAGTTCGAGGAACGCGGGGTCGGACAATTCGGCGGCGTGGTAGACGCATTCGTTGTCGTTGGGGTCGGCCCCGCGCTCCAAAAGAATCCGGAGCCCTTCCAGATCGCGGTGGTATTGGATGGTTCCCCAGGCCGGGCTGAGCGAACTCCCCTTGTAGGCATGGTGCTCGAACCGGACATTGGGATCCGCCCCCGCCTCCAACAAGGCCCGGAGAACGCCTAGGAAGTCAGATGTTTGCACGTTCAGGCAACAAAGGTAATGCAAAGGATAACGGTTGAGTGGCCCACCCGGCGTATCGGCCAATATGGGGGAAGCCTGCAACAACGGGATGACGGCCGGGTCACCGTTTGCCAGCATAAGCCAAAAATCGTGGCTTGGATTGGGGTGGCGCGGCTTGGGATGGGGCGAATCGGCCGACTTCAACCAAGTTTCGGGATCCAATCGCGCCGCGTTGACCGCTTCGACATGCGATTTGAGCTCGGCCCAGCCGCTAAAGCCATAGCCTTTGGCAAGCTGGTGCTGGGCCTGGGCCAAAGTGGCCAAGGATCCGTCTGATCGGAGGAGGGATTTGGCCTCGCGCTTCAAAACGTCGAGGTCCGGTCGGGTCGGGAGTGTTTTTGACATGGTCTTTCCTGTGATTCCGTCGTCCGCCGCCGGAAAAGCCGAAAGGCCATGTGGTTGTATTTGTTTCTCTCCGGTGGGCTGGGCTCCTTTCCGCGGACGGGGGGGCGACCGGAACGCCTTCCCCCGATTCTACTGCATGTCGGCCGCAGTGACCAACCCAGCAGCCCGCTACCGGAGCTTGACTGGCAAGATGCGAATGCGCCGTTCGGGCTCTTGGCCGACCGCTTCGCTGGCTAAGCGCTGAGTCTCCACATATTGGTGTTGATGCTTGCGCAGGCGGGCGTCGCGTGGGGCGAGTTCAACCGGCTTGTTGGATTGCAAAACCGATTTGACGGCTTCGGCTGCTTCTTCCAGCGCCGAATCCAACCCCATATCCTGACCGGTGACCCCCCGCATCGCCTCATCCAGCGCTCCCGAAATCTGGCCGAACGTGTTGGACTTGACCGCGATCACCTGGACGTTCTTGTTGAGCGTCTTCAACTTGCCGGGCTGGTTTTGCTGGACGCTGCGGATGGCGATCACCACGTCGGCCTGGTGGATGTCGTTGGTGATGAGGGCGGGGACTTTGCGCTCGCGGATCGCCCTCTCCAAACGGGTCCGGGCGATGCCATAGGGGTAGATCCGCACAGTTTTGGCGGCGGCGGCAGCCTTGTCGCGTTGGTTTTGGCCCCCTTGTGGCGGCTTGGCGGCGGTTTTCGGCTCCTCTGGATCTTTGGGCTTTTTGCTCAGGCTCGGGAACCGCTCGTTGAAGCCGGGCTCGTCGATCTCGGGCGAAAACTCCTTCTGGAGCACTTCAACCGAACCGGATTCGGTGCGAACGCGCAGCTCGGGCCGGGGCGCAACTCCACGGAGCATCAAGTCCACGGTCTTTTGCACGTTGTGGTGGACGGCCAATCGGTCGAAATCCAGTAGTTCCAGAACCACATCGAAAGTTGGCGGGGCTTTGCGCTCCAAAACCGTCTTCTGAGAACCGCGCCGCCGGGCTTCGTCGTCGCTGAGCGTGACGGCCTGGATCCCGCCAATCAGGTCGCAAAGCGCGGGGTTCAGCATCAAGTTCTCCAGGCTTTGGCCATGGGCGGTGGCAATAAGCTGGACGCCCCGTTCGGCAATTGTCCGGGCGGCCTGTGCTTCCGACTCGTTGCCGATCTCGTCGATCACGATGACTTCCGGCATGTGGTTCTCCACCGCCTCGATCATCACGTTGTGCTGGTCCACCGGATTCGGTACCTGCATCCGGCGCGAACTCCCGATCGCCGGGTGGGGGACGTCGCCGTCGCCGCCGATCTCGTTGGAGGTGTCCACGATGACGACCCGTTTGTTCACTTCGTCGGCAAGAACCCGGGCCACCTCGCGGAGCTTGGTTGTTTTGCCGACTCCGGGCCGCCCGAGGATCAAAATGGATTGACCGCTCCGCACGATGTCGTCGATGATGTCGATCGTGCCCTCCAGGGCCCGGCCGACCCGGCAAGTCAGGCCGATCACCCGGTTGTGCCGGTTCCGGATCGCCGAAATGCGGTGCAGTGTCCGCTCGATCCCGGCGCGGTTGTCCCCCCCGAATTCACCGATGGCTTTGACAGTGAATTCGATGTCGTGCTCAGAAATCACTGTCCCCGGCCACCGTTCGACCGTGCGCAAAAACCGGGCTTCTGCCGGGCGGCCGTAGTCCATAACGACTTCAACCAAGCTGTGCAGGTCGGGGTGGTAATCCAGCTTTTCGCGGATGACAGGGGGGAGGATTTCTAAGAATTGCAGGAGACCGTCGGGGATCTTGGCCATGCGTCAATCATTCTGACGAAGTGCGGAACGGATTCTCACCAACACTCTAGGCATGGTTAACACATTCCAACCCGACGATATTAACAAGCCTGGTAAAAATACAGGGCAAGAAGGACAAAAATTCCTGTAATTTCAATAAATATTGAAAATTCAGAGCCGAACCGGTAGTATCTCGACACGGATATGGCTCAATCCACCCAAACACCCCCATGGGAAGCCGAGGGGGCCGAAAAACGGGAAGCCGTGCGGGGTCTCTTTGCCGACATCGCCCCCACTTACGATTTGGCCAATTCCATCATGTCGGCCCGCGGGCATTACCGGTGGCGGGCAGAAGCCTGCCGCCTCATCGGCCTCACAGACGGCGAATCGGTTCTCGACCTCTGCTGCGGAACCGGAGATTTCTTGGTGGCAGCAAAGGCGGCCGTCGGCCAAAAAGGCTCCGTGGCGGGACTCGATTTTTGTGCGCCGATGCTGGCAATCGCCGCACAAAAGCTCGCAGGTTCTGCCGACCTGATGTTGGCGGATGCCACCGAACTCCCCATCGCCAGTTCGCAATTCGACGCGGTCACGGTCGGATGGGGGTTGAGGAACGTCCCCGACATCGGCAAGACCTTGCGCGAGGCCGCACGAGTTCTCAAGCCAGGGGGACGGTTTGTGAGCGTGGATATGTCTGAGCCAAAAGGATTCTTCGGGCCGGTCAGCCGGTGGGCGTACCACGTCTCGGTGCCGTTGTTGGGGCGGATCCTCCGCAAACCCGAGGCCTACGCTTACCTCCCCAAAAGCACCGAACGGTTCATGGACAGGCAACAACTCACTAAGGAGATCGAGGCTGCGGGATTCACCCGAGTCCACTCCACAAGCCGATTCTTCGGCAACATCGCCATCCATTGGGGGGTGAAGGCATGACCGTCGGCGGATTTCTGAGCTCTCTTGGCGAAGCATTCGAATCGCTCCGGATCGATCCCAAGACGATTGCCGACACGCAAGACTATATTGCCGAAGTCGAAGCGGAACTGCAACGCCAAATGGGTTCGGCCGTCCCGTTGGCGGAAGCCGTTGGAAGAACAACCCTGGAAGGTGGCGGCAAACGGTTGCGTCCGGCACTGGTCTTTCTCAGCGCCCGTGCAGCCAACGGCGGTTTCGACCAAGGCCGGGCGGTGCGGCTAGGGGCGGCGATGGAGATGGTGCATATGGCCACCCTCATCCACGACGACGTCATTGACGATGCCGACACCCGCCGGGGCAGGCCGACTGCATTTTCCGCCCACGGAATCACTCCCAGCATCCTCGGAGGTGACGTCCTGTTGGCCAAAGCGATGAAAATCCTTGCCGAAGACGGCGATTTGGCGATCATCCGGCTTGTGAGCCAGGCCGTGGTGGAATTGGCGGAAGGAGAGATCCTCGAAATCGGGGTCAGGGGCGATATCGAATTGGGGAGGGACGAACACCTCCGCGTGCTCCGCATGAAAACGGCGGGATTCATCGAAGCCTGCTGCCGCATCGGCGGGCTGATCGCCGGCGCCGGGGCCGTGGAGACAACGGCCCTTGGAACCTATGGCCACCATTTGGGGATGGCGTTCCAAATAGCTGACGACATCTTGGATTTCCGGGGGGATGCCGCCAAAACCGGTAAACCGGTCGCCGGGGATTTCCGCGAGGGCCAAGCCACGCTGCCACTGATCTACCTTCTCACCGAACTCTCAACCGAAGAGCGGGCATTCGTCGCCAAAAAATTTGGAAACGGGGCAAGCGAAGAAGACCTGCAACTGATCCTCGGTTGGATGAACGACCGGAACGCATTGGCCAGGGCCGACCAAGACGCCCGGGAACAGGCTTCGAGCGCCCGGGAAAGCCTTTCCGCCCTTGCCGATTCTTCCGAGCGGCGGCTTTTGGCTGGGGTGACCTACGGCGTCGTCCGGCGTCAAAGCTGAACCCATGGCCCGGGCCGTTTTCCTTGACCTCGATGGAACGGTCTACCGGGGGAGCGAACCTTGCCCCGGCGCCCAAGAAGCCATCGACCGGATCGTCCGGATGGGCCTGCCAGTCCGGTACTTGACGAACAATTCGGCGGCGCGGCCAATCCAGGTCACGGAAAAACTCCGGGGTCTTGGCATCCCTTGCGAACCAGGGTGGGTCGTCACATCTGGGCAAGTGGCCGCCCAAACCCTTGTTGAGAGGAATATCCGCTCCGTCGGGGTTGTGGGCAATCCGGGACTCTTTGAAACACTCGCCGAAGCGGGGCTGAGCGCCGTGCCGTTCGGCATTTCGGAAGCGGTGGTCGTCGGCATTTGCCACACCTTCGATTACGCCATGCTGCAGGCGGCGGCGGATGCCATCCGTGAGGGGGCGGCGTTTTTGGCCACCAATGCGGACAAAACGTATCCGTTCGAAGGCAACCGGTTCGCCCCCGGGGCGGGGGCGATCGTCGCCGCGGTCGAGGCGGCCAGTGGCATCCCGCCTGAGATCGTGGGCAAACCGTCGCCCGCCATGGCCGCGTGGGCGGCGCACAGCCTAGGTGTCGAACCCTCTGAAGCGGTTTTTGCTGGCGACCGTCCTGACACGGACATCCAATCGGCATTGAACGCCGGGTGCCTGCCTTGGTTGGTTCTAACCGGGGTCACCTCAAGTCCTGTTCAAGGGTTCATGGGCAGTCCGACTTTGGCCGGGCTTGCCGACTATTTGGAACGGAATTCGTAGGCCAGGTTTTGCTGAGCGAGCGGGGAATCCGCCGCCAGCACCGGTGCCGGTTTGGCGGAAAGCCTAAATCCATCTGGAGTTCTTTGGTAGGTGAACGGCACCTGGCCCAAGACGCTGACCCGTTTGCAATCAAACCGGTCGGGGAGGTCTTCCGATTGCACGAGGATATCCAGGGCTTGTTGCATCAGCGCAAGCTGCTCGTTGGCGATCAGCCATTCCAGCGACCCTGCGCCCCCCTTGGCCGAGGGAAGCCCCCACAATTTTTGCAAGGCCACGGCCCCGGGGTCTGTGCGCTCTCGCAGCTTGCGCACCTTTTCCCCCAATTCGATGTATTGCGTTAGGGCCGGTTTGCCCTCGGCGTCGGCCAGGGCTTCGTTCCAAAACTTGAGGATTTCGGCTGTTTGGGCATCCACCACCACGCCCTGCTCGCGCATGGCCGCACCAAAAGTCTCTTTCTGCTCCTTGGTGAGTTCCCCGTAGCGGGTCCATGTCTCGTACTGCAAAAAGGCTGTTGTCCGCCAAACCGGGATCGGATCAATGGGTTTGGCCTGGTCCAGCACTTCATGCATCGATTTGGTCCAGGACCGGTCGCCCTCCGGCAGACCTTCCGCGATCTCTTTCAGCGTCACAATCCGGATGAGGCTCGCCGTGCGCAGCGAACCGGGGTCGTGGGATGACAACACGTGCCCGGATGCGGCAAAGCCGGTCCGGGCCTCACCGGGGCCGAATGCCGGCAACCGTTCTGCCCACACAGTGGCCGCGTCCCCGATTGCTGACCAAACCGGGTAATCAGAAAATGCCGCCGACCGGTAGTCGATCGACCATTGGGCTGCCGGCTTGGAAGCGGCCCGGGCAAAAAGGTCGGCAAGCGCCCCGCATTCGGAAAGGAGTTGGGCCTTGTCTTCATCCAAAATCCGACCGTTGGAGAGGGATTGCCAACGCTTGTCGTCGATCTTTGGCCGGACTCGTTGCCATTCGTCGAAAACGCCCTTATAGGCCAATGCCGCATTCCGTGACGGTTCGACGGACACCGGCTCTGGTACCTCGTCGGCGGTTAGAGGAATCCCATGCGACCGTGCCTTGGAAAACTCGGCTTCCAGCGAATTGGAAGCTGAATTCAGGCTCCGATAAAGGGCCAATCCGCCTCCGCCGCAAAGGGCCAGGAACAAAATGGCCAACCCGATGGCGATCCACAAAACCCGGCGTTTCAAAAATGAACCTCGCAATATTGTAAAAATAGTAGACGCACGTCGGTTAATCGGGGGTAAGATCGATTCATGGAAATTCGGCTTGACGCCATCGGCATTGTGAGCGCCGATATTGCGGCCTCGTTGCGATTTTACGCCCTCTTGGGGGTGCCGGTACCGGACTTCGACGCGACCGAGGATCACTTGGAAGCAACCCTCCCCAATGGCATCCGGTTGATGTGGGATTCGCTCGACCTGATCAAGCAATTGGACAAGAATTGGCAGTCCCCGGTCGGCCAGCGCACGGGAATGGCTTTCCACTGTGGAAATGCGGCCGGCGTCGATTCGGTTTTCTCTTCGGTGTTGGCGGCTGGGTTCAAAGGCTCGATGGAACCGTTCGATGCTTTTTGGGGACAGCGTTACGCCCAAGTCGTCGATCCCGACGGTAATAAGGTCGATCTTTTCGCCCCGTTGGGTTGAGGGTCGGCCAGGGCTGGTTTCCGGTGGGTACGATGGTTGTGTGAGCGACCGGTTCCACTTGGAATGCGATGTTTGCATCGTTGGTGGCGGGACCGGGGGCACGGCCGCCGCCCTGGCCCTGGCCGGAACAGATGTCCGGGTCTTGTGGATCACGGGGCCCGGCCCGATCGGAGGGCAGTTGACCTCCCAAGCCGTGCCGCCAGACGAGCACCCTTGGATCGAGACCACAGGATGCACGGCTACCTATCGGGAGTTCCGGAACCGGGTCAGAGCCCACTACCGGTTGCATGGCGGCATAACGCCCGCCGCCCAGGCCGATCCGTTCCTGAACCCAGGTGGAGGCTGGGTGAGCCGGCTTTGCTTTTCCCCGGTAGTCGGGGTCGAAGTCCTGCACGCCATGCTCGGGGCTCCGGCCGACATTTCCATGCAGGACAACTGGGTACCCCTCGCGGCCGACGTTGCCGGTGACCGGATCAGATCGGTGCGTTTCAGCCGTCCGGGGGCGGACGATATCACGGTTGAGGCGGCATTCTTCCTTGATGCCACTGAGCTCGGCGACCTCATCCGAGCAACTGGAACCGAATACCGCCTGGGAGCAGAGTCCCAAGCTCAAACCGGGGAGCCGAATGCCTTGCCGGGCGAACCGGAACCTGGAAACGTCCAGTCGTTCACCTGGTGCGCGGCCCTCACTTATGAAGAAGGTGCGGATCACACCATCGAAGAGCCTGCGAACTACCCTTTTTGGCGAGATCACCAGCCTCCCCATTGGCCGGACAAACTTCTGAGCTTCAGCATGCTCAATGTCCAGACTGGGGAGCCCCGGCACTTCCCCCTGTTCGGCAACGGCGGATTCAACTTGTTTTCGTACCGCCAAATCGCAAATCCCGAAATCCACAAAGATGGGGTGCCGGCCGCCACGATCATGAACTGGCCCATGAACGATTACGCCTTGGGGTCGGTGGTCGATGTCGATCCCCGCGAGGCCGAGAGCCACTTTGAATCAGCCAAAGACCTCACCCGGTCGATGCTCTATTGGCTCCAGAAAGAACATGGGTACCGGGGCTTGCGGTTCGCCCCAGAGCACACGGGCACCGACGACGGGCTCGCCGCCGAACCCTACATCCGTGAAAGCCGGCGAATCGAAGCCCTTCACACCGTGTGTGAACAGGATATTGCGGCTTACACCAACCCAGGACTATCCGTGGCGCCCGAAATGCCGATGAGCGTCGGGGTTGGGGCCTACCGGATCGACCTCCACCCCAGCGCCAATGGGCACCCGACCATCGACACCAGCACCTTGCCCTTCCAAATCCCGCTGGGGAGCTTGATCCCGGTGCGGGTACGGAACTTGATCGTAGCTGGCAAGAACTTGGGCGTCACCCACATCACCAACGGGTGTTACCGGCTGCACCCCATCGAGTGGAACATCGGCGAAGCCGCCGCCCACCTTGCCGCATCGTGCCTGCAACAAGGAACGGAGCCGGCGGGGATCCATGGCTCCGAACAGAGATTCAACGAATTCCGGAACCGGCTTTGGCGAGCAGGGGTCCAGACGGACTGGCCACGGCTCAGACCCCTCTAATGGCTATTCACCCGCAAAGGCGTCCCGCGCCGATTTGAGAAGCTTTTCCTTTTGATCCGGGGCATATCCGGCCCATCCGCTGATGACGGCCCCGTCGCGTCCCACATAGAAGATGTAGGGGGTGACGGGGATGTCGAGCTCACCTTCGATCGCCCCCGAGGGGTCCGCCACCGCCGTCCACTTGCGTTTGGGGGCGGGCCCATCCAAATGCACTTCGACCAAGGCAACCCCCAAGCCTTTCAGGGTCGCGGCCAGCGCTGGGGCATCCTTGACGATCAAATTGTCTGGATTGCCGCCCTCGGCGGTGACCAGAATCGCGAGGCCACCCTTGTTCAAACCGGCAAAGTCTGCCCCTTTCCAAGATTTCAAGTTGAGCTTGGCGCCGGTTGTGGGTGGGTAGTGGACTTTGGGGGCATTGCCAAGCACGTATCCGACCGGCGGTTGGTACACCCATGCCGAAATGTCGAAATAAGGCCATGTGTACTCGGTGAATTCAAAGGTCATCAATGGGTTTTGCGGCTGTTGGATTTCGGCGCGCATCAACATGCCGTCGGGGCCGATGGCAAAGCGGGCCGAACTCGGCCCTTCCATCGATTGCTCGGTCATCTTGATCCAATCGCATTCGACCCCTTGGATTGTTGACTTGCCATCTGGCTTGGCCTTCTTCAGGTTCTCAATTTTGCGGAACGACCACAGGAATCCCGGATAGAGGTCGCTGGCAAAAGAGGCTTCCGGCGGGGGAGGCGACATCTTCGCGCCGGTTTCATATTCGTAATACGCTTTGGAGGCATGGTTTGCCAAAAGGACGCGGTGGCCCTGTTGATAAAAATCCACCTTTCCCTCCGGCATGGAAAAGGCGGCCATCTGCTGATCTGGCCAAGCGTAGCTGAGCTTGGCGGTCAGGCGGTATGCCCCGGCAGTGGCTGAAAAGGTGATTCCCCGGCGGTCAGCCGCATTCAAAAACTGGACGAGGCGCTCGACCGGGCCCGATTGGGCAATTGCCGATACCGCCATGACCGCAGCAATCATCACTGGATCCCATCATGGCAGATACTCCGGCGGATTTAACAGGAATATCGGTCGGGTTTAACGGAACAGAGTACTGGAGGACCTGTCTATGGCAGAAATGAAATACGTCATCTTCACGCTTGAAGGAGAGCGGTACGGCATCCCGATCGATCGGGTCGAAAGGATTTTGGACAACCAGTCTCCGACCCACATCCCACGCGCACCCAAAATGGTGATGGGCGTCTTTGAACTGCGGGGTGAGACCCTCGCTGCTGTCGACCTGCGCACGAGGATGGATTTCCCCACCCGCGATGGCCGCGCCAACTACATCGTCGTCTCCGGGGCTTTCGGACGGACGGCCTTGCGTGTGGATGGCGTCCAAGGCATCGAGGCCTTTGAAGACGGGGAGATCGATGAGAGCCCGGCGATGCTGAAAAACGCCGATGATGCCTTTTTTGAGGCGATCGGCCGCAAAGGCGACAATTTGACAGTCCTTTTAGACACCGACCACCTGCTTCCCGTGGCGGTGGCCAAGGCGGTTGGTAAGGCCCACAAGGCGGCTGCCTAATTCAGGTTGATCCACTCGGCCAAGTCTTGAGGGGTCAGCCGGGAATAAAGCGGCTGCTCTTGTTCGGCAAGGTGGTCTTCGATCACGGGGACTAATTCGGCGAGCCTTTCAACGGTATCGGTGACTTCGATCAACCGCTGTTGCCGAATGGGCTCCAGGCCAAGGAATTCGGCGACAACAAACGACAAAGCCACCGGATCTTCAGGCAGTTTCACCGATGCGACTTGCATGTTGGCGTGCTGAAGGGCTTGCTCGATCAGGGTGGACATCAGCTCACGGACCCGGATCGCAAGGGCTTCTTGGCGGTTAGGCTCAGCCGATTCTTCCTCCGTCACCGGTTCGACATGCCCGACAAGGTAAGGGAATTTGTCTTCTTCGATCCGGCGGATCCGGAACCGCCGCCGCCCCTCAACAACGATGTCCATCGTCTTGTCCGAATGGGTTTGGACGGAGAGGATCCGGCAGGCCGTGCCCACCAAATGGGGGTCGTCGAGCCCGCCCGAACCACCCGCCGACTTGTTGAGACAGATCCCGAATCCGGTTTCGTTGCGGAGGCAATTGCGCACCAGTTCCAGGTAACGCGGCTCAAAAATATGGATCGGCATGCGCGCGTGGGGCAACAGCACCGCATTGAGAGGAAACAACGGGAGTTCCTCAAGCTGATCCAGCATAGGAGCGAGTATAGCCACCGGGCCGGGCAAAAAACCTGCTTGCCGCCCCTGGGCAATTCGGTCCGATCACAGTCTTTGGAGGGCACAAAGTCCGGGAGTTGGCTGTCCAACCCCTGCGCCAAGTCGCGGCCCTGGCAAAGCTGGGTAACCTCAACCAAGCGGATTTTTGGCGTCAAACGGGGCGGGGCCGCAGCATGAGCATCACCGATATGGGAACTTTCGAATCCGACGACTTGCAGCGCAAGCTACAAGACCTCACCGCCGAACTCGAACGGCTCAGACAGGAGAATAATTCGCTCAAGTCTGGCGGTGGCCAAGAAGAGGGCCAGGCCTCAGATAGCGCCGTCCGCGCCACGCCGGTCGAATCCAGTGGAGAAGTCGCCAACATTCAAGAAGGCGACGTCACCCTGAGAAGGCTTGTGCAACGGATCGCCATGATCCTCCAGGCCGAGAAGATCGTCATCATGTTCTTCGAGTCCGAGGCCGGCGAACTCGTCGCTATCCCCCCGGCCTATGGCCTCGACGACGAAAAGCTCAGCCATTTCCGCGTGCGCGCCACCCAAGGGGTTTCTGGCGAAGTCTTCCGAGAAGGCATCCCGGCGGTCTTCCACAACGCCGCCACCGATGACCGCACCAGCAAAGACCTGGTCACCCTGCTCCACGTCACCAATGGGGTCACGGTGCCCTTGGTTATTGAAAAGCGAGACGAAGAAAACCGGATCACCGACCGCAAAACCATCGGGGTCCTCCACGCGTTCAACAAACGCCACGGCGAAGAATTCAATGACGAAGACGTGCGGCTCTTGGAGCGGATGGCCAAAAACGTCGGCTCGATCATCGCGAACCTGCAGCTTTACAAAGCCGTCATGCGGGAAAACGAAGAGCTCCTGCAGACCTTCGAATCCCTCACCAGCGGACTTGTGCTCGTTTCGCCAGAAGGCAAAATCAGCCAGATGAACGCCACTGCCCGCGCTATCTTCCGCATGGAGGGCGAGGTCATCGGACGCCACTATGAAGAAGTCACCGATTCCGATATCCTGCGCGCCTTCATGGCTTCGGGGTTGAACGGGGAAGAGCCCGCGGCCATCGACGTTGAAATCGACCTCAGCCATTCGATGCGCGACTACCAGGTTCAAGGTGCTCAAGTCCGCAACGAAGAAGGAAAGCAACTCGGATATGTGATGATCATCAACGACATCACCGAGCAGAAAAACCTCGACAAGATGAAGAGTTCGTTCGTGGCCATGGCCTCGCACGAACTGCGGACCCCGCTCACCGCCATCAAAGGATTTTCCAGCACCCTCCTGGACGGAGTTGACCACGAACTCTACAGCAAAGAAGACCAAAAGGAGTTCCTTGGGATCATCGTCGGCGAATGCGACCGGCTCCGCCGCCTCATCGACGACCTCCTCAACACCGCCCGGATCGAATCGGGAGAAAGCCTCAAACCCAACTACACCGAGTTCGAGTTTGTCCCGCTGCTTGAAAAAGTTGTCCGCGTGCAAAACCAGGCCTCCAACCGGCACGAGGTCAAGTTGCAAATCCATGGCGATGCGCCGGCCACCATCATCGGCGACGAAGACAAGTTCGACCAAATCCTTACCAACCTCCTTAACAACGCCATCAAATACTCCCCCGAAGGCGGCGACGTGGTCGTGCATGCTTGGACAGAGGGTGACCAGATCAAAGTCGGCGTCGAAGACCACGGGATCGGGATTCCCAAAGAGCACCTGGCCCGCGTTTTTGAACGGTTCCACCGGGTCAACAACGAAGACAACCGCAAGATCTACGGAACCGGGCTCGGGCTCTTCTTGGTCAAGCACCTTGTTGAACAAGTGCACATGGGGCAAATCTGGGTTGAATCGGAAATCGGCAAGGGCTCGACGTTCCTTTTCACCATGCCCAAACGCATCAACATCGAAGAGGCCAAGGAACTCAACAACTAGTGGCTGTCCGGGGGGTCGTCTTCGATTTTGACGGCCTCATCCTCGATACCGAAACCCCTGAGTTCGAAAGCTGGGCGTGCGTGTTTGCCTCTCACGGTGCCACCCTGGAGCCTAACGAGTGGGCCAATTGTGTCGGAGGGGGCGAAGTGCCCTGGAAAGTAGAAGACCACCTGGCTGAACTGGTTCCAGGGATCGACGTTCGGGCCGCAGAAGCCGAAGTGAGGCGTATCCGCGATGCTCGGCTACTCGAAATCTCACCTAGGCCAGGAGTTTTCGAGATCCTTTCCCTGCTAGACGACATGCAGATCCCCTTTGCCATCGCTTCCAGCTCCCGGCATTTGTGGGTCGACGGCCATCTGCAAAACCATGGTCTGCGAGACCGGTTCCCGATCATTTGGACCGCAGACCGGGTGGGGGCAAAAAAGCCAGATCCCAAGGTCTACTTGGCGGCGGTCGCCGAACTCGGGACAAATCCAGCCGAAACCTTGGCCTTTGAAGATTCGACCAACGGCCTCCTCGCCGCAAAGAGGGCCGGGATGGCGGCTGTGGCCATCCCCAACCCTGTCACAGCCTCGTTCGATCTCAGCCTGGCTGACCGCCGTTTGGAATCGCTCCTGCAGGCAGACCGCCGGTTTTTAGAACAGTTTGCCTAACCGGCCTTCTCAATCAAAATCGTGCCCCGGTCGGTTTTTGACCATTTGAGTTTTGCCGCATCGCAAATCACGTCAAGGGCATATTTGAGGCTCGTGTCGATCAAAAAGGCGTCCAGCTTGTAATCGGGCACCGATTCGCCGACTTCGATCTTGACCCCGGTCTGCCGGGAGAACTCTTCAAAGACTTTGCGGATCGGCGTCACGCTGTACCGGGTTGTGAGGTGCTTCTGAAGCGCTTCGTCGGAGACGCGTCCTTTGGCCGGAGTTTCTGGTTGGCCGGTGTTTTCCGGGCGGGTCGGTGTGGGGTTCGGCTTGGCTGAGGTCGGCTTGGCCTGAGGTTTGGGACGGTTCTTCCCAATGTAATAGACGCCTCCTTTCACCTCATATCCGATTTCGGCATTCTGGACGACGATATCTAATGCCTCTTGGAACGTGACCTCTTCCAGGTGGAGGTACAGCACCCAGCGGACCCCGGCATCCAGCACGAAATTGTGTCCGGATTGCCGGAACAGTTCGTAAAGGACGCTGCGGACATCATCCCCTTTGGCCGAGATCGACACTTGCGGGCCATCCACGGCAACCGGGTTTGGCTTTACCTCTTCCTGGGCGGTGGCCAGGCATGTCATGGAAGCCAGGATGAGGGCGATCGGTGCGGCTAGTTTCATCGTTTTCTCTCTGTTTGGTCGTTAATGCACAGGTTTTCCGTGTTCATCATAAACTTTGATTCCGGATTTGGACTTTGGTTGGGTTGCCGCCGGTTTGGGTTTGGGGGATGGTTTCCGGGTTGTGGCCGGTTTGCGCGAAGTCGAAGTCCTTTGTGTTGGGGCCGGGGATTTCTTCGTTGTCACCGGTTTGGCGTTTGCCCCATTGCCCGCGGGCTTTTGTGCCGGTTCTTGAGGCTTCTTTTGATTGTTGCCTCCGGCGACGATGATTCCGGAGTTCTGCAAAGTGGGTTCGCCCGGCACGCGGGGATCGGGCACGAGCTTTTCGGGGCCCTTCTGTTTCGGGATCTCAGTCGTGGAGTGGTTGGGTTCGCCTTCCGGCTGCTTGTGATCTTCGACGGCTTCGGCTTCCGACTCCTTGGTTGGGGCAGGGTGCTTGGTGGTGTCGGCCTTCGGTTCGGTGTCATGGCCGGATTCCTCGGTTCCACCCCCGGCCGGATGCTCGTCTTTGGGCTCGGTGTAGGTTGCAGCGGCGGTATTGGAGGCGCGGGGGCCAAGGAGCGAAGTCGGGTTGCGCAAAAGGGTGCTCATCGCGATCAGCACCACAGCCAACGCGATGCTGAGGAACAAAACCTTGGGGTTTTTGAGGGCGGCAATCCCGGGAGCCGGGGCGGCGATGGCGAACGAAGCGGACCCAGAATGCATAAACGCCTGGGCTGGGCCGGCCATCGCGAGACCGGCTGGCTGGGCGCCCAGTCGAGACATCCACCCGGCCACGCCTTTAGCTTCCATTGGTCCGTCGAGCACTTCCTCAATCGATTTGTGCTCGTTGTTCAAAATCGCTTGACAGCTGGGACATGCCCGCAAATGGCGCTCCAAATCATCAAGCAGCCCTTGGGGGAGGTTGTCCCCGTCCAAAAACCGCTTCATCAGAACGGTCGCGATCTGACACTCGATGTTTTTGACAGCCATTCTTGATCCCGTTTGTGAGCTTTGAACCTGCATCCGCAGGCTTGCCCAATTGGATCATCGGCAAGGATCCACGATCCTTTAGGCCTTCGCCAGCCTCAGGCTGCGCCGAGTTTCCACACCCGCAGCATCTTGTCCAAACCCCCTGCGGCCAAAAAGTGCCCATTCGGCGAAAAGGCCAGGCAGCTGATCGGTTGGTGGCTCGCCTCGATCTGCCCATGGCCGATGCCACGTTTGACGTCCCATAGCCCCACCGAGCCGTCACGGCTGGCGGTTGCCAAAAGCCAGGAGCGGGGGTGGAACGCCATGGCCTCGATCGGCCTGGAGTGGCCGTGGAACGTCTTGACCAAGCTCATGTCGCTGAGCTTGACGATCCGGATGCTGAGATCCACGGCGGCAACTGCCAGCCAGCGGCCGTCGGGACTGAACGAGATCGCCGTCACGGTGCTGATGATCCGGTTCACGGTGTGGATCTCCCTCCCCGAGCGCGGGTCCCACAACCGCACGGTGGCATCCGCGCTGCCGGTGGCCAAAACCCGGGAATCGGCCCGCCAAGCCAGCGCGGTCACCGACTCTTCATGGTTGAACACCGAAACTTCTGTAAAACCGTCCGCCGCCCTCGCAACATGGGCGCTCCGGTTGACCGTCCCATAAGCCAACAGTTTGCCGTCGGGCGAAGGGGCCACGCAGCAAACCCAGCTCTTTGGCGATTGCCGCCAGCTGGTCGCCTCGCCCCCCGGGCCCAAGGTCCAACAGCTCAGCAGCTGCTCGGTGCTTCCGGCGGCCACGACTCGGCCGTCGGCGGGAACGCCGATCGCGTTAACGACCCCCCCTTCGAACCGGTGGGTGTGTGCGCGGTGTTCCATTTTCGAGTCCCACCAAATCACCTCGTTGTCAAACGACGAGCTCACCATCCGTCCCCCTGGTTCAAAAGCGATCCCGTAAACCGGGGTGCGGTGGTGGCGCAAACGTCGGAAAATTTCTGCCCGGACGGCTGTCGGGCGGCCCTGGTCGCCTTGGCGGGTTTCCCGTTCGGTTGCCTGGAACCCAATGCTGGAATCGTATTGCGACCGCCGCAACGGGTCGCTGAGAACCTCGAAAGCCACGTTGATTTCGGCCATGCGCTCATGCGCATCCAAAGCCGTGTTGACATCCGGGTGGAACTCGCGGGCCAACTTGTGGTACGCCTCGCGCACCTGCTTGGCATTGGATCGGTGGGATATCCCGAGGACGTCGTAAAGGGTCGCCAAAAGGTTATGGGATTATGCTCGCAGACCTCGGCGGCATCAGGGAAAAGGCCCCGCCCATGCACCCTGGCTGGGAGGGTGCACAATGGACTTGGCGATGCCCATTCAACTGGTTGTGCCCGGAAGCCCGGCAAAGGGTGAATATCGAGGCCCCGGCTGGCCCGAATGGCTTCTGGGATTCGGTTGCACCATCTTGGCCGGAACCCAGTTGCGGAGCATCACCACGGTTCCCGACCCCCAAACCGCCCTGAGCTACTATTTTCAGGAGCCTTTTGTCCGCGCCTTCCACGCCAGCTCCTTGGGCATTGATTTTTTGGTTGTGCTGACGGTGGCCGCCTGGATCTTCCTGTGGCAGAAGTCTGAAGCCTGGGGCGCCCTGACTCTTGCCCTGTGCTTGGGCGGGGCTGCCCTCGGCTGGGCCGAATTGATCCGCGCGACGGTGCCCACCCCAGGCCGGGTTTACCTTTTGCAAGGCTTGCCCTTTAGCCCGGTGAACAACGGAGGGATTGCCGGAACAACATTGTTTGCCGGATACGCCACCACAAAAATCCCTCTTGGCACGCTCACCTTGCCCGCAAAAATCTTGCTGAGAATTGCCGCCTGCCTTGGCCTGTTCGTTGCCCAATGGATCGTTTTTGAACAGATTGCCGCCCTCACACCATGACCGAAGACACCGTCACCCGCATCCCCGACACCGATTCCAAGCCTGTCAAGGCTTTGTTCCTGGCATTCTTCTTGTTGACCCCGCTCCTCGGGCTGGTCTACTTTTGGACCGACGGCCACGCCAAGATTCAACGCGAAGCAAAGGCGTTCGTTGAACGGGAGGTCATCCCCGCAATGGTCAAGGGCGACAACCTGATCGACTATTCGGATCCCGGGCTCTGCGACAAAATCCGCGCCGGGGATTTCCAGTGGATTGCCACGGAGCTTGGCCCCTTGAAGTCCACGGAGCGCATCAGCGCCGACGAATCCCGGGCCGCCGAAGAAGACGACCGCGGGGTCATCTATGCCGAAGTGGACTTCACAGGAAAGTACGAGAAAGGGAACGCCCGCGTGAGCTTGGTCATCAAGAGGCAAAGCACCCCGGATGAACGCAATATGACACCCAAGGAAAGAGAACAGGAAGAGTGGGAGATTGTGGGGATGACGGTGACAAAGAGCGAATGAAAGTCTACATTTCGGCGGATATCGAAGGGGTGACGGGTGTCGTCAATTGGAAGCAATGTGGGGCCCCGGATGGGAGTTGCTTTGACTGGGCGTTTGCCCGACGGATGATGACCCACGACGTGAACGCGGCAATCCGCGGGGCCAAGGCCGGAGGCGCAACGCACATCGTCGTCAAAGATTCGCACAATGTCGGCCTCAACCTCCTCATCGATGAACTTGAGCCCGGGGTGGAGCTCATTTCTGGGTCACGGCCCGGCCCCGGCGGCATGATGGAAGGGATCGACCGGACATTCAACCGGGCATTTTTGGTCGGCTACCACGGAATGGCCGGCTCGACGGAAGGCGTTATGGAACACACGATCAGCGGCCGCGTCCACCGGTTGTGGATCGACGGGCGGGAGAGGGGCGAAATGGGCCTCTCAGTTTATGAAGCCGGCAGCCACGGCGTCCCGGTTGCCTTGGCCACATCCGATGATAAAGGTGTCGCGGAAGCAAAGTCCTTGGTTGCCAACATCGCAACGGCCACCACCAAGTTCGGAATGGGGCGTTACATGGCGCGGCTGCTCCACCCATCGGTGACCGGCCCGGCGATCGAATCGGCCGCCCGGGCGGCGATGGCGGCCTCCGTCGCGCCTGTGCAAACCAATCCGGGCCCCGTCGCCGAGCTGGAGTTTAACCGGAGCGAGGAAACCGACTCCGCTTCCCAACTCCCAGGTTGGACGCGGGTGGACGCCTACCGCATCCGGCAAGAATTTGCCAGCTGGCGGGACGCCCACATCGCCATCCGCAGGGCTATCAGTTTTGCCGGGTTGTGAGCTGGCCCAAAAACGGCAGCCCATAGAGAAAGGTGAACGCCACCACCAGGATGATGTAGTTGTACGTGGCGTGCCAAGCCGTGGAAAGCCGGGTTCCCCCTTTGGTGTAAACCCAACTGAACACTAGCCCGGGCAGGATCAGGGCCACACAAAACCCAAGAGGCACGCCGACCACCGCATGCACGAAGCCGAATTTCACGCTCTTCAGCATGGCCTGCGGCACTGACCGGATCCGGTGGCGGAAAACCTCCTCCTCTCGCTTGGCCAGCCGGGGGATGTTGAGGGCGAGCAGCGGGAAAAAGGCCAAGGCGAACCAAGGGATCTTGATGCCGGCCGTCATCAGGTTCCCCGCTTGTGGCTCGGGATGGGCGGGGCTCTGCAACAGAAGCAGCCAACTCCAGCGGGCCAACGGCCCGGCCAGCGAATAAAGGGTGATGCCAATGGCAAACGTGGCCGCCGCGAGAAAAAGGCAGGCGGCCACGGCCCCAACCCAACGCCACCGTTTTAGGGTGCGGAACGCCCAGAAATCAGTCCGCAATTCGCCCGAACGCAGATACTTGGCCATATCCACCGTGATATAGGCAGTGAAGAGCACAGTCACGATCTCGGTGAGCGACATGGCGATGAATGGATTATGGGTTCTGTGAGGTATTCGTGAGAGGCCGCCATTCTTTTGCCGCAATTGGGAAAATCCGCAAGAATTGCACTGGCAATTTTCGTGGCTTATCCGATATCACTGGAAGCAGGATCCGCCGATGATTCCCAAAAAACTTGGACTCACTTCACTCACCGCCTTGCTGGTCACGGCTGCCGCCTTTGCCCAGACGCCGCCACCTAGCCGGGAATTGGGCGTGTACCACTTACTGGATGACGGCCCATCGAACCATTCGGCCATGATCGGGACATTTTCGACCCCTTCGGCCCCCGGGCAACGGATCTTGATGCCTTATCCTGAATACCACGAAAGCTCGGCGACGCCCTGGGTTTCGCAGCAATACGCGACCCAATCCCAATACGGCATATATGGGCTGATCAACCTCCGGCAGGGTCGTTTTGTCAACGGGTCGTTCGAGCAAATCGGATTGCCCCAAACCACAAAGGCCGTCCGGGTCAATATCAAAATCAAAGCCGTTGTGGAATCCGACCTTCAGGGGTACCCAGCCTATGCGCAATGCGACATTTCGATGGCCCGCCCAAGCCAGCTGGGCAAAGTCTTGCAATCCTCAACATTCGCGGATTACGCCCAAAACCACCTTGCCATCTGCGAAACCGACCTCTGGGTCGACCCTTGGACTTACCAACGTGAAATCCGCCACGTCGAAGCGACGATCCCCGTGGATTACGACCGCAACGGCGACCCGGTGATTGCCTACCTGTTCAACTACGGCATCTACAATTTCATCGGCCAAACCGGCGGGGGCAGCGGTTTTGTTTCGACCAGCCTCCTGGATGCGCCATCACGGGGTTCGGTCGAGTTGGCGATCACACTCGTGGGCTGGTACGACTGATCAATCGCCGGGGTGAACCGGCACCCAGCTCAAAGCCCCCGACGGGCATTGATCCACCTGGGCTTTGATTTGCTCGGTAGTGGCTTGGTCAATTTTGATCCACGGTTTTTCGCGCGGTTGGAAGACTTGAGGCAGGCCCAAGGCGCATTTGGCCGAATGGATGCACACCTTGGGCCGCCAGATGACCGTGACCTCGCCATTGGAATAGCTGTGGGTTTCTTTGGGCATTTCTTGGATTTTAGGCCAAATCGGGGAAAGTCGTCGCAATTTAACTCCACCACCAATCCACCGACGGGTTAGCCAGGCCATCAATCTGAAGCCATGACCCGCGTGATCCAGTCCTTCATCATCTTGGTAAAGGCGGGATTGAATTTGCCGCGCTGGAAGTTCTTCATGCTCTCCTGCTCTGATGGGAAGTTGTGGAACAAGTGGTCGGAATTCGGCGCGATGGCAAATTCCCCCCAGCCCGGGTGAGCGCGGTTGACGATGTCAGCCATGAGCCGGTGATCGGCATCGTAGGTAACGAAATCGCTCTGACCCCTAACGGCAAGGACGCGGGCATTGCACTTGGCCCAGTAAGAAGCAAAGTTGATTTGGCCCAACTGACGCCAAAACGAGAGCGACTTGCCGTTGAACATCCCGCCAGGAAAGAACGAATCCACCAACGGGGCCAGATCGGGGTGGGATGCCTTAACCTCTTCGGGAGATTTGTCTTCCAGCATCACCAAGGCCATCATCCGCGCGCCTTGCCGCGTCACCTCATCGGCTGATTCATAGCTGTCGCCGCCCACCAGCCCTTGGTACCGGATTGTGTCCAAGAGGTACTCGAACCACGTCCGGGCCGCCGCCCCGTAGATGGCGAGCCCCTTGACAGGGATTTCGGCTGCAATCATCGGCCCGAACGATCCCCCCATGCTATGCCCAAAAATAAACACGTTCTCGGTATCCACATTAGGCAAAGACTTGAGCTGCAAGAGCGTTTGCCGATAGATATCGAGCTCGGTGATGTAATCCAGTTCGGCAAAGGGGCCCCCCTCGCTATCGCCCACGCCAGGCTTTTCAACCCGGATCGTGACAAAGTCCGAGTTCGCGAACTCAAACAGGATTGGACCGTCGAGAGTTTGGACATCCCCAGTCGCCTTTTCTAACACATAGTCGTAAGAAATCGGAGAGAAGCCTTGGATGAACATGAAGCCAGGGTGCTTGCCCGCACTTTTGGGCACCGTGATGATCGTCCTCATCTTTTGCCCGTGGCTCACAACATGGCTGTAGATGACCTGGAAATTACCATTGCCCGGGTCGCGGGGTTTTTCTAGCAGCTTGCCCCTGAGGTCTGATTGCTTGCCGTTGCGAACGATGCGAAAAGTGAGTTCCGAACCAGCCGGGATCTCCCGAATGACCCGCCCGATTGACTGGGCGGATACCGGATCGCCGTTCAACCGGAGGATGATGTCGCCCGCCTTGACGCCCATCTTGTCTGCCGTGAGGTCGGGGGCAGGCTGTTGGGACACCAGACCTTGGCCTTCGGACAGGCCGAAACCCGCCGCCTTTTCCGGAGGCATGGGAGTGAACGACAAACCGAGCGCCCCGCGGCGCGGCAACCCGTCTTGCTGGAGTTCTTGGCCAACCACGGCGGCTGGCGGCGTCTCTACAGAAGGTGCATTCTGATGGACAATCGAAATTTGGGTGAGGGCAAGGAGCGGGAGGAAAGTCATTTGCGTCTCTTATTACAAATTGTAATACACTCGATCAAAGGGCCTTGGTTCCGTCCAATCGGTTTTTTCGCTTGAAGATGCTAATTTAGACCTCGGACATGTCTTGTCGACCGCTTTCCAATTTGGAACTGACCTTTTTGGGCCTCGCTTGGCTGCGGGGCCCCTGCACGGTCTACTCCGTCATGAAGGAACTGTCTCTTTCGGCTTCTTCGTTCCACAAGGGCCGGGCGGGGGCTGCCTATTCGGTTTCAAAGCGGCTGATCGGGTTCGGATATTTGGAAAAGGTGCAGGAAGATCACATTTCTGTGACGCCTGAAGGCGTCGCGCAATTGAAGCGTTGGATCACGGCTGCCGTTCCCATGGGGGACATCGCCCACTCGGCCGATCTGCTCCGGTTGAGGTTTTTCTTCCTGGGAGTTGTCGAGCCGGGAGAGCGCCTCGACTTCATCGACCGGTCGATCGCCGGACTCCAACAATTTTTGGAGACTTGTTATGCGCTGTTGCCGCAAAACGAGGAAATTGGGGACTACTTTGGGGTGTTGGCCACCCTCTCGACCATTTACGAGACCAAAGCCCGGATCGAGTGGCTCAAGACTGTCCGCCGATGGGTGGAAAGCCCGCCGGAATCTGGCAAATCGTGGACGGAAGCCGTGCAAAAAGACATCTGACAACCAACCTGGCGGCTCAAGGGCCCCAGCATTGACGTGGCCGTCGTCTTCCAGTAGCCACGGCGATGCCGACCGCACATGCACCTGGCGGGATTCTTGAAAGCCCGGTCGTTGGCACCGACGCCTAGTCGCCAGGGGTCGCCGTTTCTTTCTTTTTGGGCAACACATCGTCGCCGAGGATGAACCGAGCGACCGAGTTCTGGTTGATCTTGTATTTGCGCGGGCGGGGCGAAAGGGCGCGGCAATCGACCTTTTCGTTGAAATCGAATGTCGGGCCGCTGGGAGTCCACGACGCCTTGGTGGTAACCAACCATTTGTTGTCGTCCCGCTCCGGCGTGTCGAGCTTGAAGTGCGCGCCGCGAGATTCGTCCCGCAACAGGGCCCCGCCAACAATCGCCTCGCTCATTTCGATCATATGCTTGAGCGTGCGAGTGAAGGGAACGGCCTGATTGGACCAGTTGCCCGCATCGAGCAAATTGCATTGGTCGGCCCGTTGCTTGAGTTCGGCAAGCTTGGATTTTGCCCCTTCCAATTCGCTTTGCAGCCGCCAGATGCCGCAATAGTTCCACATAGTTTCGGCCAGTTCGGCCGAAAGCTGATAGGGGTTTTCAGTACCCTTGGCAGCCTTGAGCCCTTCATATTCGGCCTGCCGGAATCGCTTGGCCTCTTCGGCCAGCGAGCTGGGCAGGTCGTCATGCGAGACATCCAGGTTACGGAGGTAAGCAAGCACGCCGAGGGCGGTGAGTTCGCCACCGGTGAGGCAGGTGAGCAAGGCGTTGGCCCCAAGCCGGTTGGCCCCGTGGTATTGGTATTCGCATTCCCCGGCGGCATAAAGCCCGGGGATGCTGGTCATTTGGTTGCGGGCAGAATCCACATCCAATGCCGTTTCGTTGCCCGTGGTTTCATAGTCCACCCACAATCCGCCCATGGTGTAATGCACGGCGGGATAGATGCGCATTGGGGTGTCAATGGGATCCTCGCGCATGAACTTTTCGTAGATTTCCAAGACGCCGCCCAACTTGTCTTGGATCAGTTCTCGCGACATCCCTTTTTTGTGGTGCAAGTGGGTGATGTCCAAAAACACCTGTTGGCGACCTTTGTAACCCATGCCCTTGCGACAGACGCAATAGATGATGAAACTCACCAGGTCGCGGCTGAGCAAGTTCCCGTAGACCGGATCCAGCTCCTCGCAGAAATACCATCTGTCGGCTTCTGGGATGTCGAACGGTTTGCGGCTATCGTCCACATTGCGCGGCACCCACAAGCGCCCACCTTCTCCGCGAACCGATTCGCTCATCAACCGGCATTTGTCTTCGCCGGGAACGGCGGTCGGGTGGATTTGAACCATCTCTGGGTTCCCATAAACCGCGCCCTGCTGGTAGCAGATGCTCACCGGCGAGCCCGTGTTGATGATGGAATTGGTGGAGCGGCCAAAAATCACCCCGTTGCCCCCGGTGGCCATCACCGTGGCATCGGCAGTGAATGCCTCGATGGCCATGTTCCTGAGGTTTTGCGCCACAACCCCCCGGCAAACACCTTTTTCGTCTTTGATGAGGCCGACAAACTCCCAGCCCTCGTATTTTTCGACTTGCCCGCTGGCTTCATAGCGGCGGACCTGTTCATCCAACGCATAAAGCAACTGCTGTCCAGTCGTCGCCCCGGCATAGGCGGTGCGGTGTTTCAACGTCCCCCCAAATCGCCGGAAGCTCAGCAACCCTTCGTTTGTGCGGTTGAACGGCACCCCCATGCGGTCCAGCAGGTAGATGATCGCCGGAGCCCGTTCGGCCATCCGCATCACCGGCGGCTGGTGGTTCAAGAAGTCGCCACCGGTGATGGTGTCTTCAAAGTGGAGATAGGGGCTGTCGCCCTCGCCGCGCAAGTTCACGGCCCCGTTGATCCCCCCTTGGGCACACACGCTGTGGCTGCGTTTGACCGGGACAACCGAGAACAGCTTGACTTTGTGCCCCGCCTCCGCGAGCTTCATGGTCGTCATGAGGCCGGCAAGGCCCCCTCCAACTACGATGACGGTCCGTTCTGCAGCCATTGACTTCTATCCGGTAAGGGGGGCGACGTTTGCGCCCGATCCACCCATTGGAACGAGTGTACCTATCACTTCCAACATGGGCCTTTCGACTGAATCCGATGGGCTCCCCATTTGCCCCCGTTGCAGATCTATGAACGAAAAATGTTTTGATATAAGCATGTTTTGCACCCCAACTTTCTTTTTTATAGGGAGTCGGCAAGCGGGTTCGAATTCCCGGCAACTCTCGGCAAGACGCCAGGGTCCGGATGGCCGTATAGTAGGGATTGCCGCACCGAGTCGGTTTTGCTCTCCCCTTACCGGCCACGGGCGGCCTTTACTTTTCCCGTTCCAAAAAGGCATAGGCGTTGTGGGCATGGATCGACTCCTCGTTTTCCACTTCTATGCTGTACCGGGTGATCCGCGGATCAGAGTCGAACTTGAGGGCGACTTCCCGAACCATATCCTCCACAAACCGGGGGTTTTCGTAGGCGGTTTCGGTCACAAACTTTTCATCGGGGCGCTTGAGCACCGGGTACAGGGCGCATGATGCCGATGACTCGATCATCTCGATGACTTCTTCAAGCCAAACATGGCCGTTAGAATTGAGCCGGACAGAAACCCACCCCCGCTGGTTGTGCGCCCCATATTGGCTGATTTCTTTGCTGCAGGGGCAAAGGGTGGCCACCGGAACCTTCAAAAACATCTCGACTTGGTAGGTGCCGTTGATTTGCGCGTTGAACCCGCAGTCGAACTGCATCATTCCCGTCTTGCCGGTCACCGGCGCCGCCTTTTCCATAAAGAACGGGAATTCCACGACGACATGAGCTTTTTGTGCCTTCAGGCGGTCTCGCATCTTCTCGAGCAACCGGGGCAGGGCTTCCACGCTGACCTCTTTGCCGTGCTCGTTCAAGACTTCCAAAAACCGGCTCATGTGGGTGCCTTTGAACTCGCTTGGCAGATCCACGGTCAGGGTGAACTCGCCGATTGTGTGCTGCCACTCATTTGCGCGATCCAGCACCGCAATCGGAAACTTGACTTTGCGCACCCCGACCCGGTCGATTGCGATGTTTCGTTTGTCCGGAGTTTTTTGGATGTCGGGGAGGTCTTGCGATTGAATGTGATCCATCGGATTTGTCGTGCCACCCATTGTAATGCCCCAAAGGCCGGTGACCCGCAGTCTTGCCTACGCCGGCAATGCACCAGGGGTTAGCCTGCCATGTGACCAAAGCCTGGGCGCCCGCAAAAGATTCCCGGCGGGAGGGCGGATTGCCCGGCCACACCCTAGACTGTCAGCCCGCTAAAGGAAGATTCGAGAACCGAGAGCGTGTGGGCAACCCGGATCGCCGAACCGTTCTCCCGGGCGGCCTGGGCTATCCACGACTGGCAACCCGGGTTGCCCATGGCCACAATCTGGGCTCCTGTCGCGGCGATGTTGGCCCATTTCCGGTCCAGAAGCCGCCGGGCGTATTGAGGGTGGAAGACATTGTATGTCCCGGCCGAGCCACAACACAGGTCGGCTTCGGCCAAGGGTGCCAACTCGACCCCCGGGATGGAAGCCAACAGGGTTTTCGGTTCTGCGCTTACCTTTTGGCCGTGGACGAGGTGGCAGGCCTCGTGGTAGGCGATGCGCATGCCGGGGAGTCCGGGGCTTTCGGCTAAGATGGGGGCCAGCCCGTTGGCCAGTAGGAATTCCGTGGCATCCCAAGTGCGGGCGGCCAACCCTTCAAGCCCTTTACCGACCACCGTCCCGTATCCTTTGATGGTGCTTCCGCAGCCGGCGGAATCGACAAGCAGCGGCAGTTCGTCGGGGAAAGCCTCCCCAAGTGCTTGGGCGCGGGATTCGGCTTCATCCAAAAACCCTGAATGGGCGTGCAAGGCCCCGCAGCACCCTTGCCGCACCTCGCGGACAGTGAACCCGATGCGCCGGAGGAGCCGCCGCAACGCTTGATGCACATCCGGGTAGAGGACGCGCATCACACATCCTTCCAACAGGTAAACCTCCCCAACCACCGGTGGCAGAGAACCAGAGGGCAAGAGGGGGAACTCGGCCGGATCCGGCAATCGGGGAATCTCGGCTTCCGGCAATGATCCCGTGAGCATCCGGGAAACCACACCCGGGAGGCGTCCCCCTGGGATCAGTCCGCCCAGGGCGAACTGGGCCCGGGCGGCCGCAGGGTTCGTCAAAGAGGCCAAAAAGGGTTCTTCCAACCACCGTTGCCTGGGCATCGCCGCCCGAGCGAGTTCGATGATCTCGCCATATTGGACTCCGGAAGGACAAGCCGTTTCGCATCCCCGGCAACCAAGGCAGGTGTCCAACGCCGAACGCGTCGTGTCATCCCAAACCCCGGATTCTTCCGCTTGACGGGCCAGCGAGATGCGGCCACGTGGGGATTGGCTCTCGTCGCCCGTCAGCTGGAAAGTCGGGCAAGACTCGATGCAGAAGCCGCACCGGATGCACCGTGCCGCGAGTTCCGTCAGCTTGGACATTGCCAGCAGTCTACAGCTTTGCCGACCGGATCAAAGACTTGATGAAATCCAAAAGCTCTTTGGCGGGCTCCCCGCCCGCCTCGGCATGCCGGGCCAACGAGATCCCGTGGGGGCCTTTGCACTCCACCATCTGCGGGTAGCGGGTGAGCATAGGGCGCACCACATCTGTGTGGCCGAGCATCGTGTGAACAAAAAGGTCTGTCCGGGCGCCTTTTTCAATTAAGAATTGCGCGATGTCCCGATGCCCCATGTGCCCCGCGCCACCAATCGCCGATTCAAAATCTCCCGCCCGCCAATCAATGGTTGCGTTCAAGAGGGCCGGGGTTTCTTCCAACAGCGGCTTGACGGCATCCAGCGACTTGTGGGCGGCAATGACAAAGTCCCGCACCAAATCCGGGTTGAGGGGCGGCGGCACCGGTTTATCTTGCGCGATGGACAGAACCGGGAGGGAAGTCAGTGATGTCGCGGCGGCGGTAGCCAGCAATTCGCGGCGGGATATCGGCATATATCTAGTCTATGGGTTTCTGGTGCCGGATGTTCCAGATATTGGAAAAGGCCGGCGGAATCCGCCGACCCTTTGATGTGGAGGCAAGAACGCCCGACTGGTTAGTGGTTTCCAGACGTTTTAGGGGCTGTCGCCTTGGGCTTAGCCGTAGACTTCGGTTTAGCCGTGGATGTGGGCTTAGCCGATGTCTTGGGTTTGGTTGTGGACGCGGGCTTGGCGGTACCCGGCTTCTTTGTAGAGACGAACCTTCCGGTTTTCGGATCCCGCGCCGGGGTCCGACGGGTCGACTTTTTGGAAGTTGATTTGGATGTTGATTTGCCCTTGGAGGTCGCAGCAGGTTTTTTGGCCGAAGCCGGTTTGTTTGTTGCCGCGGGTTTGCCCTTGCCCGCTTGGGATGGGCTGGCGGCCGGCTTTTTGGTTGTGGAACTGGCCGTGCCCTTGGAGGGGGATGTCGTGCCCTTCGGCTGGGTTTGGGCCGCAGCGAAAGACATCAGCGCCAAACCGGCGGCCAGGGTTGCCCAAAAGTGTTTGTTCATGAGTTTCTTCCTAGAGATGCGGCCTCTTGCCTGCCGGCAATTTCCGCAATGCTCAAAACGGCACAACATAATGCAATATTATCGCAGTTCCAAGTTATTGCAAATTTATATAAAAAAGATCGCCATGGCGGAGATCCCGGCTTGTCGGGCCGGCAGGAAACCCCTTGGTACACTCGGGAGGTTGACAAGCATGGCCCCGTAGCTCAGTGGATAGAGCAACGGCCTTCTAAGCCGTTGGCCGCGCGTTCGAATCGCGCCGGGGTCGCCAATTTCACCTCCCAAGTGGAGTTTGCGCATCCTTGACCGCTTTGGTGCGCTCAATGGCTTCCCGGGCAAGTTGTTCGCTGCCATAGATTTCGGCCAATTTCTGCTGGTGGGCCGGGCTCACTTTGTCCCAGATGCCACCTGATTCCTCCATCGCATCCGTTAGTGTGTCGGCGCCGACTTCGGCAGCAGATCCCTTATCCAGCCCCGGTTCGGGCTGGCAACCGGCCAGCCCGAGGGCAAACAGAATCATGAGGGCAAGGCGGGCAGCCATCGCCTCAGTTGGGTTGGACGACAAAGTACTTGGGATCCAGAAATGCGCCTTTGAAGAGCGCGGCTGGCCGGAAAAATTTGGCGCTCGAATCAGCCCGGCCAAAATTGTTCCCGTTGGCAAACTGCTGCCAGGCCCGTTTTGCGCTGGCGTTGGCCGTGCCGTAATAGTTCCCTTGAGCCCATGAAAGGGCATCGAGGCCATTCCAGAACTCAAAGTAGTTGTTCCAATAGATCTCCGTGTTGGGGGCGGCTGCCCCATAAGCCGATTCGATGTCCTCGGCTCCGTTCAAGACGACGAACAAGTCTGAAACTTGGTCGATGGCCGTTTGGGACGAAGAGATGTTTTCAACGCTCCCCACATTGTTGGTGAATCCAAACGGGCCCTGGACTTCCTTGCCGGATGGCCAGGTGGGGCCGAACATCAACTGCCCGTTAGGGGTGGCACTCGTTCGAAAGAGGCTGTTGACAAAGTAGCTGCGGCTGGGGGCCGATGTTTCCCCATTGGGCAGGGCACCGGCGGAAATGGCCACAGTCGATTGTGATCGGGAAGGGCTGGACAAGATCTGCCGGTTTTTGATGTACGGCCCGGTCACGGCCCGGTTGCTCCACATCCAATAGGAGCCGGTTTGGGAGTTCCACCAGCACACTTGAGGGTAAGTGTCGTCGTAATCGGCCAGATAGATCATCACGCCCGTGCCGATCTGCTTGATGTTGCTGAGGTCGGCGGTCTTCTTTGCCGCGACTTTTGCCTGCGCAAAAACCGGGAACAGGATGGCGGCGAGGATGGCGATGATGGCGATGACTACCAGGAGCTCGATGAGGGTGAAGGCGCGGACGCGGTTTGGATAGGCCATGCCCTTGTTCTATCTTGAATGGCCTTGGGTTCCGCCAATTTTCGTTGGTAGAAGGTCACCATTGATGGTCTCAGATCAGCAAGAGCCACAAAAAAACGGCGGCCCCCCGCCTGGTGCAAAGGGGCCAACCGTGTCCAAGGGTGGAAGGGAACCTAGTAGGGGACGGCTCCGTCCAAGTACCAGTAGGTCCAGGAACCGGCCGCATCGCCGCGCCGCACAAAGAGGTTTTGGTACCACTTGATGGCCCCTTTCTTGATCGCCTTCGCGTGGCCGTCCATGAACGTCATGGGGGCGGTTTGCGCAAACCGGTAGCGGGCGTGGGCGGCGCATTCCCAGTTGCCGTTGGTTGTCGCATTGCAATCCGTATCGAACCGAGGATCGTAAACCGTAGTTCCCGGAGTGTAAACATCCACCCCGTCGCGGGTGATCGTCGCTTCGTTACCCGGGGTCGTCGCGATGGAACCAATCCACATTTGTTGCCACGGGTGGAACCAAGGATAGGCCCAAGTGACGTTGGCGCCCTTTTCCATCATCATGACTTTGTCAGCCGGGTTGTCCAGCTGGGTTTGGCTCAATGAAGGCTTCACCTGGGCGGCGGGGTACCAGCTCTGGTCCGAGTTGTAGTTGGAGGCGAAGATCGACAGGTGGAGGCCGTAGCTCATCCCGCCGACTTGCGCCTGCTCCCAATCGGCCGGGTTCGCAGAAGCGTTTTGCGGAAAAGACGGCGACCGCCAAATCCCATCAACCCCCGCGCTTTGAACAACACCAGAGACGGGGTTCAGGTAAGTGCGGCCGTTTTTGATGTACGGGTTGCAGGTGGCGTACCACAAAATCTGGGTGTCGCCATGACCATATTCGCTCATCGCGTTCAGGTCGTCGTAGTCGGTGGCATAGATCATGACTCCCGTCGCGATCTGCTTGACGTTGGAGAGGGACTGGGTTTTCTTGGCCGCGACCTTTGCTTGCGCAAAAACCGGGAACAAGATGGCAGCCAAGATGGCGATGATGGCGATAACCACCAGCAGTTCGATGAGTGTGAAGGCTCGTTTCATAGCAGTTCTCTACTTCGAGGATTGATTTTTCAGGCAGTGAAAATGGATGGCCGTACTGGGCCGGTCGAGGCGCGGACATCGAGCTCCATCGGGAACTCGACATCTTTGACGGGGTTGTCGTGGTTGAGCCGATCCAGTAGGAGCTGGACGGCAGTACCGGCCATCTGGCGGATAGGCTGGTGGATGCAAGTCAAAGGCGGGACGGTCATCTCGGCGAACGGGGTGGAGTCGAACCCCATGACGCTGTAGCGGTCCGGCACCGGGACGCCGCAGTCGCGGCAACGGGAGAGGATGGCCGCTGCCGAGCGCTCGTTCCAGGCGATGATCGCAGTGTGCGGGGGCCTTTCGGCGTGCCATTGATCAAAATCAGCCATGTCGCGGCCCCAAACCTGGATGTCTTCGGCAGAAACCGCAAGTCCCTGCTCCTTGCAGCCGGCCAGGAACCCTTCCAACCGCGCCTCAGCGTCAGGAACGTCTTCTTCGAATTGTTCGAGGACGAACAAGATTTTCTCGTGCCCAAACGAAGCCAGGTGCTCCACGGCCAGTTTTGCCCCCCCGACGTTGTCGGAAGAGACATAGGCCGCTGCTTCATGCCCCTTCGAAGGCCGCGCATGGAGGGCGATGAAAGGAATATTTGAATGCTTCAAGATCTTGAGGACATCGGGCGATTGGGGCAATTTGCACCAAATGACGCCATCCAAGGTTCCGTTGCCCAAGGAATTGAGCGGGGCTTCGCGGTCAACCTCCGGCAAGATCGTCAGGCGGTATTTGTTCTTGAAGAGTTCTTGGGCGACCCCATCCAGCAATTCGACATAAAACATGCCGTCGGTGATGGCGCCAAAGTTTTCAAAGACCAACCCAATATTCTGGGTTCGGTTGGTGCGCAACGAACTGGCGAGCCCGTTTGGCACGTAATGGAGATCCTCGGCTACCTTTTGGATCAAAAGCGCCTTATCGGCAGAAATCCTAATGTTGGGGTTCTTGCGGTTGAGCACGCTCGAAGCAGCCGTGACCGAGACGCCGGCTTTCGCGGCGACTTGCTTTAGGGTCACGGTTTCGGGCAGGCGGTTTTTCAACGTCCCTCCGGGCCCCCCGGCTGGCCAGTGTTGGCCGGAGCCGCACTGTTGCCGCCCAAGTGGGCCTTCATCTGGTCTTTCTGGGCTTGGGGGATGTTCAACTTATCGATCTCAGCGGCCCGGCGAGTGTTGGATTCTTGAATCTCAGCTGGCTTCACCGTGCGGCTGACCTCCGAGTTGTCGCATCCGCCCAATAGCGCGAAGATGGAAACGGCAACCAAACAGCCGAATGCGATTTGAACTGGACTCTTCATCTCTTTGATTATGATACAACGTTTTATCATCATTGTGTGCGTCATTTTTGAATATTCACGCCCCGATACTCGGCCCGGGCGAGCCACCCCGGACGGTGGGAAAGGGAGACCACTCCCGCCATCACTTCTTCCGGCCATCCGGGTACCGCGACCTTTTTCACCGTGCGCCAAGAGCGTCCATCAGTGGAAATCTGGCCAATCACGAAATTGGCTTTCCGGGTAAGGCGCAGCCACGCCTTTCCAAACTCCAATTTCCCCACATCCCCAAATCCTTCGGTGCTATCACCGGCGGCTTGACGCACGGCCATTTGGACTTCACCGCTCGGGAACAGGGAGAGGAGCACATGGGGGCTCCCAGGGGCAGTCGTAGACCGGATCATGAGCCCGGCTTTGCTGTACGCTTCAATCCGTTCCAAGCCGGTGACTTCAACCTGGATAGAAAAATCACCGACCACCCGCTGATTCAGAAATACAAAGGCATCTTGCTGTCCCCAAATGTCGGCCCCAGCGCCGTAGACGGCAAACCGATCCTGGCCCAATTCTTCCACCCCGCCTGGTATATCCGTCCCGATTTCATCTAAATTCCAACCGGGAATAACCCCCTTGGGGGCGACGGTTCTGCGCTTTGGCGGTTTGGGCAGCGAAACCGCAGGCGGCGATTTTGCCGTCATGGCCCGACGCAAGGGCTCGTTGACCCTCAGCTCCATCTCACCGAGGGATTTGAAGAACGTCTCGATCGCCGACTTTGAACTGGATTTGATCGAGATCCGGGGCGTTGGGTTTTGGTTAACGACCATCCCCCAAGAGTCTTCCTCCGGCTTGGCATCCGGCTTGTTCAGGCGGTACGCCCACATTGTTGTATGCCATCCATAGCCGGCATGGAGATCAAAATATCTCCGCATCAACGGCCCGCCGCCGGCAGATTTGAAGACAACGTTCATCTCGCCGACCAAAAACGGGCCCTGGAACCGTTTGGCCTCTTCAGCCACGCTTGCGAGGCCTGCGATGTGGTCTGCATGGGTTTCCGGCGACGGGTCGCCACCACCAAACAGCCCGGGATAATAGTGCATTTGGTACCCCACGTTGTGCCACCCGTTTTCAGTGGGAGTGCCATAGAACGAAAAGCCGTCATACGACCCCATGGCAAAAATCAACTTGTCGGGGTCGAATTGACGGATGGCCAAATAGCACGGCGCAAATGCCGCCTTGATTTGGGTGTGCGACCCACCATAGGGCTCATTAAAGACGTCATAGGCGACCACGGCCGGGTTGGACCGGTACCTCTTTGCCAATTCACCCCAGAGCCACGCCAGCCTTTTGGGGTTTTCCGGGTTGTCCCACAGGTGGTTCTGACCCGCATGGCCCGTGTGGTCATACGGCGATTGACCGCCCTGGACGCCATGCATGTCCAAAATCGTGTAAAGGCCCTGCGCAGCGGCCATGTCCACCGCCCGGTCGATCCATTTGAAGGCGTCTTTTCTTAGGTGGTATGGGTTGGAATCGTCCTCGAACAAGCGGTAGTTCATCGGGAGGCGAACCACATTCATCCCAAATGATTTGATAACTTTGAAGTCGCGCGGCCGGATCCAGTTCGACCGGTAGAGATCCATTAGTCGGTTCTTCTCAGATTCACCGAATCGCTTGGCCAAAGTCGCTTCGATCTCGTACTGGTCGCCGATTTGCGATTCCCCTTCCGTCCAGCCTAGCATCCAGGGTTCGATCACGAACCAGTTGCCGAGGTTTGTCCCTTTAAGGAGCACTACATTGCCCGCAGGATTCACCAATTGGCTACCTTGAACTTGCAAAGCCGGCAATTTGGGGAGAGGTGATGCCAAGGCGACCGCCAAACTCAAGGAAGCTAACGCCATTCGGCTATGATACAACGATTTATCATTGGCGTCAACCGCTAAATGGACAGGATTTTGGTCAGCGACTCAAGATGCGGCATGGCTGCCGATGAACCGTCCACGACAAGGTCGGCGTGCTGGCGCGAGGGCCAGATGTATTTCTCAAATCCAGGAACGGCGCACGCCCGGTAATAAGCCAATACCTGCGCCTCCGTCCCCTTTGACGGGCAATCCCGCGCCAAACGCCTCGCCTCGCGGATTTCTGCTGGGCAATCCACAAAAACCGATTGGGTGGCCAGCTCACGCAGTTCAGGGTAGGTCAAGGCGAAGTGCCCTTCTATGATCCGGGGTTCCGGCGTTTTGCGGATGGCTTCCAAAGCCGATTTCAGGTCGATAGTGTCCGGATGGTTGCAGTCGAAAACGGATTCCCCATCGATCTCGATCATGGGGGCGCCAAGTTGGCCCCGCCGGAAAAACGCGTCCAAATGGATCACCGGCCACCCGGTTTCCGCCGATATCGCACGGGCCAACGTGGATTTGCCGGAACACGATCCCCCTCCAATGAGCAGGGTCACCCTTTTAGCCCGCTGGTCGCGATCCCTTGGATGAACTGCTTTTGGGCAAAGAAGAACAGGATGATGATGGGCGCGACCACCATGGTGGAAGCCGCCATTTGGAGATGGATGGGGGCCGAACCGGCCTGGGAACGGAACGCCTGCAAGCCGATGGCCAAGGTCCAGGTGTCTTGGTTTTGCAAATAGAGCAACGGGGCCAAAAAGTCGTTCCACACGAACATGAAACTAAAGAGGGCAACGACGGCAAGGGCCGGTTTGGCCAATGGGGCAACGACTTTGTAGAAAATCCCCCATTCGCTGCAGCCGTCGATTTTGGCCGCTTCTGAGAGTTCAAATGGGATCGTGCGGAAAAATTGGCGGAGCAAAAAGATGTTGAACGCGCCACCAAACCACGCTGGGATCCACAGCGGGCGGAAGGTGCCGACCCACCCGAATTCTTTGAACATGCCGAACAGGGGCACCATCAAAACCGGGAACGGAACCATCATCGTGGCCAGGGTCACGGCAAAGGCAAGGTCGCGGCCGGGCCACTTGAGCCGGGCGAACGAATAGGCCACGATCGCGTTGGAGACCACTGTGCCGCTCACGGCGAGAATCGCGATAAGCAAGGAGTTGCGGGCATAAATCAGCATCGGCGCTTGGCCGTGCATCTGTTCTTGGTTGTAGGTCCAGGCGGTGTTGTAGTTCTCCAACACTATCGGCGAGGGGATCCAGACCGGCGGGAAGGCCGAGGCTTGACGCTCGGTTTTGAGAGAAGTCGAAATCATCCAGATCAACGGGATCAGGAAGATTGCCGAAAGGACGATGAGGACAAGGTGGACGACCGCAACGCTGGTCAGGTTCTGGTGTTTGAGTGATTTCTTGGCCATGGCGTTATGCGGTCTCGTAATGCACCCGGCGGTCCATGAATTTGATGGCGAAATAGGTCAGGGCCATGATGATGAGGAACATCACCCAGCCCATGGCACTGGCATAACCCATCTTGTTGTCGCGGAAAGCGGTGTCATAGATGTACACACTGAAGAAGTAGGTGGTGCGCTCTGGCGCTCCGCCCGGGAACATGATGTAAGGCTGGGCAAAAACCTGCATCGACCCGATGATGCCCATGACGATGTTGAACATCATCACCGGGCTCAACATCGGCAAAGTGATCTTCCACGTTTTTCGCCATGGCGTGGCCCCATCGATATCGGCCGCTTCATAAAGCGATACTGGCACCTGCTGCAATCCGGCCAAGTAGATGACCATCGCGTTGCCGACGCCCCAAATGGCCATCACCACCAACACATACCGGGCCAAGTGGACGTCGCCCAACCAGTTGGGCATCGGGATCGGGGGGATCGAAAGGCCGAATGATTTGTTCAATGTGGCGATCGGGCCAAAGTTGATCTGCCGCGCAAACGAGTTGATGATCCCGTTTTCTCCATTGAAGATCCAAAGCCACAGGATCGACATCGGGACGGCCGGAACCAAGCTGGGAAGGAAGAAGAACGTCCGGTAAAACGCTTGGCCCTTCACCTTTTGGTTCAACAGCAACGCCATGCCGATGGCCGCAACGGTTCCCACCGGAATCGCAACAATGGCATATTGAAACGTATTGATCAAGCTTTTCCAAAAAAGCTCATCTTTCAAAAGGTTTGCATAGTTTTCGACCCCGATCCAGACCGGTGGGGTCAAAATCGTGTACTCAGTGAAGCTGTTGTAAAGCGATGCCAACAGCGGGAAGAGCAGGAAGACGGTAAATCCGATCAGCCAGGGCGAGGCGAACAGAAGCCCGGCCAGCGTTTGGTTGCCCAACTTGCCGCGTTTCATTCGCCGTTGTCCTCGGAGCGGGGTTGGATGCCGAGCGCCCGTTCATGGCGCAGGCAATTGTCGAGAATCGGTTGCATTTTCGTTTGAACGTCGCGCAGGGCTTGTTCGGGGGTTTTGGATCCACTATTGATGCTCTGCACCATCGTATTGATCTCGTCGCTCCATTGCGGCCAGATCGGGGTTTTTGGCGGGGCCAAAGTCGTCCCGGATTTGGAGAGATTCTGGAAGAGTTCGATGTTGGGGTTCGGGTGGTTTTCAAAGAACCCAGGGCTGACTTGCGCCAGGGGTGAATGCTTTTTTTGCCCAAGGCAGAGGAGCTCCATGTTCTCTTGTTGCTGCACGAACTTGATGAATTCGAACGCCTCTTTGGGATGCTTGGCCCCAACCGGGATCACCAAAATGTCCAGGTCCAGCAGGCTGGAATTGGCAAGATCCGGCCGCTTCTCCGGGTAAGGGAACGGCGCCGCACCCCAATCCAAGTCCGGATTGTGCTTTTCAATGAAGTTGGCCATCCACACGCCTTGCAAAACGCAGGCGACTTTGTTATCCATAAAAGCGTTTTGGGCCGAGTTGAACCCCCCGAACCCTTGTTGGAAGGACTGCACCGTCCCCGAACCGTAACGCTTGGCAAAGCTCCCCATCCAGGTGTAGCCCTCGATGTTGTTGGGATCCGTCATCGTGATCCTGTCGGTGCCGTTCCAAAACTTCCCGCCGAAAATCGGGCCCCAAGCCCAGTTCCACCAGCCGGGCTCACTCGGCAAGAAGCCCATGCGCACAATGACCCCGTTTTCCTTTTTGAAGGCCATCTCGTCCAATTTTGTCAGCTCTTCCAGGGTCTTAGGGGGGGAATTAGGATCCCAGCCGGAATCGGCCAAAAGCTTGCGGTTGTAATGGAGCGCGGTTGATGCGGGGGTGGTTGGCAGCGCCCACAGGTGGCCGCGGTATGTGCAGAAATCGTAATACTGGTGGATGTAGTTGTCGCGTTTGATCCCCGCTTCGGCCGCCATTTCGTCCAATGGGATCACCGCATTGTTGTAGGCGTACTGGGCGACGTTGGGCCCGAACAAGCCGGCAATGTCGGGCGGGATCCCTCCGCTGGTGGCCAAAAGGGTTTTGCCGGCCACGTTGGAAACGCTGGAAAACTCGACGAAAATCTTGTCTTGCGACTTGTTGAACTTGTCGACGACTTTGCGCATCGCCTCGGCTTCAAAATCGCTCCACTTTTCCCAATAGGTCACCACAACCCGGCCATCTTTGCGGGGCTCGGGCTTGACCAGGGACTCGCTCAAAACCACAGAACCGACCAGAAGGGCGGCAGCGGCGGCGGTCGCAACGTGGTTCAACAACATCGTCCTGGCTAGATTAGCATGGAGGGGGAGGCAGATGTCACGGCCTGCGGCACGGGGATTGGCTACACTGCCCCCGGATTTTGGGAAATTTGCTCCCCTACGTGCTCGCCGCGCTCGCCGGATTTGCGGCCTCCGCCGTCAATGCGGTCGCCGGGGGCGGAACTCTCATCTCGTTTCCGACCCTCATGGCTCTGGGTTTGCCGACCAAAACCGCCAATGCCACAAACGCCGTGGCCCTCTGGCCGGGCTCAGCCAGCGGAGCCCTGGGATTCCATAAATACTTCGACGAAACCAAGTCCCAACTCAAAACCTTGCTACCGCCGACGATTGCCGGAGCGCTCCTCGGTTCGGCTTTTTTGGTGGCCACCAACGAAAAAACCTTCAAAGTGGTCGTGCCGTTCTTGATCCTGGCGGCAACCCTGCTCCTGGCTTTCCAGGGCCGCATTAAATGGGCCGCAGATCAAAGCGGGTTCAAACTCAAGGCCTGGCAGGTTGCAGGTCTGCAATTCCTGGTTTCCCTTTACGGCGGCTATTTTGGCGCTGGGATGGGCATCATGATGCTCGCCGTTATGTCCCTTTACGAAGGTTTGGATCTGCATCGGCTCAACGTCCTCAAAAACTGGCTGGCCGTGGTCATCAATTTTGGGGCTAGCATCATCCTCCTCAGCCAAAAGCTGGTTGACCTCCCTTTTGCCGCCGCCATGATGGTCGGGGCCTTGTTCGGAGGCTACGCTTCGGCGTTTCTTGCCCAAAAAATCGCCGCCGATAAGCTGCGGTTTGCCGTCGTGCTCTATGGCTTCGTGATGGTCGCGTATCTGTTCTGGGGGCTTTTCCGTGGGGCGTGATTGGGGCGTCGTCATCCCCGCCGGCGGGCTGGTCAAGGATCCTCTGGCGTCGGCCTTGGGAACCCCGCGCAAGGCACTGGCCATGATCGGGGGCGAAGCCTGTCTCTCCCGCACGTTGGATGCAGTCAAACAAGCTGGGTTCAACCGCATCGCCGTGGTGAGCGGAGAAGATGTGAGGCCATATGCCGACGGTGCGGTTTTCGTCCCCGAAGGGTCGGGGCAGATGGAAAACGCCTTGGCCGGGGTGGAAGCCTTGCCAGGGTGCGATTCGATCCTGTTCTTGCCTGCCGACACGCCATTTTTGCATGCTGAAGCCATCCGCCACTTCGTGGACGGCGTGGAACGCCAACTCGCAGGGGGCCAAGGAAAGTGGTTCTCGGCCGGGCTCTGCCCCTACCAAGAGTTCCTCAAGGTTCTCCCAGGGTTCGAGCACCCGCATATCCGCCTTGCCGACGGCGACTACATGAGCGGGGCATTTTTTGCAACGAGCCGGGAAGGGTTTTTGGATGCGGTTGAGCAATTCAAAGGGTTTTCCAAGAGCCGCAAAAGCCAGGTCGGCATGCTCTTGAGGATCGGACTGTGGCCCATGGCCAAATACCTCCTACACCGCATGACTCTGGAAGAGGGGATCCGAGTCCTTTCCAAAGTTTTCAGCGGCACCGGAATTGTCGTCCCAGATTGCGATCCGTGGGCCATGGCCGACATCGACACGGTGGACGAATATCGCCGGCTTGCTACGGAATCTGGCCCAGGCAGCTCAGCGTAGCTACCAACGCGGCGGCGGCTTCCCGGCCTTTGTTGCCCAGTTTGAGCCCGGCCCTCTCCAGGGCTTGCTCTTGAGTTTCGGGGGTCAGGATCCCCCAAGAAACCGGCTTGCCGGTCTCCATCTGCAAGCCCATCAATGCCGAACCGACATCACCAGCCAAAAGCTGGGCATGGGTAGTCGCTCCTTGCAGGATGCACCCAAGGGCCACCACACCGTCGCAATCCCGCAATAGCTTTTTGGCGACCACCGGGATCTCCCAAGTCCCCGGCACTTGAACGACGACGACTTCTGGCCCCCCTGAAGAGGCGAGGGTGGAAAGGCACCCATCGAGCAGGGCATTGGTGACCAACTCATTCCATTGGCTCACCACCACGCCGATCTTTTTGCCCTGGGCGTCTGCTTTGCCGTGGATCCGATCCATCACGGTAAGTATGGGCGATCTGGTCCGGCACAGGAGGGGGCAAAGGGCGGGAAGTACAATCTGCCCCTGGCAAGCCCGATGCTCGAAAAACTCACCGAGATCGAAAAGAAATACGAAGCGGTCCAAGAGCGGCTCATGGATCCCGCCATCGTCGCCGACCCCAAGGAAATGCGGTCGCTGGGCAAAACGCGCGCCGAACTCGAACCCGTCGTCGCCGCCATCCGTGAATACAAATCGGTACTGCTCCAAATCCAAGAAGCTGAAGAACTCCTCAGTGACCCGGAAATGAAAGAGTATGCCCTTGAAGAATTGGCCATCCTCAAGCCGCAGATCCCCGGGCTGGAAGAACGGCTCAAATTCCTTCTCCTGCCCAAAGATCCCAACGACGACAAGGCCGTCATCATCGAAATCCGCCCCGCTGCCGGAGGGGACGAGGCTGGGCTGTTTGCCGCCGAACTGTTCCGCATGTACACCCGGTATGCCGAACGCAACAACTGGAAATACGACGTGATCGAATTCGAGGAAACCGGGATCGGCGGGGCCAGCCGGGTGGTCTTCAGCATCGACAAAGACGGGGCCTACAGTCAACTCAAGCACGAATCCGGCGTCCACCGCGTCCAGCGGGTCCCCGCCACCGAATCTGGCGGGCGCATCCACACCAGCACCGTCACGGTGGCCGTGATGCCCGAAGCCGAAGAAGCAGAAATCGAAGTCGACGAAAAGGATCTGGAAATCTCGACGTTCCGGAGCTCGAGCGCCGGCGGGCAGCACGTCCAAAAAAACGAGACCGCCATCCGCATCATCCACAAGCCGACCGGAGTGGTCGTCACCTGCCAAGACGAAAGGAGCCAACAGCAGAACAAACTCCGGGCCCTTAGTGTGCTCCGGGCAAAACTCTACGAAGCCGAGCAAGATAGGATCGCCAAAGAACGAGGCGAACTCCGCAAAGGGCAAATCGGTTCGGGAGACCGCAGCGAGAAAATCCGGACTTACAACTTTCCCCAAGACCGCCTCACCGACCACCGGATCGGTTTGACTGTCCACTCCCTGCCCTTAGTCATGGATGGGGATATCCAAAAGGTCATCGACGCTTTGGTCCAAGAACACCAAGCCAGATTGCTTGCCGAAACACAAGATTCAGCCCTATGACCAGGTAATTCACACGTGGCTCAACGGCCATTCCGGCGGAACAAACCCGCTTGGTGAAAGGGATGGCAAAGGGCATCATCGCGTTTTTGACACTTGGCGGCTTGGCCGCTTGCAGTTTTGGCCAGGTGACAGGCCTCGTCACGATTCCGACGGCCGATACGATCGGCCCGCGGGAAATCGAATTCGGCCACTCGGTTTCGGGCACCGAGCATGCGGTTTCTAAACAGTACTCCCACAGCGCTTATGTGTTGGCGGGGTTGCACGACCGTTTTGAAATCGCCGGGGCAACCGACTACCTGGGGGGCCAGGCATGGGGATTTAAGTTCGTCCCCATCCGCAGTGCGGACGACAAGTACGCCATCGGAATCGGGGCTCAGAACATCAACGGAGGCCAAAGCGACCTATTCGCCATGGTCCGGGCCAACTTTGGCCCCGCCAACCTGCACGCGGGATGGACACGGGATAGCGACCACCGCGGACTTGTCGGGGTGGATTATTCCGTCGACCGGTGGACTTTGGGACTCGACCATTCTGGCAACGCGGACGGGGCAACCAACTTTGGCGTGTGGTACGACCTGGGCCAAGGATTCACCCTGTTCGGGTCGTTCAGCCGGCCCAATATGTCCAGCGAGCCCGAGGGCCACAGCTTTATGCTGATCTATGGCACCCGGTTCTAGCCGGGCGTTCAATCGCGGACGGCGCTAATGGGGAGGCGGGCAACCCCGCCTTCTTCCAAGGCTTTGCGCTGGCCGGAATCGACCGATAGGTGGACTTGGTCGCCAGCCGAGTGGAACCGAGGGGTTCCGGCCATCCGCGTATGGTAGGCGTCGAACGAAACGGTCGCCGTCTTGCCGGCAACCCGGACAGTCCATGTTTCGCGGATGCGCTCACCTCGGCGACCCAGCGTTACCGAATGCCGGTCAACGGAGCTGATTTCGACCTCGACAGGGGTGGAGGCAAGGGCGGCGGCAAGGAGGAGAACCATATATCCGAAAAGCTTATCAGACCTCGTTCCAAACCGGGGGTTATCAGGGAATACCCGCTGAATTGCCGGGCCGTTCCGTCACGGTTTGTACAACAGGTAGGGCTCCCGCAGCTGCTTGAACTGTTCAACCTCGAATTGCCAAGAAGCAATGATGTGTTCCGGCGACTTTCCGACCGACAGGTCGGCTTCAAGTCGGGAAGTCCCGGCAAGCTTAGCCATCCAACTGGAGTTGAAAAACCGGACACGATCCAACCCTTTTGTTTGCCGGAAAAACTCGGCTACTAAGTGGATGCCCAGCTCGACGGGTCGGACTGCCGCAGGATCGGTGACCGAGATTTGGATCCCGTGGAGCGGACGGTCTTGGAACCGGGGGCTTTCGGACATGCCTTTGATTGAGCGGGGGGTGAACGGCATCGCCGAAACAACCACTCCGGGCAGATGGGCCCCGTTGAGGCGCTTGGCGGCTTCGGCTGAATCCAAGTACGGGGCGCCCAGGGTCAAAAATGGTTTGTCCGTCCCGCGCCCCTCGCTGGCATACACCGACTCAAAAAGGCAGCTGCCGGGATAAACAAGTGCTGTTTCGAAGTCCGGGATATTGGGTGAAGGTGCTACCCAACTGAGGCCCGTTCGCGAAAACAACTCGCCCCGGCGCCACCCGCTGGCCTTTTCAACCCGCAAATCCAACGCCTCCACACCGGGAACCCACTTTTCGCCTTGGATCATCTGAGCCAGTTCGCCGGCGGTCAAGCCGTATTGGATCGGTACGGGGTATTGCCCGACAAACGATTCGTACTTGTCCTCGCGGACATACCCGCTGACCTGTTGGCCTCCCAGGGGGTTGGGCCGGTCGAGGATCAGAAATGGGATGTGCGCTTTTGCCGCCGATTGCATGCAAAGCCCCAAAGTGGAGATATAGGTGTAAAACCGAGCCCCGATGTCTTGGATGTCGTAAACCAAAATGTCGCAGCCCTCCAACTGTTTTGGCGTTGGTTGGCGGTTGCTCCCATAGAGGCTATACACCGGGACACCGGTGCGCGCATCGGTCGAATCGCCGACTTTCGCACCCGCATCCGCTTCGCCCCGCAGTCCGTGTTCCGGGCCGAAAAGGGCCACCAGCTTGATTTTCGGGTTGTCGAAGAGCGCGTCGATGAGGTGCTGGTTGCCAACAACGGCGGTGTGGTTGGTCACCAATCCAACCCGGTGGCCTTCCAGCGATGCAAAGCCGTTGCGCTCCATCACTTCGGCTCCGGTTTGGACACGGGCGACGGCGGCAAGGCAGCAAAGAGGGGCCAACATACGGACAAACCGTCCGTGAGTTTACGGGTTTTTGGGACAAAGCGACAGGCAAGGGTTCCGAACCGTCATAGTAACTACCGGAAAGAGTGACCAAAACCGACGTTTGCGAAGTCGAAGCCGCAGCCTGTGACAAGCGACCTGGGCGGCCGAGATGCCAAGAAGCCCACAAGAAGATCCTCGAAGCGGCGCTGGCCGAAGTGGCAGAGCATGGCTACGAGGCGCTCAGCATGGAAGCGATCTCACAACGGGCCCACGTCAGCAAGGCCACGGTGTACCGCCGGTGGAACAGCAAAGCCGACCTGATGCTCGATGCGATGGAATTGGCCGGATGTGGCAAGTTCTGCACGGCAGGAACCGGGACATTGCGTGGGGATTTGGAAAAGCAGGTTTCGGCGCTCGTCGAATTCCTCAACGGGCCAGAAGCCAAAACGATCCGGGCCGTCATTGCCGCTGTCCAAAGCGATGCCGAACTCGCCGAGCGGTTCCGCCAAGGGTGGACAGACAAGCGCCACCGTGTTTTTGAGCACGCATTTTCCGAGGCCGTCGAACGCGGTGAATTGTCGCCGGAAACCGATTTCGAACTCTTGATCGACCTCATCTGGGGGCCAGTCTATTATCGGTTCGTCAGCAGTTTCGACCCCATCGAAGGGTGCTTGTCCAGCCGGATCTTGGACAAGGTGTTACCCGCTTTCACCCAAAGGTGAGCGTTTCGCCGACAAAGACGGTAGCCTTTGCCGATGCTCCCGCTTGTGGCGGCAACCCTCATGGCAAGCACGATAGAATCCGCCGGCTATTCGTTTGGCCCCGTCCCATCCCGGGAGAACGGGAACTACCTGGCCAACCGGGCACCGCTCACCGCGACCCCGTTCTTGGAACTTCCGGCCGGGGTGGTTAAGCCCCGGGGGTGGGTGGCCGAGGTTCTCAACCGGCAACGGCATGGGTTGAACGGGAACCTCGGAGAAATCAGCGCTTGGCTCCAAAAATCCGACAACGCCTGGCTCAGCCCGGAGGGTAAAGGCGCCTGGGGTTGGGAAGAGGTTCCCTATTGGCTCAAGGGTTACGCCGAAATGGGATACATCTTGGGCGACAAAACCGTCATTGCCGAAGCCCAAACTTGGATCGAAGCGGTTTTGGCCAGCCAAAAGCCAGATGGCAACTTCGGCCCCGTCACAACCGACGAGAACGGGGTGGAAGATTTCTGGCCCAAGATGATCATGCTGTATGTGCTGCAGTCTTATTACGCGCACAGCCACGACAAACGGGTTATCGACCTAATGGAGGAGTTTTTCCGGTACCAGTTGGCATACCCCGAAGACCGATTTCTCAAAATGTATTGGCAATCCCGGAGGACTGGGGACAACCTCCATTCTGTGCTTTGGCTCTATAACCTCACGGGCGAGGAATGGCTGCTTGACCTGGCCCGGAAAATCCACCGGTGCGGGATCGATTGGACCCCCCGCGACACCCCGCCAGACCAGTGCATGGAATCGATGCCGGATTGGCATAACGTCAACATTGCGCAGGGGTTCCGAGAGCCGGCAATTTACAGCCAGGTCAGTGGCAAGGAGAGCGACAAAGCCGCCAGCACCGATGCGTTCCGCACCGTCCGCCGCTATTTTGGGCAGGTGCCGGGCGGAATGTTCGGAGCCGATGAAGATGCCCGTCCCGGCTATTCGGATCCCCGGCAGGCGGTCGAAACCTGCGGCATGGTGGAGCAGGTCAACTCTGACCTGGAAATGCTGCGCATCACCGGCGACCGGTTTTGGGGAGACCATGTCGAAGATGTCGTGTTCAACACCCTGCCCGCGGCCTACATGCCGGATATGAAGTCACTGAGGTACCTCACGGCCCCAAACATGGTGCTCAGCGACGACCAAAACCACAGCCCAGGCATCCAAAACCGTGGCCCGTTCTTGATGATGAACCCATTCAGTTCCCGGTGTTGCCAACACAACCACGGCATGGGCTGGCCCTATTTGATTAAGAACCTGCTGATGGCATCCGCCGACCGGGGGGTTTTGGCCGCCGTCTATGCCCCGTTCGAGGCAAAAGTGAAGGTCGGCAACGGGCAGACGGTCGCCATCGCGCTTGAAACCCACTACCCGTTCGAGGAGACTTTGAGGTTTGCGGTGGATCCCGACGTGCCCACGGCTTTCCCCTTCTATTTTCGCATCCCGGCCTGGTGCCGTTCGCCGGAGGTCAAAATCAACGGCCGCGAGGTCCCGCTCCCTGGGTTGGTGGGGCCATTTTTGAAGATTGACCGGACATGGAGCCGGGGTGACCAGGTGGAAGTCAAATTCCCAATGGCGGTGAGCCTGCGCACTTGGACCGCCAACAAAGGCAGCGTCAGCGTCGATTACGGCCCGTTGACGTTCTCCCTGAGGATTGAGGAGATTTACGAGCGGGCCGATAGCATTTCCGGAGCGATCGGCGACAGCAAATGGCAACCCGGTGCCGACCCGGAAAAATGGCCCTCATTCCTGATCAAACCGGGTTCGGCATGGAACTTTGGGCTTTTGCCCGGTAGGCAGTTCGATATCGAACGCAAACTGTGGCCGAAGGATGATTACCCCTGGACCCTGCAAGCCGCCCCGTTGGCGATCCACGCCCGCGGAAAGAAGATCCCTGGTTGGACTCTGGACGAACACGGCCTTTGTGGCACATTGCCCCCAAGCCCGATCCATGCCGATGGTGCCGAGCAGCCTATCGAGCTCGTCCCGATGGGGGCGGCTCGGCTCCGGATCAGCGCATTCCCGGTTGTGGAATAGGCTTTTTCGCGGCTTATTGCCGGATCCGGCTGCCTGGGTCTTTGACCGGGGAATGGGCTTGGAAGTAGGCGATCAGCGCTTCCAAATCCACAAACCCCGTGTCGATGCGTTGGCCCTTGGCCTCTTTCAAAACCGTGTGGCCGTCACCCCCGCCAGAAGTGAAGTTGCTGAACGTCACTTTATAGGACTTGGTGGGTTCGATGGCTTGCCCGTTAAAGGTGGCCGAAACAACCTTGCCCCCTTGCACTGTGTAAACAAATCCGTTGCTCGGCAACAGTTGGCCCCCCGTCCCGACCCCTTGTTGGAGGGCGGCCAGCAGTTCCGACCCTTTCAAATCCAAAACGACGAGCTGGTTGCCAAACGGGCAGACCTCGGCCAGTTGGCCATAGGTGACCTTGCCTTTTGACAGCTGGCTGCGGACCCCGCCAGCATTCCAAAACCCGAATTGGGCACCTAAACCTTTGGTTTTCTCGACGGCAGCGTCGGCGATTACATAACCCATGGAGGGCTCGCTCAGTTGGCCGAAGTTCCGGTTCAGGTCAACATCCAGTTGGGCGATTTCCTTGGTCATCAAGGCTTGAACCGGTTTGGCAAACGCGGCATAAAGGGCTTTGACAAACGGATTCTCCGGCCACGATTCGTCAACCAGGATCGGTGCACCCTTCCATGATTTCAAAACGCCCTTGTCGTTGAAAGTCACCTCGAGTTCGCCGACGACCTTCCCCCATTCCCAGGCTTGCACGATGAGCAGCGGGTTGCCGCCGGCATCTTTGGCGGCAATCGGGTAGTCGCCCCGCGATCCATCGAACCCTGGGATGTCCACTTTGCCGAGCAGCGTGTGGCTGTGCCCACCGACGATCACATCGATGTTTTTGAATTTTGGGGCCGTGGCGATGTCTTGTTCCAATCCGCCGTGGCTGAGCAAGATGATCTTATCGACGCCTTGCTTGGTGAGGTTGTCGACTTCTGCCTGGATGGATTTGGTGTAGTCCAAGACTTTCAAACCAGGTACCGGCAACACAAGGTTGAGGAGGTCGTCGGGAACCGCCCCCACCAAACCGATCCGCTGGCCCCCAACTTCTAGGACGGCCGATTTTTTGACGACTTTGGCCAATTCGGGCAATCCCGAAACATCCAGGTTGGTCGAAACGATCGGGAACCGGGCCAGGCTCGCAAAGGTGACCAAGGCGGGGATGCCCCGGTCAAACTCGTGGTTGCCGAGGCACGCAGCTTGGTAGCCGATCATGTTCATGTAGCTGAGGTCGGCGAGCCCTTCGTATTCGTTGAAATAGAGGGTGCCTTGGAACGTGTCGCCGGCATTCAGCAATACGGGGTTGACCACCTTGGACCGGCGGTCGATGATCACGCTGGCTTGACGGGCGTATCCGCCGATGCTTTTGCCCTTGACCACACTCGGGTCGGCGTGGGAGTGCATGTCGTTGGTGTGCAACACCGTCATGGTGAAGTCCGCTCCCTGGGCCCAACACCCGGCTGCCACCGCGGCCGCGATCAAGATTCCGGCAATCCGTTTCACAATGCCCGAGGGTATACCCCCGCAATTTTCTGGGATCGGGGCAGCACCCGAAAACAACCCTCCAGTTCCAGGTTTTAAGCCCGAAAACCTGGAGTAAGGCATGATTGTTGAACTCGGCGTCCGGATCTTGTTGGCGGTGGCAGTGGCTGCGGCCGGCATCACTTTGGGCAAACCCCCGGCCCAATCCGCAATGGAGATCGGTTTGGTCTACCTGCTTGCTTCGTGCGGCGTTTTTGTGCTCGACCGCGCCAAGGGCCGCAATTCGGGGATCGCCGGTTTTGTTGCCGTCATGGATGCCACGTTCATTGCCGTGGCCTTGGCCGCATGCGGCCAGCTTGACCGGTACGGGTTCCTTGTCCTCGCCCCCATGATGTGGGCGACCGGGCGATACAGTTCCGATGCCGCCGCCATGGCCCCGCTCTGCGCCGCCACCGTCATGGTCAGCAGCAACTTTTTCGGCGGGGAGGGGTTCACGCTCCCCGTGATGTTCCACACCCTCGGCATCCTTGCCGTCGGGTTGCTGACCAACCAGGCCAAAGTCGTTGTGAAAGAACGCAACATCCCGGTCGAAGTGACCCGGAATGTCGAAGTGGAGTCTGAAGAGTCCATCCGCATGCGGGAGTCTTACGCGAGCCTCAAATCCCACATCTCCGAACTGGAAGAGAGCAACAAGCGGGAGCGGCTCGGCATGAAGCTTTGGATGGCTGCCAACCAAAGCGACGAATCGCCTATCCCGGCCATGGCCGCCAAACTCCGTGAGGATTCCGGACTGGAAGGCGTCGTGCTTTACACCCTGGACACCCGGGAAAGGCGGTTTGTCGTCGGGGCGGTCAGCGGGGAAGTCCCGACCAAAGCGCGGGATTCCGCCCTGGTCATCGGCAAAGGATTGAGCGAAGCTCAAATGGCCGACCGGCTGACCCGCCAACTCACCGATTTGCGCGATCCAGACCGGGCTGTGAAAATCAAGGTCTTGATCATCAAAGACCAGGGCAAACCCAACGGGTGCGTCGCCCTGTTCGACCCCCAACACCTGACCGTGGAAGAAGCTTCTTCGGCCACCAAGCCCGTCATGGATTACCTCGGAGGGCTCATCTCGCAAGTGCGGAAGAAGGAAGATGAGTCGCGCCGCCTCCGGGAAGCTGAAGTGCTTTACGGGGTGGCCAGCGTTTCCATTGGTGCCGAAAGCCGGCAGAGCCTGATCTCGCGAGTGCTCCGGGAAATCGGGGAGACCATCTCCGCTGACCACCTGGCCGCCTACTTGGTGGATGGGCAGCAGGCCGCCCCAGTCTCAACCATCGGATCGGCAAACCGGCTCATGGATCACATTTCGTTCGCTTACGGCTCTGGAATGACCGGTTGGCTTGCCACCGGCACCCCCGAAGTCGTGGCCCCAGACGCCCTTGACGATGACCGGATCGACCGGGCCAGCGCCCTCAAATGCCGCGTCGGGAGCTTTGCCCTGATCCCCATCCTCTCCGGAGAAGAAACCGTCGGGTTCGTCACCGCCGCAACCCACCGGGTCGGCGGGATCGACAACGCGAAACTCGAAAGCCTGCGCGCAATCGTTGCAGAAATGGGGCAGGCCCTATCCCGGGCTGGTCAAAGCGATGCCGCCCCCCTGGGTGCGATGACTCCCAAGGAATTCTACGATGCCGTCCGGAAAGGCGGCGAGGGGTGGTTTGTCTATTTCGATGTCACCAACCGCGAGATCGTGGCCCGTGATTACGGCCGCCCTGCCCTCGATGCCGCGATGCGCAAACTCACCCACCGGCTCCGGACAAGGCTCCCGGCCAAAGGGGCCATGTGCCGGAGGGAAGAAGGGGACTTCGTTTCGTATTTGTCCGGAGGGTCGGGCGAATCAGCCCAAAAATGGGCGAACGAAGCGGCCGCTGCGCTCAACGGACTCTATTTGACAACCCCCGATGGGAGACACCGGATCAGCCTGCAAATCCGGGCAAAGGTCGCGGCGTTCTCCCCGCAAAAATCCCAGGTTTCCAGGCAATCCGCGGCCTAAAGGTGCGAAACGGCATGATTACGAGTTCTTCCCTGACCTTCCCTTCGGATAGAGTTGTTCCACGGTGGCCGAACGCCTGCCCAAGGTGTGGTGGCCGGCAGTGAAGCCGCCGATTGCTTTTCAGGCAACCGCCAAGGCCCCAAACCGGGCGTTGGTTTGGGAGTCGGGGATTTTGGATTCGATGGTTCAATCATTTGATTGGCGGGGCGCAATGGAAATGTGCCGCGAGGTTTTGCAGGACGACCCAGACCATTTGGGCGCCCTTGAAACCCTGGTCAAAGCCCAGTGGCTGGCCGGGCAATACCAAGATGTGATCCACACAACCGGACGCCTCCTGCGGCTGAACCCTTATGAGCCCGGATACCGCTACACGCGGGGCATGGCTTATATGTCCATCGGCCTGTTGCGCCGTTCGGCCGAAGATTTTGAGCTGGCGTATGCCCAGAGCCGCGACGCTGCGTTCCGCTCCCAAGTCGCCTCCGCCCTCCAGGCCGTGGAGTTGTGGCTCGGGGACGAACATCCGACCACGAATCCCCAAGTCACCCTGGCCGACCGGGCGGGGTATGGGTCTTTGACCAGCCTGCGGGTCCACTGACAAACAACACATGCCCCGGAGGGGAATCCCCACCGGGGCATGTTTGCGGGTGGCTTGCTTTAAAGGGTTGCGGCAGTCGCCGGCTTGTCTTTACCTGCGCAGCAATCCGATTTGGATTCGACCGCGACCGGCTTGGCTTTGCTACAGCAATCCGATTTGGCATCCACGGCAGCGGCGGCCGGGGCAGAAACCACTGACTGGCCGGACTTGTGGCATTTGGCTTCCGGTGCGGTCATGGCACTCACTGCGATGGCGGCCCCGGTCAGGGCGACAATGGTGGCAATGGGCGCGATGAGTTTCTTCATGGCCTTACTTTACACAATTCCCAAGCATTTTGGTGATTCCCTCCCGACTTCAGTTCGTGTCGTTTGAGTCATTTAGGTGGAGCCAGTGGTCATCAATCCCTCCCCAGGGCTGGGGAGGGAAGCCCATGCCTACTTTAGAGCCGCCGCTGGGGCCGTGTCTTCCCACGGGAAGGCCGGGTTGCCGAAGTGGCCGTTTTTGGCGGTCGGCAGGTAAATGGGCCGGCGCAGATCCAAATGTTGGTTGATGCCCCGGGGGGACATGTCGAAATTGGCCCTGATCCGTTTGGCGATTTCGGCCACATCCATGGTCTCTGTGCCGAAGGTCTCCACATTCACGCTGACCGGTTGCGCGACCCCGATGGCGTAGGCTAGGCCGATCACGGCCCGGTCGGCAAGGCCGGCGGCAACCACGCATTTTGCGATGTGCCGGGCCATATAGGCCGCCGAGCGATCCACTTTGGTGGGGTCTTTGCCGCTGAACGCCCCGCCCCCGTGCGGGCACATCCCCCCGTAGGTGTCCACAATGATCTTGCGGCCCGTCAAACCGGTGTCGCCAGCCGGGCCCCCCCGGACGAACCGGCCAGTTGGGTTGTAATGGGTTGTGATTTCGCCCTGGATGAATTCCGAATAGCCCGCAAGCACAGGATCGACGATCTCAGTTTGGATGAGTCCCCGAACCGTGTCGCTGACCCGTTCTTCGTGTTGCTGGCTAAAAACGATGGTGTCCACGCACACCGGCTTGCCGTCTTCGTAACGGACCGACACCTGCGACTTCGCATCCGGGCGGAACCCGAGGCCGGGGTTTGAGCGGCGCACTTCGGCCGCCCGCCGGGTTAGCGCGTGGGCGATCGAGATTGGGAGCGGCATCAGCTCCGGCGATTCGTTGCATGCCATGCCGAACATCATCCCCTGGTCACCCGCACCCCCGGTGTCGACGCCCATGGCGATATCTGAGGATTGGGGCTGGATGGCGACCAACACGCCGCAATTGTCCCCATCGAACCCGATGTCCGTGCTGGTGTATCCCACCTGCTTGATCGTTTCTCGGACGATGTTCTGGACGCTGACGTAACCTTCGCTCGTCACTTCGCCGCTGACGATGGCGACGCCGTGCGCCAGCATTGTTTCAATGGCGACGCGGCACTTCTTGCCCTCGGGAACGCCGAGTTCGAGGTCTTGGCGCAGGAACTCGTCCAAAAGGGCGTCAGAAATTTGGTCGGCCAGCTTGTCGGGGTGGCCCTCGCTCACACTCTCAGATGTGTAGATGTTCCAGGTTGCCATTGGGGTCGGGGGCTAGGATACCGAAGGGATTTCCGGCTACCGGGGTCCATTTAACTGGGGCCGACGATATACTCGGGGCGTGGCGGCAAACAGTTTCCTGAAGAATTCTGTCGGACAGTGGACGGGAGAATCCTCGCTCCACCTATCCTGGTTGGAAGATGAATCCAAACGGGTTCAAACTGGGCCAAGCGGCATGCACATCGAGGTGGATGCGCACCAGGCTTTCGCCACCATCTCTTATTGGTGGACTTATGAAGGAAAGCGCCAAGAAGGGTTGATGGTCATAGCCGGTGGGGCCAAATCCAAGAAGGTCTCGATCGGGTGGGCCGACAGCTGGCATTCCAACACCGATGTCATGCACTTCACGGGCACTTATGAAGATGGCCGTGTCGAAGCCCTCGGGCAGTATTCCGTCGGGGACAGTCCGCCATGGGGTTGGCGCATCGTTTTGGAAAGCAAAGACGGCAACCTCACCATGGCAATGGACAACATCCCCCCTGGCGAAGAGGGCATTTGGGCTGTCAAAGCCACCTATCACAAAGCCTGAACGCCAAAACCTCAAGTCGATTGCGAAGTTCTGGCTCTTAGGTTCCCGGTAATTGTGCCGATGACCAGAACAGGATGGAAAGGGGCCTTTACGCAGCGGCGACGGGGATGAACATCGCCGATCAGTGGATTTCCACGATCAGCAACAACCTTGCCAACGCCTCCACCACCGCCTACAAGCGCGACGTGCTGGCATTCAACGAAGCCTACGAACGCCAATTGACGTCGGAAGACGGCAGCAAAGTCGGCAACCTGGGTGTCGGGCCAGAGGCCTACCGCGTCATCACCGTTTGGGAACACGGGGCGGTGACCCCCACCGGCAACCCCTTTGACATCTCCATCGGCAGCAACCGCGCCCTGTTCAAAGTCTCGACGCCGGAAGGGGAAGCATACAGTCGCAACGGCGCCCTCTCCGTCAGCCCCGACAACCAGCTCTGCACCTCGACGGGCGGGTTGGTGCTTGGCACGGATGGCAATCCCATCCGCATCACGTCCGGCCAATTAGCGATCGACCGCAACGGGACGGTTTCCATCGACGGCAAAACGGTCGGCCAAATCGGCTTCTACGCCGGCACCTTTTCCAAAATCGGGGACGGGAACTACGCCTCCACCGATGCGGCTCCGGTCGCGGCAACCGAAGCCGGCGTGCAACAAGGATTTATTGAAGGAAGCAACGTCAACGTGGTCGAAGAAATGATCGCGATGGTGAAGCTGAACCGCGCCTTTGAGCTGGCCCAAAAATCAGCCCAAAGCCAAGACGACTCGACACAACGATTGATCGGCATCCTCCAAGGACGTTAATGCTGGACAGAGGGCATGAAGCCCTCTGGAGCACCGCCAAAGGCCCGAACGGCCAGGCGGCAACGGACTAAGGAAGGCGCCGGTGAACCACGGGAAAACAATACAGGAACAACACCGCCCTTATGATGAGAGCACTCAACACCGCGGGAACCGGAATGGTCTCCCAACAAATGAACTTGGACGTCATTGCCAACAACCTGGCTAACGTCAACACGACCGCATTCAAAGGCCAGCGGGCCGAGTTCCAAGACTTGATGTACCAAAACATCTCGGCTTCCGGGGCCGCCAACGGGGATAGCGCCAAGCTGCCCCAGTCGCTCCAAGTCGGTTTGGGGTCCCGGTTTGCGGCATCCACCACAAACCTGCAGACCGGGTCACCGCAAATCACCGGCAACCCGACCGACCTGGCCATCAACGGCAACGGCTACTTCCAAGTCCAAATGGGAGATGGCACCACGGCCTACACTCGCGACGGTGGATTCAAAACCGACTCGAACGGCCTCATGGTCACCAGTAACGGCAACCCGTTGATCCCCAATATCTCGATCCCCAACGGAGCCCGCGCATTGACGATTTCACCCGAAGGGTTCGTGAGCGCCATTTTGCCGGGCAACAACGACCCCACCGAACTCGGGCAGATCCAGCTCGCCTTGTTTAGCAACCCGGCCGGCCTCACCCGGGCTGGCGAGAACCTCTACCTGGCCGGCGGATCCAGCGGCGATGCCACCGTCGTCACGCCGGGTCAAGAAGGGAGCGGCACCCTGCTGCAATCCCACCTGGAAGGCTCCAATGTCCAGGTGGTGGAAGAGATGGTTAAGATGATCGCCGCCCAGCGCGCTTACGAAATCAACTCCAAAGCGATCCAAACCTCGGACGACATGCTGTCTGTCCTCAACAACCTCAAGCGGTAATCCAAATGGTCTCTTTGATCTGCACCCTCCTGCTCGGCTCGGTGGCCGGTGCCCCGATCCAGGTCGATGGCGACGGCTACCTGCGGTTCGCCAAAGATGGCGCGCTGGTTTATGCCAAGCATGCCGAACTGACTTGGAAAAACGGCCTCGTGGTAAGCCAAGATGGCGACCCGGTCTGGCCCAAAATCCGTGTCGAACAAGAACCTGCGGCCATCCAGGTCGACCTGAAAGGGAGGGTGACCGCCATCTTCCCAGACCGCCAAATCGAAGCCGGGAGACTGGTGGTCGCCCTCTTCCCAGACGACATCCGGCCCGTTGTCAGCGGCAACTACCTGAAACTGTTTGGCGACGGTGAACCGGCGGAGCCGGGCCAAGGTCTCGCTGGGGTCATCCGCCCATGGCAGCCAAGTGGCCAGCCAGCCGGACAGGGCGAGCAGAGCTTTGTCAAAGTGCATTTCGACCAAAACGGCGAACCGGGAGGCGAGAGGACGGAAATCACCGTCTCCAATCTGGCGGCACACAAGACCGATTACCAAGGCGACGATGCCTGGATCGCCCAAGGGGGCATTGAAATCGCCTTCCCCGCGCGGTGCCAGATCTCCGGCAATGCCATGGCTTTGGGGGACTTGGCCGACATCTTTGCCAGCCCCGCCGACCGGGCAGTTTTGGAAAAACTCGACATGGGCAACCCGCCCGTGTTTGGGGCCCCGCGGACTTATGACCGCAATTGGGTGATCGCCCAACTCAAAGGCGCCGGGTACCAGGCCGCCAAAATCCGGATCATCGGCCCCGTCAGGCTGACCATCGAGCGGATCGGGCAAACCGTCACGCAAAAGATGTTCGAAGATGCCGCCACCGCCGGAATCGCCAGCCAATACCCGGACTTTGAACCGGAATCGGCCAAACCGGTGCCCGACCTGCAGGCGCCCGCCGGAAAGTTGGAGCTCATCGTCGAAAACGTGGCCAAATCGGGCAAGGCGCTCAGCGTGACAGTTGCCGCCTATATCGATGGCAAGCGGATCAATTCCCGCACGCTCTCCTTCACCAATGCGGCGGCCCCGATCTCGGTTAAACCGGGTGACGAGGTGACCGTTTGCGTGCAAAGCGGCCCCGTGCAAATCGAATCGACCGGCAAGGTCAAGAAAGTCGACCCGGTCTCGGGTCAAGTCACGGTCGAATTGTCGACGGGCAAAACCCTTGTCGGCCGTTGGACCAAGTCCGGAAAAGTAGAGGTCAAGCTATGAAAACACGTCTGATTCTTATCGGGCTCTTCGCTTTGGGGACGATTTGTTGGTCCCATGCCGACCAAAGTTCCCAAAACCAAGGCGGCAAAGAAAATGCCGGATCGATTTATGGAGGTTCGGTCAAGAATCCTTTTATTGACGATGTTGCCCGCGGCAAGGGAGATGTGGTGATGATCCTTATCGACGAACAGTCGGTCAGCACATTTGCCGCATCGACTACCGCCAACAAATCTGACTCCACATCGGTGCAGCCCAACATCCTAACCGGATTCCTGACCCAGCTTTTCGGGCCGCTCAGCAACGGGGCCACTAGCAGTACCTCCGGCGACGGCAACACCAGCCAGAACTCCAAGATGACGGCCAAGATGAGTGCGGTCGTCAAGGACGTGCTCCCCAACGGGACGCTTGTAATCGAAGGCCGCCGGTCGCTGGTCACCAACAAAGAAACTCAGACTTTTGTCCTCAGCGGCCTCATCCGCCAGCGGGACATCAAACCCGACAACACGATTGCCAGCACAAAAATCGCCGAGGCGGAAATCAAGATGGAAGGCAAAGGCCAAATCAGCCAAAGGCAGCGCAAAGGCGTGCTCACGACCATCCTGGACTGGTTGTTCTAATGAAGAAATTGCTTTTCACCTTGCTTTTAGCGGCGGTTTGCGCGGCGGCCCTGGGCCAGAATGGCACCACCGGTCAAACCGGTGCCGCTGCCGCCAAGCCGGACACGAAATCCGAATCCCAGGCTCGCAAAGAGCAAGAGGATCTGGAAAAGCGGCGCAGTGCCGCCATCCGCAATGCAGAAACCAACGGCATCCCGGTTGAGATTTCGGCCATCGGCGGATTCCGGGGCTCGCGGTCAAACGTGATCTTGGGTTATGGGTTGGTGGTCGGGCTCAACGGCACCGGTGATTCCAAACAGATCGCGGCGACCAACACGTCCATGGCCAACGCCCTGTCCCGATGGGGGACGATGGTCGATCCCGCCAATTTCACGGCCAAGAACATCGCCATTGTCAGCGTCACGGCGGAGCTGCCTGCTTTTGCCGCTCCGGGCCGCAAGGTCGATGTGACGGTTCAGAGCCTGGGTGACGCCAAGAGCCTGGAAGGGGGATTCTTGCTCCCGACTTCCCTAGGGGCTATGGCCGATAACACGGTGATTTACGCCATGGCAAGCGGCGGCCTGAGCATCGGTGGGTTCAATGCCGGCAATTCGGGCAGCTCGGTGCGCCAAAACCACCCGACGGTGGCCCGCATTCCAAACGGGGCAGATATCCAAAAGGGAGTGGACACCCAGTTTGTGTTTGGCGGCAACATCATCTATTTCGACCTGGATCAGCCTGATTTCACAACCGTCCAGCGCGTCCGGGACGCCATTGCCCGCAGTTTCCCCAGTCTGGGAGTTTCGGCGATTGACGGCGTCACCGTGGCGATCACCCTCGACGACCCGAATGATGCGGTCGATGTGATCAGCCAGGTTCAAAAATTGGAAGTGTTCGCCAATACCGAACCCACCGTCGTCATCAACGAACGGACCGGCACCATTGTGGTCGGCGGTAACGTCCGGCTCGGCCCAGCCCTAATCGCCCACGGATCGCTGCGGGTGACGATCGACACCGAGTTCGTGACGAGCCAGCCGGGGCCGTTCAGCCAAGGCCAAACCACGGTGACCCCCGCGACGTTGACCAATGCCAACGAACAGCCGCCCCAAGTGGTCGTGGTTGCCCCCAATGCCACATTAGACGACCTCGCCAAGATTTTCCAAGCCATGGATGTTTCCGCGCGGGACATCATTGCCATCATCCAGGCCCTTGCCCAGCAAGGGGCGCTCAAAGCAAGGGTGAAAATCCAATGACGCCTGTCGCCAACAACCGGTACCGGCTGCGGGAAGACTTTGCCCAGGGGCTTGCCGACCAGTTGCAACCCAAGCTCGGCCAACCGGGATCGGAGACCCGAAAGATCATGGAAAAGGCGTTTTCGCCGATCCTGACCGACGGCAAGATCGACATCGAAAAGCTGCCCGAAGCCGCCCAAAAGGAACTCCACAAACTCCAGGAAGCCAGCGAGCAGTTCGAATCGTTCTTTGTCAAAAAGCTGCTGTCGCAAATGCGCCAGACCAGCTTGTCCCAAAACAGCACGCCCATGATGGATTTTGCCAAAGACACCATGGATCAGGCTGTCGCCGACCAGGCCGCCAAGGGTCAATCCACCCTCGGCATCGCCAAAACCGTTTTCATGGCCCAAGCCGCCACGGTTGTCCAACAAGAAATGGGCAAGCGGGCTGCCGAAGTCGCCTCCACTCCATCAGGGAACAAATCATGACCACCACAAAGCAATTGGAAAACTTCTGGGCCGATTGGCTCCGCAAATCCGACGACCTCCTCAACATCCTCCACCAACAAACCGCCGCCCTCACCATGCGGCAAGTTGAAAGGATTGAGGAACTGCAACCGATTCTCGATGCCGAAATGGCAGCGATGGAATCGATCGATGCTAACGCCGCGGCATCCGCCAGAGAGCTGGCCGAACAGTTCGGATGTGAACCGAACCTTCGAAGCTTGGTGGGTGTGCTTGAAAAAGCCGATGCGCAACGCGTGCAAGCCATGGCCAACAAAGTCATCGTCGCGGGGCGAAACCTGCAACGCGTTATCGACAAGAACCGGGCCCTCATCGAAAACGAGCTCGAATATGTCAACGGCTCGATCTCGGTGATCTGCACGGAATCCCAAAAATCCAGCGGCCCCTATGCTCCGCGGGTTTCCCAGGCAAATGTGCTGATGAATCAGGCTGCCTGATGCCGACAATATTACTGGGAGCATCAATATGGCTGGACCATTCCTTGGATTGAACATGTCGCGGCTTTCGCTGAGCAACTATCAGCGGGCCATCGACACGATTGGCAACAACATCGCCAATCTCAACACCCGGGGGTATTCGCGCCAGACGGTGGATTTTGGCACTCTCCCCCAGTTGCCGTTCTACAACAACGGTATCAAGTCTATTGGGCAAGGGGCCATCATCACCTCGGTCAACCGGCTCCGAGACGTCTATCTCGACCGTAGCCATTCCGCCGCGCTGTCGTCCCAGAGCCGGTATTCGACCCTGGGGGCCCATCTGCAACGGATCGACGGGATCTATGGCGAGCCATCGGACTCTGGTGTCAACCAGGCTCTCAACCGGTTCTTCAACGCGTTCTCCGGCCTCGGTTCTAACCCCAGCGACCAAGCCGCGCGCACCGAAGTCCGGCTGGCCGGTCAAGTCCTGGCTGACCGGGTGCGCAACAAGTACGCCGACCTCACAAACTTGCAAACCAGCCAAACCACACAAATCACCGACACGGTCACGCAAATCAACAATTTGGCCCAAACCATTGCCAAGCTCAATGCCCAGATCACGACCGCTACCGCGGCCAATGGGAACGCCAACAGCCTGATGGACCAACGGGACGTCGCGGTGGAGGATCTGAGTAAGCTCGTCAACCTGCAACGGGAGACCTTCCCGGATGGATCCTATGCCATTTACGCGGCTGGATTCACCTTGGTGCAAGGAAGCAACGCCAGGACCTTCCCTAGCTCCTATGATCCGGCGGCGGCCACGTTCACCGACGGGGCGATCACTTACAACATCCGGGGCGGGGCCCTGGCCGGCCACTTGGCTGGGTTGAATGAAACCCAAACCCAAATGTCCAACCTGGACAACCTCGCAAACACCCTGCGGACCCAGGTCAATACCCTCCACGCCGGAGGGGTCAACGCCCTTGGCAACACCGGCGTCAATTTCTTCAATGATGTGGCGGCCCCGCCGCAAACCGGCGCGGTCGACTTTCAATTGAGTGCCGAGGTGATGGCGAGCGCGGACGCGATCGCTGCCGGGCTCACTGGCGATCCGGGCGACGGGTCGGTTGCCCAACAACTCGGCGAAATGCGAGACACCGCCCAAGCCGCCCTTGGGAACCGCACGTTTAACGGATTCTTCACCGACATCGTCGGCCGGTTGGCCAGCGACGGCAACTATGCGGCCGCCGCCGCCGAAACCGAATCGGCCGTTTTGGCGCAAGTGGAAAACCAAATCCAAGCCGTCAGCGGGGTCAGCATTGACGATGAAATGGCCAACCTGGTCAAGATGCAGCGCAGCTATCAAGCCGCTGCACGGGCCCTTTCAATTTTCAACGAAGTCAGCCAGGAGCTCGTCAACCTAGGCCGCTAGGCCGGAGATAAGCCATGAGGGTGAGCACGCCGTACCAATTCGAAACATTTTCTAACAGCATCCGCACCGCTCAGGAGGCGTACTTCCGCGTTCAGCGGCAGATCTCCACGGGCAAAAAGTTCGAATCTGCTAGCGAAGACCCGCTTTCAACCCGCCTTTCGATCAATACCCGAACACTCAAATCGCGGTTCGAACAGTTCGACAAGAACTTGAGGGGTGCAAACGATTACCTCGGGTTCAGCGAAAATGCCTTGGCCGACGTCACCGATGTGGTCAACCAAGCCAACCAACTGGCGATCCAAGGGGCCAGCAGCGCCATCGATGTTGGTGCCGCCCAAAGCCTGGCCGACCAAGTCGGCAAACTGCAAGAGCGCCTGGTGCGGCTGGCCAACACCCAAGGGGGCCAGGGACAATACATTTTTGCTGGACAAAAAAACGGGACGGCCCCCTATTCGGCTTCGGGTGGCGTGCTGACTTACAGCGGGGATGGAAACCCCATCCGCGCTGAAATCCGGTCGGGCGAATACATGGATATCAACCTGGCGGGAATCGACACCGACTTTGTGGACATGTACGCCAAGTTGGAACAGCTCAAAACAAACTTGTCCAACCAAGATGTCGTCGCCATTTCCACCCAGTCTCTTGCCGACATCAAAGGGATCCGGGACAAGGTCACCAACCTCCGTGCCGAAGTCGGATCGCGGCTGCAAACCGTGCAAAGCCTGAAGGATGAGAACACGCGGCGGATCGACGATTTCACCAAAGACATCTCCGACTACGAGGACGTCGACCTCTCTGACGCCATCGTCCGTTACCAACAAACTCAATCCGCTTACCAGGCCGCCATGCAAGTGGCCAGCCAAGGCATGAACCTCTCCCTCATGGACTTCCTGAGATGAAAACGACCCAATTGATTGAAACGGCTCGGTTCGGCACCATCGAATTCTGCGACGCCGACCTGGTAACGCTCGCCGAAGGAATCCTGGGTTTCCCGGGTCAAACCCGCTACCTTGTAATCCAACACAAAGAAGGAAGCCCGTTTTGCTGGCTCCAAAGCGCAGACGACGGCGCACTGGCCTTTTTGGTTGTGGATCCGGCCTACTATGTGCCGGACTATGCCCCGGAATTGCCCGACGAAACTGCCCGCCAACTCGAATTGGGCGAAGAGACGCCCCGCCTCGTCTATACTATCGTCACCATTCCGAAAGGGAAACCCGATGATATGACCCTGAACCTGGCTGGGCCGATCCTGATTAACCTGGAAAAGCGCCTCGCCAAACAGGTCGTCGTGGAAGACGTCCGTTACGCCATCCGCCACCGGGTCTTCCCCAAACAAGAGATGGGGCAAACCGCCGCCTGAACGGACAGTTCACGCGGCCAGCGCCAAGGAGGGCAACATGCTGGTACTCACCCGGAAAGTCAACCAAAGCATCGTCATCGGCGAGGGCATCGAAGTCGTTGTCCTTGAGGTGAGGGGCGAACAGGTGCGCATCGGCATCAAAGCCCCCCGCGATGTCGCCGTCCACCGCAAAGAGATCTTTGAACAGATCCAGCAAGAGAACGTTTCGGCTTCGGGGACGGACATGAGCGACGTTCCGGAATGACCGGCGACCCGGTAGCCGCCTGATTAGGGTGCCTTTTCGCCAGCCCAATTCCACAGCCGACCCACATTGACCTCGTGCATTGTGTCGGCATCGGGGGTTTCGACGACGATCGGCGTGCGCTTGAACCGCGCATCGTGAACCAGGCACCGGAAAGCCGCTTCCCCGATCAGCCCTTCGCCGAGGTGGTCGTGCCGGTCGACCCGTGAGCCCAAGTCTTTTTTGCTGTCATTGCAGTGGATGACTTTGATGCGTGAACATCCGACCAGCCGCTCGAACTCCGCGAAGGTCGCTTCGTAGGCATCGGGCGTGCGGATGTCGTACCCGGCGGCAAAGATGTGGCAGGTGTCGAGGCAGACCCCTAGGTTTGAAGGCGAACCGGTGAGGTCGAACAGTTCGGCCAAATGTTCAAACTTGTAGTTGAGCGATGAGCCTTGCCCGGCCGTGGTTTCCATGAGCAGCGTCACTCCAGCGGGGATTTCCGCCAGGATCGCTTTTGTTTGTTCGGCAATTTTTTGCAGGCCGGCCTCTTCGCCCTGCTTCATGTGTGCGCCCATGTGGCTGACGACATAGGGGATTCCAAGCGTGGCGCAGCGGGTGAGTTCGCGGGTCAGGGCCTCGCGAGACATCTGGGCTTTTTCGGGCTCCGGCGCGCACAGGTTGATCAGGTAGCTGTCGTGGCTGACCAGAGCTTGGGGGTCGAGCCCGGTTTCGGTGATCGCTTCTTGGAGCTTTTGGGGCGCGTCCTCGGCCAGAGGTTTGGATTGCCACTGCTGGGGGGAGCTGGTGAACACCTGCACCGCCGTACACGCGATCGCTTTGCCCCGCCGGACGGCATCGGGCAAGCCTTTTCCCGTGGGCATGTGGGCACCGATCAGCTGGGCAGGCATGGATCTGAGGTTACCAGCGGCAAAGCTGGGTGACAATCTCCAAAAAACGCTCCCTTGCGTGCCGCTCCAGCCACGGTTCGTGCCCGCATTGTTCCAGCTCGATAAACTCCAGTTGAGGGATGTGGGGCTTGAGATCGTCGAAAATCAGCCGGCCGGGATGGGGGTCGTCGGCCCCCTGGATCAGGGTAACCGGGCATTGGATGCTGGAAAAACGGGCGGGTTCGACCCCTTCTTCTTGCAGGCGCATCGCGTCCGCCCACGTCTGGGCGTGGCCATCGGGGTCATACTGAGGATCGGGGTCCGGGCAGGGGTCGGGGATCGGGTCGAAGGCTTGGACCGACGTCGCATAGTCGCCGTATGCCCGGAACGCCGCGGCCCGCTCAGCCGCGGTTGGGGCTTGTGCAACCAACTCTTTCAGGAGAGCGGCCCTTTCTGGGTCGAAGCGCAACAGGATGCGGCGGACGTATTCTTGCCGGGACGCTTCGGAATATGTCCCGCATCCGACCAAGAGCAACCGACGGCACCGGTGGGGAAACTGGCTGGCAAAAGAGAGGGAGAGCATGGCCCCCCAGCTGTGGCCAAGGATGTTGGCGTCGGATTGCACAACCGCCGCCATATCGTCCACGTGGGTTTGAACCGAAAGCCGCTGACCACCCGCATACCTCTGCAGAATCTCCCGGGCATTGAGATCCGCGGGCAAAGCGGCCCGCAACCCATGCAGAGAGCCCTGGGCCCCCGGTCCGCCGTGGATGAGGACCAGATCGGCAGGCCGAACCTCCATGCCGTCCTGAAGTTGTGGGCGGAGGGCCATTTCCCAAGTGTACTGATACTTTGACTCATCCCGTCCAAACCGGGACATGGGCGGCGGGTAACCTGGGCCATCCATGGGGCAATACCTCGCCTGTTTCAAAGCTTATGACGTGCGCGGCGTTGTGCCCGATGAGCTCAATCCAGATGTCGCCTACGCCATCGGCCGGGCCTATGCGCAATACACCAAAGCCAAAACGGTCTGCGTGGGTTACGACATCCGATTGAGCGGTCCGGAACTTGCCCAATCGCTGGCCGCAGGGCTCAACGAAGAAGGGTGCGACGTCATCGATTTAGGCATGGTCGGCACTGAAATGGTGTACTTTGCCACAGCCTTTTATCACTATGACGGTGGCGTGATGATTACCGCCAGCCACAACCCACCCCAATATAACGGCATGAAAATGATCCGGCAAGAAAGCCGGCCGATCAGCGGCGACACCGGACTGGATGAGATCGAACGGCTCAGCAAGCTCATCCTGGATGGCGGTGTTCGGGCCGGTGTTGGAGGTGGCACCATTCGCCTGAAGGATTGCTACCAAGATTTTGTCCAGCACCTCCTCAAGATCTGCCCGGGGAACGACTTGCGCGAGCATAAGGTTTTGGCGAGCCCCGGCAATGGGGCCGCCGGCATTGCGATGGACGCGCTGGCCCCGCACCTTCCGATCGAGGTGACGCGGATGATGTTCGAACCCGACGGAACGTTTCCCAACGGCGTTCCTAACCCCATATTGGAGGAGTCGCGGGCACCGGTAGAAGCCGAAATGCGGGCAAGGCACTACGACTTGGGAATCGCTTGGGACGGCGATTACGACCGCTGCTTTTTGCTTGATGAAAACGGCAACTTTATTGAGGGATATTATATTGTTGGACTGCTTGCCCAAGCGATTTTGCAAGACAACCCCGGCGCAACGATCATCTATGACCCCCGGCTGACGTGGAACACCCTGGAGATCGTCCGGGAATCTGGCGGGCGGGCCGTGATGTGCAAGAGCGGGCACGCCTTCATCAAAGAGCGGATGCGGGCCGAGAATGCGGTCTATGGAGGCGAAATGAGCGCCCATCATTACTTCCGCGACCACTGGTATTGCGACAGCGGGATGATCCCGATGCTGCTGGTGCTCAAGCTGATGGCCAAAACGGGCAAAAGCCTAGGTCAACTGGTGGGGGCGATGATCGAGAAATACCCCTGTTCGGGCGAGGTCAACAGTACGGTCGCCGATGTGCGGGCCACCCTGGCAAAAGTAGAATCGGAATTTGGGGATGGCGAGATTGACCGCACGGACGGGCTCAGCATCGAATTCCCCAACTGGCGTTTCAACCTCCGGGGAAGCAACACGGAGCCGGTGATCCGCCTCAATGTGGAAACGCGGGGCGACCGGGCTCTGTTGGAAGAAAAAACGGCGGCGTTGCTTGCCTTAATCCGAAGCTAATAGAGAACAGGCAATCCAGATTCAATTTGAACCTGACGGCCGGGACCATTAGCCCAGTATTAATATTTGGGGCCTGCCCTTGCGCTCTGGCAGGTCATAATCGTACTTGGTAGGGCGTGTCTCTGCCAAACAGGAATGACGCAACTAGGACGCGTCGCCAAGTCAGGGCTAGGGCTTGGAACTCACAGGGAACTTAAGGAAAGTTGTGAGGGAAGACTCCCCGCCCAGGGTTGAGCGGTTTGTTCGAAATTGCCGATTTCCGGTGAATGGAGAATAAACAAAAACCATGAACAAAACCCTTAAGCTCGCTCTGAGCGCCGTCTTGGGTGTCGCGCTGGTTGCACCGGCCTTCGCACAAGACAACTTCCCGGACGTTCCGGAAAACCACTGGGCCTACCAAGCCCTTGAAAACCTCAAGGACAAGGTGCTGTTCGGCTACCCGGACGGCTTCTACCGCGGCCCCCGCATGACCTCGCGCTACGAATTCGCCGTGGCGCTCGACAAGATCTGGAAGCTGATGATGGCCCAGTTCGACGGTCTCAACGGTAAGGTCACCTCGCTCGAAAACATGATCAAAAACATGCCGAGCGGTGGCAACCAAGACCTGGCCAAGCAACTGGCCGACCTGAAAGCTGACGTCAACTCGATGAAGAGCTGGAAGAGCTCCATCGACACCATGCAAAAGATGGTCAAGGAATTCGAACCGCAGCTCGAAAAGCTCGGTGTCGACGTCAACAGCATGAAAGACCAAATGTCCGAAATGGACAAGCGCGTCACCGCTCTTGAAAACCGCACCCAAGCGATCAAGATCGGCGCTGAAGTTGATGTCCTCATCCTTGGTGGCCACAGCAGCGACGGCAACTTCGGCATCACGCCGGACGGCCGCGTGCTCGGCGAAGGTTCTGGTTCCTATACCGGCGTCCCCGTCGGCATGGACAAAGACCTGAACATCTTCCACGAAGCCTACATCACCCTGCAAGGTGGTAAAGAAGGCGAACCGCAATTCAACGGCGTCCTGTACGTCGGGAATGCGTTTGCCGGTCTCGGCGGCCTGGACAACATGGCCTTCGGCACCAACTTCGACGACACCGCTGACACCGCTGTCGGTTTTGGCAAGCTCAACGTCTCCTTTGGTACGGCCTTGGCCGGTCAAGGCATGCACGTCCAACTCGGGCGCGTCGGCTACAAAGTCGGTCCTTACCTGTTCCAACGCCAAAGCTTCACCAGCGGCTACTACCAAAATGACTGGCGCGACAACGGCGAATTCATCTTCGATGGTGGAATCGTCGACTTCATGTTCGGCAAAGTCGCCCTGACCGTGTTCGGTGGCCGCAACAGCGACCGCACCCTGAACACCGGTGCAGGCGGAGTTGACATCAACCCGATCGGCTTTGGCGGCGGAACTGTCGACCGCACCCTCGGTGTGGCCCTCAACTTCCCGTTGAACGACATGGGCAACGTCAAGCTGGCCTACCTGTTCCACGACAGCGACACCTTGATCCCCGACGTCAACCCCGGCCTTGCGGGCAACCAACCGGCCAACCGGTTGAACGTCTTCGGTGCCGAAGCCAACCTGAAGTTCAACAATGTCCACTTCTACGGTGCGTACAGCCAATCCAACTTCAGCGAAAACACCCACAATGCCCTCGATGACGACAACACCGCGTGGAGCGCGGCGCTGGGTTATCACGGCAGCAACTGGGGCGTCAAAGCGGGCTACCGCACCGTTGAAAACAACTTCGCCGCTGCGGGCGACTGGGGCCGGATCGGTACCTGGTACAACCCGACCAACGTGCGCGGTTGGAACGTTGGGGTGCACTTCAACCCGAGCCAAGACTTCACCATCTGGGGTAAAGGCGAGCAACTTGAAGGCGACCAAAACATCGCCGGTGCCGTCCTCGGCAAGGATGACGATGTCACGAGCATCAAAATCGGTCTCGATTACAAGCTCAACAACTACGTCAACCTCGGCCTGAGCTACGAAAACGTGGACTGGAACTTCAGCGGCGTCGCCAACGATCCGTTCCAACGCTGGTACACGCTCAACGTCGGCTACAACGTCAGCACCAACACCTCGCTCATGTTCACCTACATGTTCAGCGATGCTGATGGCAAAGCGATCTTCCTCCCGGGTATGCCCGGCGCAGGCAAGTTCCGCGGTGGCCTGTTCGGCACCCAACTCAAGATTAAGTTCTAACCAGAACCCGATCTTGAAAACAAAGCCCCTGCCAACTGGCAGGGGCTTCATCATTTTTTGGCACGGCGAAAGGGGCTTGGACGTCTGAAAAACAGGATAAAGCCATGCAGAAACCCGCCTCTCGCAGATCCCGCACGTTCCGGATGACCCTGGCCCTCAGCGCAGCCCTTGCTATTTGCAGCACCGGCTTTGCATTCGGCGGCGGCCAGGTCAAAGAAATCATCAAGATTCTAGGGGTCGGTGCGGCCGTCAAACAGTTCGGGCCCGATATCAATAAGGCGATCAATAACCTCACGGACCACAAAGACACCAACGCCTCTTACACCAAAGTGGTGCCCATCATCAAAATCGGGCTCAACACCCGCGGTGCTATCGGAGCCGCCCAGGTAATGGGTTCCAAAGTCAACGTCGATAAGGTCAAATCCGTCGCCGCGCCCGAGGCGGGGCTTTTCGGGGATGAAATCCGGATCCAGGCGCTCATCCCGGTTGCAACAGACAACCCCACCGACGCCAAGGGACTCAAGGCCGTCGATGGGGTTGGGGTCAGCGGAATCGTCGACCTCAAGCTCTAACGGAGAAACATCACGGATGCAGGGCTGTGCCGACAATGGCGACACGGACTTTGACCATGTTGCTTACCAACTGTTCGCTCAGCCCCTTCCCAATCCCGAAATCCAAGCGGTTGAACTCGAAATCGCAACGGACGACCAACAAATCACCCGGTTTGTCGCCGAACCTCTCCTTAGCTTTGCCGGCCAGGAACGTCGTCGAAGCCGTCGTGGTCAACGGTTTGGTCACGCCGTGCAGCGTTAGCCGGCCCGTCACCGTGCCGTCGTAACGGTTGCCATTTTTTTTCACATCGGAGATTTTGTCGATGGAGAACACGATGTCGGGATACTTTTCCGCATCCAGGCACCATTCGGCTTTCATGCTCTCTTCCAGTTCGGGGAGCGGCAACTTGATGCTCTGGGTTTTGACGATGATGTCCCCGGTCGTCGCTTCCGGATTGGCCGGATCGAACCTCAATTTGCCACTAACTCCGGAGGCCATGCCGAAAAATGGCTCCATGGCTCCATCGGTTGCGATGCTCACAGCATTCACACCTTTGGGATCCTTGAAATCGGCGACGATCGGGCCCTGCTGAGGCAGGGGAGAAAGCAAGGCCAGGGCAACGAGCGGGCTCATGCCTGATACTACGCCACGATGATTAGTTCGGTCTCGCAGGAAGGAGATAATTCCGGCTACAACGCAAGTTGTGAAACTTGCGACACGCAAGGGAGAGTCAGAGAGGACATGGCACAACCAAAATTCCGGTTGACGGCGGCGGCTGTCGGCGTCGCCCTCCTCATGGCCGGCTTGGCCGCATTTGCCCAAACGTCCACCCAACAAAACACCCAAACAAACACCCAGACCCAGTCTTCGGGCGGGAGTTCACGGGCTTCGGCGTCTGCTTCAGCTAGCGCCCAAGCTTCGGCCCAAGGTTCGGCAAGGGGCGGGGGTCTCCAATCGGGGTCGGCCGGTGGCGGTGGCATGGCCGGCGGCGCAGCGGTCAAAGGCACGTTGTTCCTGGTGCAATGGACACCCAACATCAAGGCGTCCAACGCGGCGCAAGTTGTTGACGCCCACCGCGAATTCATCCGCGCCCATGGCAAAGAATTCGGCATCCTGACCGAGGGAGTATTGGCTGGCCAATATGGCGGCCGGTTGGCCATTGTCCAGGGGACGCCGGATCTTGCCGTCCGGCTGGCACAAAGTTCGCCACTGGTCCAAAGCCAAGCCGCAACCTATGAAATCACGCCCTACCAAGTCGAGTTCTCGCGGATCGGCCTCATGGAGGCCGACCTCCCCATGGCCGCGGGCCAAACGTCCGGTGCCGGGGGATCTTCTTCAGGTGGCGGGAGTGCCGGCGGCCGTAGCAGCGGTGGCGGCCAAGGCGGGTCTTCGGGCGGCTAAAACTGATCCGACATGAACATTTGGGGGGTGGCTGGAAACCCCCTGGCCATCACCAGAAGTTCCACCCCTTGGGTTTTCATCGGGATTCCCAGTAGGTCGGTCATCGACCGGAGGCCATACCACTCGGCTTCTGGCAGTATCGGCCAAGTTGTCGGCAGTTGGTTGAACAGGGCCTCCCGGCAAAGATTCGTCTCGCTTGCCACATAACCCCCAGGTGCGGCATAACACTCCCGGTAGACGTAGCGCCAATAGTGCCACCGGCGGGCGTCGCGGCGCAGGCGCATTGGGTTTCCCATCGCCCAAGTCGCGTAGATTTCTTCCACTTGACCTTCGGGCAGCATTCCGGCATAAGGTAGCTGGCAATGGGCATCCAGAGGGCCCTTGACCACCTCGTCCACCAGTTGGAAGCCGCAACGGGTGTAGAGCACCTCTTGGTGGGCAAACAACATCGCGGCGGCTTCGCCCTCACGCTCGCCGGTTTCCAGGACGAATTCTAAAAGGCGTTGGCCATAACCTCGCCCCCGGAACCCATTTCTGGTTCCCACGCCGGCAATCCCCAGCGCGCGGCCAAACCCAAAGTCCAATGGAGTCGTTGTGAGGATGCTCTGCATCTGCCCTTCGGCAAACAGGGCCCATTTCCGCTTCAAATCGAAAAACGGTTCACTGTAAAAGACCGTCGCCGCCCGGCCGGGGTCGAGTTCGAATATCTGGCACAACAAGTCTAGGAATGCCGACGCTTCGCCTTCTTCGATCGCCCGGATTTCGATCATCGATCTGGCATTATCGCCGTTTTACTTTCACGTTTACCAATACTTCCGTCGTTTTCAGGGTGACGCCCGGGGGGGCGATCAACTTGAGGGTGAAGGTTTTATCCCCGCTCAACCCATCGACGTTAAGGGGGATGGTGTCCACCGTGTTGATGGCCGACACGTCTTCTGACTTGCCGCTGATCTCCACTTTATCGGGGATGACCGTGATCTCCTGGATCAAAACCTTGGCCGCTACTTTGCCCGTCCAATCCACGATGACCGGCACTTCTCGGGTGGCACGGGATGCCGTGAACGATGCGGCCACCGTCACGTTGGCCGGGTTGGTGTAGGTTGATGGAACCGGATCCCCCTTGTCATCCAATAAAGCAACGGGGACGGAGGCCGATTGCCCGGGTTTCAGGCGGCTCAAATCCACAGTGGCCTTGAGCGACTTGACTTGCTTCACGTAGCTTGCCGGCCCGTAAAGCTCGACCGTTTTGGGGTTGGCGGCGGTGCTTGCCAGGTCGTACCCGGCCGGGGGCGTTCCGGTCGTCACGACCTCGATGTCGCGCTGAATCCGCAAGATTTGCTCGCAGGAGACCTTGACCGTGCGGGTTTTGGGCCGGAATTCAAGATTCGAATCCCCCGGGATCCGGACTTGGACGACTTGGTTGCTCTCCCCAGGTTTGATGGTCGAAAGATCCAGATATGCGATCACTTTCCCGGCATCCAGCTTGTCCAGGTCGGTCAATGTCCCGCTGGCGATGAGGGTCACGCTGTCGGCGGCGGGGAACACAGCCAAACCGTCCGGTTTTCCTTCAATCTTGAGCGGCACGATGTATTCGCGTTCACGACCGGGCTCGTAAAGAGGCTGAACCTGGAACCAAAGGGCGATGGCAATGACGAGGCTAGCGATGAGCAAGGGGATGTCTTCGCGCTTCATAAGGTGGCCTCTTCACCGGGAACACTCTTCTTTCGGGACCGGATGCTTCGCTTTGGTTTTTCGGAAATGAGTTCCTGTCGCAAGCGGGTGGCCAACTCTTCCTTGTTTTGGATTTGGATCAGTCCGCCATCAATGGCAAGCTGCATGGAACCCCGTTCTTCGCTGACAATCAAGACGACGCAATCCGCTTGCTCACTGACGCCGATTCCAGCCCGGTGGCGCATATGGTATTTGTCGCCGATTGAACTGGATTCGCTGACCGGCAACCGGCAGGCGGCGGCCAAAACCTCCCGATCCCGCACGATGACGGCTCCATCGTGGAGCGGGTTGCCTTCGTAGAAAATGGCCCCCAACAGCGCGGCAGTCACGTCGGCATGGACCGGAACGCCGTTGGCGGCGATGTCGTCCAAGTGGTTGTTCCGCTCGATGACGATGAGGGCCCCGGTGCGCTCGTCGGACATTTCGCCCGCGGCTTGCACAATCTGCTCGATTACATTTTCTTCAACCGAGATCTCACCCCCGATGAACCGACCAGACCAAAGGCCGAGCCGCGCGAACCCATCGATGGCCTGCCGGAGTTCGGGCAAGAACAAAATGACGAGGGCAACCGGGGCCAAAAGGGTTGCCTTGTCTAAGATCCAGTGGAGGGTCTGCAAACCCAGGTAATCGCTGAGCGCCAAGGCTGCGACGAACACGCCGATCCCCAGCACCACCCGCCAGGCGCGGGTGCCACGGACCAGCTTGAGCAGGCGGAACGTCAGATAGGTGACAAGGAGGATGTCAACGACGTGCACCAACCCGCGCCAAGAGGGTTCAAAAAGTACCCCCAAGCGGTTGAGTATCGCTTCCACAACGTCGCCTGAGTTTAACACTCCCTGGGCTTGAACTGGACCCGGATTAGGCTATCCGCCAGCGAGGATCTGCCGGTAAGCCCGGGAAGTCGCCTCGGCCGCACGGCGCCAGGTGTACCGGGAGAGGACTTGTTCCTTCAAATCTTCTGACTTTGGGCGGGCCAGAGCCGCCGAGGTCGCCCGGATCATGGAAACCGGGTCGTGGGGGTCACAGTAATCGGCGAGGGGGCCAAAGTAATCCCGTGCCGAACCCACGTCGGTGGAAACGATAGGCGTGCCGACCGATGCCGCTTCCAGGGTCGCCAGGCCGGGAGTTTCCCGAAAGCTTGGCAGAGCATGCACCTTGGCAAGGCGGTAAAGCCCGTGGAGGACGGGGGGTTCAACCCGGCCCAAAAGCGTCGCTCCCAGGCTACGGCAGATCTCCCCTTGCGGCTCGCGGATGGCACCGGCGCAAACGACCCTCAACCCAAGTGGTGCCACCGCCTGGATATAAGAAACTTGGTTCTTCACCGCTTCCACCCTCCCCGCAATCAGGATGAACCCGCCGGGCTCCAAGCCGTGGCGGGCCAGGATTTCTGAAGCCTTCTCCATATCGGAAGGCATCTCGGCCGCGATCCCATTGGGCACAACGCAGACTGGGGTTTGGAACGGCCCGAGTGCCCTGAGGTGGCGGCTCTCCGACTCCGAATTGGGGAGGAGAATATCAGCCCGCGCAATGATCTCCCGGTGGGGCTGGCGTTCCGCATGGACCATTGGCTCGATCCGACGCTGGATCATCGTGCGGGCGGCGGATGTCCCGATGAGTCGCCGGGCAAGCCGCCATTTGGGCGAGTTGTGCAAGACTTCGTCGGCGATGAAATCCCACCAGATCGTGCTGACCGCGGTGGGCTTGCCAGCGGATTTAGCCGCCAAAAGCATGGAATGGGTGAACTTGGGCGTTTGGAGGTTGAACAGGTGGACTACGTCGGCCCCAGCCATTTTGTCGACGGCCTCTTCACCCAAGGCGATCTCCGCCTCAACTCCGAACTCGGCCAGGCAGGCCGCCGTCTGCTCCATTTGCACGACGTCGCCGCCAAAATTCTGGTAGGCGTCCGCCCGGTTCACCAATAGCGCCCGCACCGCCAAAGGTTACCGGGCCTGAACCGGTTTGCTGCCAGCAGGCACAATAGCCCTTGTGGAAAGCAGGGACAAGGATGGACGGACACTTGCCGATGTCCGCATCGAAATCGACACGGTCGATGCCGAACTGATCCGCCTGCTCGAACGCAGGATCGACCTCACCAGGGAAGTTGGCACCATCAAGGGCCGGGACAATTCACCGTTTTTCACCCCGGAACGCGAACGGCAAATGTATGAACGGTTGCGCAACTCCAAGTACCGCAACCTGACCGGCGACCAATTGGTTGCGATTTTCAGGGAAGTCATTTCTGCCGGTAGGGCGGCCGAAAAACCGCTGCACGTCGCCTACTGGGGCCCCGAAGGGACTTACACCCACCAGGCGGCGGCCGCGGCATTTGGCCACAGCGTCTCGCTTGTCCCGGTTTATAACATCCGAGAAGTGTTTCAATCCGTCGAGCGCAGCCAAGCCGATTATGGTGTCGTGCCCATTGAAAACTCCGTAGCGGGCGTCGTGCCGGAAACGCTGGACATGTTCCCCAAATCGAACGTCAAAATCGTCAGCGAAACGTTCCTAGACATCCACCACCACCTGGGATCGGTGGCGGGATCATTGGAGGAGGTCAAACGGGTTTATGCCGGGCCGCAACCCGCTGCCCAGTGCCGCGAATGGCTCCGAGACCACCTGCCGCACGCCGATATCGTCGACATCGTGCCCACCGCCGAAGCCGCAAAGAGGGCGCTCGCCGACCCCCAAGGGGCGGCAATCGTCAACGAAGTCTCGCTCTCTCTCTACGGTTTGACGGCACTCGCCGAACATATCCAAGACCATGCCAGCAACCGGACACGGTTTGTCGTTTTGGGATACAACGAGCCAGCCGCCAGCGGGCACGACAAGACCTCGTTGATGTTTAAGCTCAAAAACCGGCGGGGGGAACTGTACCGGGTGCTCGGTTGCTTTGTTGAAAACGAGGTCAACCTGACCATGATCGAATCGCGGCCCGACCCTAGGGACACGTTCCAATACATGTTCTACATGGATATGGATGGGCACCGGACGGATCAAAACGTGATGCGGGCGGTCAACGATTTGCGGAGCGTGGCAATCGAAACCGTCATCCTGGGCAGCTACCCCAGTTACGACCCTGGGGTTCAAACCCTCTGACGGGGCAACTCAGCGCCTGTTTCCTGGCCCAACCGATTCCAACCAATCCTGCGTTTGGCGAGGGTGGTGGAACCGCAGGTAGGTTTTGTTTGGTTCTGGTGATGAAAAGATCGCTTCCATCTGCTTTTTTTGCCGGCGGCGGACCCGGAAAATCCACCAAACAATAGCGTCTTTGCCAAAGAAGGCATTCCAAAGCGATTCTTGGCAATGACCCCACAACAATTCCTTTCGCCGACTCCGGGTCACGCATCGGTTCAAGAGCCGCCCCAAGATCAGCGGGAACGGGTAATCCAGCCATATGGTGGTGTCGGCCCGCTGGTCAAGCATTTCGCGGCAACGGGAATAGTTGCCACAAACGATCCATTCAGGCTGGGAAGCTAACTGTTCCACCTTGGGCCGGAACTCTTCGTCAGTGGAAGGTGTCCACCCCGGTTGCCAATAGAGTTCGTCGAGTTCGGTGTGCGGGATCGCCAACTTTTGCGAAAGATCGCGCGCAAGCGTTGTCTTGCCGCTTCCGCTGAGGCCGCGGACCGTGATCCGCCGTCCGGGCCGTTGATCCACGGCTTTAGTCTACTGCCCCTCGAACGAGGCCGTCCCACCGGCGATCGAGAGGCTCACATCGGCAGGATCGCCCGATCCGGATCCCATCCGCCGGTCTGATCCGGCGCACCAGATCGCGCAGCCCTCGGCGGTTTTGGAGTAGGCCAGGGCTTCACCGGTATAAGGGTCGAGCTCCCGAATGGTGCCAAGCGATTCTGGGAGCGAAGCAGTGCCGTGGGATCCTTCCAGAGCTCCGGCAAGGGCCGATGCGAGCAGATACCGGGCTTCCAAGGATGCCGCCAGCCCAACCCGGGCTAAGTTCCAGTCGGCAATGGCAAGCGGAACAATCCGGCTTGGGCTTTTGAGGCGCGCAAAATCGCGGACGGCTGACCGGTACGAATCTGCGGAGGCAAAGGGGTCGTTCCCGTCTTCTTGAGATGATTCCAAGGCCGATGACCAGAATTCAGCCATCCGAACGGCGGCGGCCCTTTGGAACATGGGGTTGTTGATCGATAGCCGGCTCCCGCTGAACATCCGGTCGTTGAACGAATCGGGCCGGCTGAGGACGTGGATGGTTCGCATGGCCTCGCCTTGCATGTTCCGGAACAAATCAGGGCGTGTGCCCCGCTCGGCAAGGAAGGCCCGGTACCGGTCGATCGTCCCGGGCCGGTCACCATAGTTGAAGGCGATCTCAACCGCGGCGGCAAGCGCCTGGGTTTCCAGGTTGACGTGGGTCACCAGGCCGTCGAGCCCCGAATCGCGAGAGATGTGCCACCCGATCCGCCGCAACTGGCCAAGGCGGTTGAATGCTTGGTCGAATCGGCCATCCCGCGCATCGGCAAGCGCGAATGCCGTCATCAGCCGCCCAAATTGGATGGTCGTGTGGTAATGGGGTTCGAGAAGTTCCGTGTCGCCAGACCATTGCCTTTGGAACCGGCTATCTGACAACGAGGCTGCCTGCCCAAGGCTTTGCACAAAGGGGCGGCACTTGGCAAACGATTCTCCAAACCGGCCGTCCGGCTTGTCCCCGGGCAGTGCATAAAGCCGAGATTCGGCCACAAGGCGTGTGCGCTCTTCTTCTGGGAATTGCTCCCATTCAGCCGCCGCCCTTTTAAACAAGACAGCTGCGTCTTGCCCGGGTTCGGGAGGATCGGAGCGCTCGAAGGCTTGAGGTTCGGTCGGCACCAGATCCGACGAGCCGTTTTCGACCGCTTGCCCAAACCGCTCTCCCGTCGCATAGAGGTCGGAATAAAGCCATACCGATCCCCCTACGACGGCAACAAGGGGCACGATGGCGACTGCGTACACCATGACCAGGACGCTTTTTTTGGGAGTGATCATGACGGGCCGCCTCCCTAACATTTTCGGCTGGTCTGGCCCCAGATCTCCAGCCCTGGGCCGATTCAATAGTCCGGGAGTTGTTCGGCCGTTACCCCGGTGATTCGCCACCGCGGTTCGGGCACGATCCCCCATTTGAACGACGACTCCTTTTTGAGCGTGATCGAAACGTTGGGGATTGTCTTGTTGATCGCAAAGCCCATGTAGTCCAGTTGGACGTCCACGGGCGTCACAACCTCGGCATCTTCACCGTGAATGCTGGCGCGGGTTTCCAAAATGGCGATCTTGGGCCTGGCTTGGTGGATCACCTTGGAAATGTCGAACGTGTTGGCCGCTTCGCCCCCATAGGTGAACGACCGGCTCAAGTACTTGAGCACGTCGCTAGGTTCCCCCTTCGCGGCGGCATCCGTCGATTCCTTGAGGGCCTTGTCGATCATCTGCTGGTCGGAGGGGGCAAACAGGTATCCGCTGGCAAGGAATGCCACGAGCCCGACAGCGGGAAAGGCCAGCCAAAGCTTGTTCATGGTTAAGTTATGGACACCCGATCACAGGTCGGCCGTTGCACCGGCTAGGACTTGGCGGGCCAACTCCACATCCATCCCCATCTGCACGCAGAGGTCTTCGATGGAATCGAACCGCATCTCCTCCCGCAGTTTTTGGTGGAATTCTAGGCTGATGACCCGTCCATAAAGACTCTCGCCCGGGTAATCCAACAAAAAGGCTTCGACCGAAGGGACGCCCGAATCGTCCACTGTTGGCCGAATGCCGATGCTGACGGCGGCCTTGAACCGCCCAAAAGGAGTGTCGGCCACGGCTGCGTAAATTCCGAACGGGAGCCCGGCTACCCGGCCTGGGCGGGCCAAATTGGCCGTCGGGTAGCCCAGAGTGCGCCCTAAGCGCTTACCACGGACGACAACGCCTTCAAGGGAAAACGGGCGCCCTAAAAGTGATGATGCAAGTTGGCAATCGCCGGATGCAACGGCCTCGCGGATCCGGGAAGAACTCACGCGGATTCCCGCGGATTCGACAGGGGGCAAGACCGCGGTTTCCACCCGTTCCGCAAGCCATTCGGGAGTGCCTTGCCGCCCTCGTCCGAAGGCAAAATCATGCCCGACCGCCACGGCTTCGGCCCGCAAGGTATTGCGCAAAACCGTTTGATAGAACTGTTCCGCCGGGCACCGCGCCAAATGTTTGTCGAACGGCAACACAACTGTCGCGGAAACGCCGAGTTTGGCGATTTGCGCCAAGTTCTGCCCGAGATTCTGCAATGGGGCTGGCGCATGGGCCGGCGCGAGGGTTTCTGCCGGATGCCGGTCGAACGTGAGGACGATCGCCGGCAGGTCGCGCTCTCGTGCCATTCCAACCGCCCTGCCGATCAGCGCTTGGTGACCCAGGTGGACGCCATCGAACGTGCCGATGCAAACAACCGAACCCGGCCATTCGGGATCCATCCGGTCGGCGCCGAACTGCACGAGCATCGCCGGCAGTTTACATGGCGGGGAACCCGGTGTCGGCCAGATGGGTTGCAAAGGGGGAGGATCCGGGGTTCGCGGCCAAGTGAGACAAAGATATGAAGACTCCTTGGTTGTTGGTCGTCGTTTTGGCACTCGCTGTTGGCGGGTGTACCGATGAAGTGCCTGAGGCAGGCGTAAGCGCGAAAAATGCAGATCATGAGAGCAGCCGGGTGGCAACAAGCCCGGCAAGCACGCCTCCCCAGACACCGGTGGAAACACCTCTCAGGAACGTCATCCGCAACGGCTCGATGACTGTGCGGGTGCCGGATGTCGAAAAAACCGAAAAGCAACTCACCCGCGACCTTGCTTCAGTTGGTGGTTACGTTGCCGGTTCCCATAGCGCGGGCTATGGAACGGGATCGCCCACAGTCGAACTCAATTTGAAGATTCCAGCCGCCCGGCTCGACGGTGTCATCGAGACAATTTCGGCCTACGGAGTGGTTCTGGACAAGCAACTTTCCAGCGAGGATGTGACCGATCAATTGATTGATGCGGAGGCACGGCTCAAAACCCTAACGTCACAAGAATCCCGATACCGCGATTTGCTAAACAAGGCGAACAACATCAATCAGATCGCAGAGATTGAGTCAAAACTTGGCGAGGTGAGGACTCAAATTGAGCGGATCTCGGCCACCCGCAAATCAATGGCCGATCGGGCGGCCATGAGCGAGCTGAAAATCACCCTTACCCAAGATGCCGCCACCTTGCCAGCGACCCAAGGCCAAGCCGGATGGCTCAACGAATCCTGGGGTCAAGCGACTGGGGCCTTTTTGGGCGTACTGCAAATGGGTGGGACAGTGGCTGTTTGGCTCTTGGTTTTTTCACCACTTTGGGGTGCCATTGCGGGCGGAACTTGGCTGGTTGCCCGTCATGCCAAAGCGAAACGTTGACCCACAGACCCGACTTGGAAACCGGCTTCCCGGACAATCTTGGATGCTGAGGAACCTGGGTCAAGGATCGGGTTAGAGTGGTTCATGTGGATAAAGGTGACCTTTTCGGCATACGGGCCCAAGTGGTCGATCGCATCGGTGATAAACGGGTGCGGGATTTGCTTCAAATCCCGACCCGGGAGTTCATCGGGGCTGAAAAACGTGGCGTCCAGCAAGAGGTGCTCGTTCAAATGCAACAGCGTATGCAGACTGGGGTTGTCGATCGGCCAAAAGTCGATATCCGGGCAATAGAACAGTGATTGCTTTGGCCCAATCACGCAATAAGCGAAGGTATCGGTGAATTCCCCCCGGTGGGGCACCGCGACGGGTGCGATCTGCAGGCCCGGTGCTATCCGATAGGTTTCGAGCGTTGCAATTTCTTGGACTGCAATGTGCGTTCCAGAAATGAGGCTTGCCCACGGTTCGTTTGATTCCAAAAGTCGTCGCATTTGGCGACTGCACCAAACCGGCAACTCCCGGGTTGCCATAGCCTCCTTGCCCAAAAACATCAAGCCGGTGTAGTGGCCGACGTGTCCATGGGTGAGGAAAATTCCGGCGAGTTCCAAGCCCGCCAGCGGTTGGATCGCTTCGCCGAATTGGGGCGGGGTATCGATTATCCAATAGCGCTGGTTGGATTCGTCAACGATGGCGAGGCAAGCCGCCGGGCTCCGAAAGATCCCCAAATTCCGGCAGTTCGAGCAGCGGCAACCCGGCTGAGGGAAACCCCCGTCTTGGGCGACGCCTAGCAGCCTTGCCTCCATATCCCCGGGATTCTACTGGCCCCAGACCCTTGAACCCCTGGACAGCCGGTGCGTCTGTTCCGGCAAGCCCCCGCCAAGGGGCAATCAGGAAACCCCCATGTGGATCGTGATATTTGCCGTTGCCGTTGTTGCCGCCCTTGCCGGCTTTGGATTCCGCGGGAGGCGGTTCCGCCGCCGCCTCCGCCGCCGGGCAGTCCGCCGGATGTTCTTGTGAGGGGGTTGTTGATCATGGCTGCCTTCCTCGCCCCCCTTGTTTTTGTCACCGCGTGTTCGCCTACCCGGGAACTCCGGCATGCTGGTAACTTTGGATCTTCAACCAGTGAGGAAACCCGCACGGTCGAGGCCGAGGGACGAACCTGGGAATACATTTTCGCCAGGCCGCAGGGCCAGGCCAAAGGCTTGATCATCGCCTTCCACGGGGCCGGGGGGAGCGGCAAGCAGTTCGCTGTCGACTCCCGCTGGGTCGAGACCGCCACCTCGGCCGGATTGGCCATTGCCCTGCCGACCGGGGTTCCCATCCTCCCCAACCGCGAACCGGGCTTTCAATCCAATCCAAACGTGTGGAACTCGGGCGAATTTGGCGAGAGGGGGCCGCGCCAAAAAATCGACGACACCAAGGCCTTGGCGCTCATCCTTGCCGCCTGTGACCAGGAGCTTGGCAAACTGCCGGTCTTCCTCGCCGGGCACTCCAATGGTGCCGGAATGACCTACATGATGGCGTCAAGGTGGAAAGACCGGGTCGGCGGGATTGGGATGATGGCGGGCGACCTCAAGTGCGATTTGGGGGAAAAACCGTCAAAACCGATTCCCAGCCTGATCTATGCCGGGGAGAACGACCCGCTCCTGCTCTGGGAAGGCGGGGTCGAGATCATGCCTTGGGGCAACCTCAAGCGGCACACGGAACCGGTGTTGACGATCGTCGGCAATTGGGCGGCTTGGAACGGGTTGGCCCAAACAGCCGCCCCCCAAGAAGGGGATGGGGTTGTGACTTACGATTACGGCCGCAATGTCAAGCTCATCATGATCAAAGGCCAGGGCCACGTCTGGCCGGGCGGCCGGTCTGGCACGTTGTTTGGGCGGAACTCCGGCAAAGATTCCGGCAAGGTCGATGCGACCAAGGAGATCGTCAAGTTCTTTGGGAGCCAACTGAAATGAATGTCTTCTTCCTGGCGCTCGCCATGGCCATGCCTTCTGTCGAAACCAAATCGGTTGAAAGCGGCGGATTCACCTGGGAATACGTGTTCGCCAAGCCCGCCGGCCAACCAAAGGGATTGATCCTGGCGATGCATGGCGCCGGCGGGAGCGGACCCCAATTTGCCGAATCAGCGCAGTGGCCCCAAAAGGCTACCGCCGCCGGGTTTGCCGTGATCTGTCCAAGCGGACTCCCCTCGCGGCCGAACGCCGAACCCAGCTTCGCCACCAATCCCCGTGTCTGGAACTCCGGTCAACTCAACCCCCGTTCCCAACGGGTCAAGGTCGATGACCTTGCGGCCTTGGACAATATGATCCAAGCCGCTACCAAAGAAATCGGTAAGGCCCCGCTGTTCGTCACCGGGCACTCCAACGGCGCGGGGATGACGTTCCGGGTTGCCTACGAATGGGCGGGCCGGGTTCAAGCCGTCGGGATGATGAGCGGCATCCGGCTCTTCCCGCTAACAAAAAAGCCGCTGCACCCCATCCCAACCCTTTGGATCGTCGGCGAAAAAGACCCCCTCTCCCCGTTCGAAGGCGGAACGACGAAAATGCCCCTCTGGGGAACGGAAAAGGACAATCCCCCCGTCGTCGAATCGGCTGAGGATTGGGCCGCTTGGATGGATGGGAAGGGAAGCCTGGCCTCCAAAGCCGAAAGCGGCGGCGTGGTCCGCATGCAATTTGGCAAGTCCGTCCACGTGTGGGAATGCCTGGGTCACGGCCACGGCTGGCCCGGCGGCAAAAAAGGAGAACTCCCGGCCTCGATCATCGGCCCCGAAGTGGCGAAGATCGATGCGACAGAGGAACTAATTAGGTTCTTTACCGCCCATTTGAACTGAGCCCGGGCCGCGCGGGTCCCCAACCTGGCGTCAGATACAATCGAACTATGGCCCAGCGCCTGCCCGAGTGGCTGACGATCCGACTCCCCCGACCAGACACGATCAACGAGGTCCAGGAGATGATGCGGGGCAAGAACCTGCACACGGTGTGCGAAAGTGCCCGATGCCCCAACCTGCCGGAATGCTGGAGCAAAAAAACCGCCACCTTCATGATCTTGGGCGACACGTGCACCCGCAGCTGCGGGTTCTGTGCGATCAAGGTTGGCAAAGGGCTTGAACTCGACCCCTTCGAACCGCTCAATGTGGCTAAAGCCACCAAAGAGCTCGGGCTTAAGCACGTGGTCGTCACCAGCGTGGCCCGGGATGACCTGAAAGACCAGGGCGCAACACAATTCGCCAAAACCATCACCGCCCTACACAAGGAACTCCCCGATGTCATCGTGGAGATCCTCACCCCAGACTTCCGGGGCGACGAAACCTGCATCCGCCTGGTTTGCGATGCGAAACCCGAAATCTACAACCACAACATCGAAACTGTGGAGCGGTTGCACACCATCGTCCGCCCCCAAGCCAAATACGCACGCACAATGCGGGTACTCGAAATGGTCAAGGAGATCGACCCGGCGATCTACACCAAGTCTGGCCTCATGCTCGGACTTGGGGAAACCAAACAAGAGGTCGTTAAAACGCTCGAAGACCTGCGCAAAATCGGCGTAGATGCGGTGACGATCGGCCAATACTTGCGCCCCACAATGAAACACCTGCCGGTCGTTGAATACATCCACCCGGACGTGTTCAAAGAATACGAAGAGATCGGCGAGGGCATGGGCTTTGCGTTTGTCGCAAGCGGCCCGTTTATCAGGAGTTCTTACAATGCCATCGCATTCAGCGAAAAGGTGATGGCCGAGCGGTTGGAACGCGCCGGCTACAAAGCGCCTTCAAAGGGAGGCAATATGCTGAGGGTTCTCCCAAGTTAGGCCGCCAGCGGCACCGATTCCAAGGATTGCCACAACGCCTCGAGGCATTCGGGGTCGAACGCCGTGCCCGCGTCGGCATCCATGATGGCCCGGCATTTTTCATAGGGCAGGGCCTCGCGGTAAGGACGCTTGGCACTGAGCGCATCGTAGACGTCTGCCACTGTCATGATCCGGGTCTCGAGGGGCAAGTGGTCGGCCCCCAAACCCTGCCAATACCCTTTGCCATCCAGCCGTTCGTGGTGGCCAGAGGCGATTTCGGCGATCGAATCGAAGCCCGCAATCCGCTGCAGAATCACAAAACTGTGCATCGGGTGAGACTGAACCGCCGCAAACTCTGCTTCATCCAGTTTGCCGGGCTTTTCCAAAATGGCGGTTGAAACGGCCAGTTTCCCGATGTCGTGCAAGAGCCCGGCCCGCGTGAGCAAACTCATGCGGTCGTTGCCGAGCCCCATTTGGCTCCCGATCCCCGCCGCATATCCGGCGACCCGCGCCGAATGCTCGGCTGTAAACGATGATTTGGCGTCCACAATCATCGCAAAGGCCTCGCAGATGGCGTCGATATCGGCTTCTGCGGCGGCATCCCGGAGCCCCGGTGGGACAATCCCCCGGTAATGCGCGGCTCCAAACGCGTTCCAAAACGCCGTGTCCTCCTCCAAGCTGAGGAAAGCGCGGGCCAGCTCTGGGTCGAACCATCGCCCAGACCTTTCCCGCACCATTTCCATTGCGGCGGGGATCCCATAAGTGACGGCGAAAACCTCCGCCGTTTGGGCAAGACAGATCAATTGGCCGACCGGGTTGAGGTCGCGGCCTTTGATGCCATGCGGCGACCCTTTGCCGTCCCAGTGCTCGTCCAGCTGGTGGACAGCTTCCGCGACCGTCTCGCCAAAACCCAATTTCCGCGCGATCATGGCTCCGCGTGTGCATCGGGCCAACGTCACTTGGTTCATCACGGCATTCGGAGGGCCGATGTTGGCCGCCATGCGACGGAGCTTGGCCCCCCAGCCGTTCCCCCGCTCCGTGTATTCAAACGCAAACCGGATGCTGGCGAGCGGGGATGTCCAGTCGACGGTTTTGACGGCCCGCTTTGAAATGAATTCGTCTCCGCCAAAGATCTTTTGGATCCTCACCGAGTTGTTCGAACATCCGGAATCTTTGAGGATGGCCGCGTAATAGACATCTTGCCGCTCAAACTCGTTGAATCCGATGAGGTCGGCCAGTTTCAAAGCGATGGCGCACGTGCGGACGGCGTGGCCCTCGGGCTGCCCTTCCACAAGGTCGAGGGCAAGCGACAGCGCGGCCAGGATCTCTGCCTTGGAAGGATGGCCATCCATATTCCGATTGTCGGAAAAACAATGCCCCCGGCAAGGCTGCGTCGCTGAAAAGCCTAAGACGGCTAGCTGATTTTTCCGCCGGGGCCGGTGCCGCCGGCGTCGATGATTTGTTTGCACCGGCGGAGGAGTTTTTCAAGCTCGGGGAGGTTCAGCTTGTCCACCGATTTGAACCGGATACAACTCTTGCCGATGTCCGAAGTGCCGAGTTTGCCCTTGCCTTGTTCGGGTAGGGTGAGGTCAGAGTCGGATGGCGTGATGTAAACGCTCATCCCTGCTTTGCCCAAGCCAAGGCCGACATAAAACCAGTCGCCCGAACACTTTTTTGATGAGCCGTAATAGCTATAGCGGCCAAAAGCCATGATCCCTTTGGTCACCCATTGCTCCCACTCGGGCACGATGCCGGAGATCAGGTCGTGGAGCTGCTGGATCTCCTCCCGACGCGGGCTTTCAAGCTGGGAAATGATGTCGTGGTGCGTCGTTTCTGCCATGGGGTCAATCAGACGTAGTCGTTGGAAAGGGCGGGGAAGAAGGCTGTCGGCGGCTACGGCACACTGCCTTGATGCAACGGATTCTACTTTCCCACAAAGTATCGGTGGCGGTTTCAATTTGTCCGGACATCGCGCAGAAATTTGACGTGGGTATCGAGGAATAGCCGGTTCCGGCCGCCGAAATGAACCGCCCGCCCCCGTTTGGCGGACAGGATTGATGGAACGGTTGAAGGAAAGTAGGGGTCGACGGCGAGTTCAACATCCGCCACCCCATCGGGGATGCCGATGAAAGGGTTGGCAGCCGACGCCAAATCTTGCACAAGCTGCTCGGGCGACTTGCCCCAGCCGTTGTCCAGTGGGACGGGGTCGGCAATTTGGTCGAACCGCCAAAGCCAGTAGTTCACGCCGTCTTGCGTCACTTGGGGGTCGGATTTCCAAATTCCCTCGGTGCTGGGGCAGGCGAGTGTGGCCTTGACTTTGTACGGGGCCAGGGGTGCCAGCAACCACCCGCCGCGGGGGTCTGAGGGTGGCCAGTTCGACCAAGGCCGGAAGCCTCCTTGGGCCGTTTGCTTCAGGTCGCGGCGGTCAGGCATCCGGTCGTCGTAGTCCGCCAGATACAACTCCCAAGAGGAACCCAGTTGCTTGAGATTGCTGGTGCAGGTGGCCTTCTTGGCGGCTTCCTTGGACCGAGCAAACACGGGGAACAGCACCGCCGCCAAAAACGCGACGATGGCGATCACAACCAGGAGTTCGATCAGGGTGAATGCGCGGCGCACTGCCCCCATTCTACGTGAGGAACACCGGGGGAGGTTTTGCCATCCCCCGGATCAGGATCGGGCCCTATCGCCTCATGTAGTCCATATCCATGGCGGTCATCCAATCTCCGCCTTCGGGGCGGGATTTCACCGAAAGTTTGTAATGGTTTGCCGATTCCTTGGCGTAGACGATTTTCATGTCCATCGCCATCTCACCCATCATCACATGGGGGGAATTGGCAACAAAGTATTTCCCTTCCGTATAGCCGGTGAACGCCATGGGCGATTCGCTCATGCTGTCGTACCAAGTCCCCTCATACATTTTTTTTGTGGCGTTGTAGGTGAAGATCAGCCGCCCTTCCATCTTGCCCATCGAACCGAGGTCGTATGTGTAGGTGATGTTCATCCAACGGCCCATTTCCAAATTGCCCAGGGATGTGCTGGTGATCTTAATTGTCTTGCCTTGCATGTCCACGCCCTGGCCCTTGCCAGAAAAACGGCCCTTGAGGAAGGAGACCGTTTCGAGTTCCGATTTTGGAACCGGCGGCATCATGGGGTCTTGGGCTCGGTTGAGCAGCATCGATGTCAGGGTGAGTGTTGCAATCATCGTTTTCTCCTGTACCAATTTGATCGACGGAAGTGCCCGCTGAATGCCGACAAACGACTTCCGGCCAAAAATCGCAAATGGCCACGCCGGGTCAGCGGCCCGGACTATTTTTTGTCATAGGAAAAGGTGACCACCGTCATATAGTTGCCACCCGCCGCCAACTTCACCGTTAACCCAATCTTCTTCGGGGATTCGTTCACATAGGTGATCTTGAACTTCATCGAGCCGCCATTGCCATCGGGGATGTCTTGGCTCATGAAAACAAGGTACTTCCCTTCAGTGTAGCCGGTGAGGTGCAGGGCGTAGGGAGTGAGGTTGTCAAACCATTCGCCCTCGAATTTCCCCGTGTAGTTGTTGTAGGTCGCCATCATCCGGCCGGACATCTTGCCTTGGCCCGGCATGATGTAATCGCCATCCCAACTCACCCAGCGGTCCATCGTCATCTTGCATGTCCCGCCGCCGGTGACCGGGATCGATTTGAGGTCTGAACCAGTCATCGTCCCTTTGCCCTTCCATGTGCCGAGCATGAACTTGATGCGGTCAAGCTCTTTGGGGACCGGAGGCACGGCCATGGGATCCTGGGCGGGGCTGAGCAAGGCACTGGCGAGGGCAAGGGTGGCAATCATCAGTCAATATCCGTTACCGGCATTTTAGCGGCGGTTCCGATAGGATTGCCTGGGTTTGCCGTTTCCCTTAGAAAATGCGGGGAGTGAAATCTGTGTCGGCTTTCACGCCAAGGCAGTAGGCGGCCATTAGCCGGGCGCAATTTTCGGCATCGGCCAGATCCAATAGTTCGCAGGGCGTGTGCATGTAGCGCAAGGGGATCCCCACAAGGCCGGTAGCCATGCCGGCCCCGGCCACCTGCATCGCATTGGCGTCGGTGCCGGTGCCCCCCGGTTCGGCTGCGATTTGGAAAGGGATCCCCTCCTTTTCCGCGGCATCCTTGAGCATTCGGAACACGACCGGGTTGATATTCGCTCCCCGGGTGATGCTCGGGCCTTTGCCGATGTCGCAGGCCCCATATTTGGTCTGGCTCAGCCCCGGGTGGTCGATGGCGAAATCGACATCGACAGCGATCCCAGATTGGGCGCCAAGGCCCTGCGCCGCCGTCCTGGCCCCCCGGAGGCCAATCTCTTCTTGCACCGTTGCCACGGCATAGATGCCAACGCCCGGGTCGAGGCTGCCCGATTCTTTGGCATGGCGGAGCGCTTCGGCAACAGCGAATGTGCCGACCCGGTTGTCGAATCCCCGGGCCACCGCTCGCCCGTTGCGCAGCTCGGCAAACCCATATTGGTAGGTCACACAGTCGCCGATCGAGACCACGCTTTCCGCATCCTCCCTGCTTGTCGCCCCAATATCAATGACCATGTCGGCCAGGTCGGGGCGCTTGTCCTTTTCCCCGTTTTCCAAAAGGTGGATCGGCTTGCGCCCAATCACGCCCGGCACCGCCTCAGAACCGTGGACGAGCACCCGGTTCCCCACCGGAACCATGGTGTCGTGCCCGCCAATTCCCCGGAAAAAGAGGAAACCTTTGTCATCGATGTAATGGACTTGGAAGCCGATTTCGTCCATGTGCCCAGCCAGCATGATTTTTTGCGAAGCCTGCGGGTTCAAAACAGCCATCACATTGCCATGCCGGTCCGTGCGGATTTCGTCCGCGAATTGGCCCGTGTAGTCGCGATAGACCTGGGCGGCCCGCTCTTCATATCCACTGGGGGACGGGGTGTTGCAAAGCGTTCGGAGGAAATCGAGGGATTCGGCGCGCATAGCTTTTGTTCTTTTACCTTGGCTTAACAAGACGGGCTCTCGCGCCGAATCGGCGCGGGAACCCGGGTGGACCTGGGAATTGCAATCCGCAGGTTGGGTTCTTTCAACGGCTTTGCTTTTGGCCGGCCCGGGTCGTCAGCACCAACGCGGCACCCGTCACCACTGCCGCAAGAGCAAAGAACAGGGCCGACCAAATAGGGGCAGGAATCCAATAATGCTCGGCCAAGATGGTGGCATCGGTCGGGATTGAGCCAGAGAGGCTGATGTTCCAAAGATTCAGGAGCGATTGAAAAGCGTTCAGCCCCACCACAATGCCCACGAACTGGGAAGCGAACCGGATTTGGCCGTCATCCAGCTTCCAGGCGGCACACGCCAACACGGGTATCCAAAACAGGGCACTCAGCACTCCGGCCAAGTCGCCCCGAACGAGGAGTAATAGGGAGAGGCCCAGGGCCGTCGCAACTCCGGCAAAGGCCCGACGGGCTCCTCGTTCCGTCTTTCCGGAGAGGATTAGGAGGCTTCCGGCAAACGCTGCCCCGGGATAACCGGCTGCCGCTACCAGCAAAACATTGCCACCGCTTACCGGAGTGACCCCGCTGCCATCCATGAAGACATGGATTGATTCGGGCTGTCCCCCGGTCGCCAGAGCCATGACGGCATGGCAGAGCTCATGAATATGAGTTCCCAAATAAATGAAAGGCAACATCAAGATCCTGAGACCCGGCACCGCCCAAAGGGCAACCCCGGCCAATGCAGCGAGGAGGAGGATCTTTTGGGATTTGTTCAACTGCGCTACTTACGGATTGGTGACCTCAAAGGTTTGGTTCACCAGCCTCGCACGGCGAGTTGCTCTTGTTCCGGAAGCGTTGAACAGTTGATCCCAACCATCGCCTCGCCGAGGTTTCTGCTAATTTCGGCCAACTTTTTCGGCTCTTTGTAGAACAAGACCGCCTCCACGATGGCCCGAGCCCGTTTGACCGGGTCGCCGGATTTGAAGATGCCGCTGCCGACAAAAACAGTCTCCGCGCCAAGCTGCATCATCAGGGCCGCATCGGCGGGTGTGGCAATGCCGCCCGCGCTAAAATTGGGGACGGGCAACTTGCCCAGTTTCTTGACTTCACGGATTAAGTCCAGCGGCGCTTGGTGTTCTTTGGCCAGCACATAAAGTTCATCTTCGCGGGCGTTTTGCACGGTGCGGATTTCGGACATGATGGTCCGCATATGGCGCACCGCTTCCACGACGTCGCCGGTTCCGGCCTCGCCCTTGGTGCGGATCATCGCCGCCCCTTCGGCGCATCTGCGTAGGGCTTCGCCAAGGTTCCGGGCCCCGCAAACAAAAGGAACGGTGAAGGCATGCTTGTCCACGTGGTTGGCATGGTCGGCCGGAGTCAGGACTTCGCTTTCATCGATGAAGTCGATCTCCAATGCTTCCAAAATCTGGGCTTCTACGAAGTGGCCGATCCGGCATTTGGCCATGACCGGGATCGAAACGGTTTCTTTGATCCCCAAGATCATTTCAGGGTCCGACATGCGGGCCACACCGCCGTCTTTGCGGATGTCGGCCGGGACACGTTCCAATGCCATGACGGCGACCGCGCCGGCATCTTCGGCAATCCGGGCCTGTTCCGGGGTGACCACGTCCATGATCACACCGCCTTTGAGCATTTCTGCCAAGCCGACCTTTTCGCGCCAAGTCTTTGATGACTGGCCAACATTCCCGTTCAAAGTTTCCATAGTTGCAGGTTTGGATCCATCAGGCGCTTTGGGGTTGGGTGGGGTCGCGCCGTCCAAACAAAAGTGTACATCTGACCCCGGGTTCCGGGCAGGGACTGGGCGGCAAACGGGATAATCTGCCAAGTGAACGAAGAACAGGCCGCCGCCTTGGCTGAAGCCGAGGACATGAAGCCGAACGCCAAAAACATCAAGAGGCTGGGCGACAAGTATTCGCCGGAAATCGGCAGATGGGCGATCTCGCAGTGGCAGTTGCGGCGCAAGGCGACGGAAAAGTTCGCCCGCGCCAACAAAATGCTGTTCACGCGGGCCGGCCTGGAAATGGCAACGCATGGCGCCATTGCCGCTTACCACGCCTCCCTTTTTCCGCCCGGGGCCGAGGTGCTCGATGCGACATGCGGGATCGGTTCTGACCTCGTGGCCCTCGGGGCCAGGGGGCCGGTCATTGGCATCGATACGGATAGCGAGCACGTTTTTTGCGCCCGACACAACCTGGCCCTCTTCGGATTCGAAGGGAAAGTCGGCCGGGGTGATGCGTTAGAAGTCTTGAAAAAAGGTTGGGACTACGTCTTCTGTGACCCAGGCCGCCGGGACGATGGCCGGCGGCATATCAACCCCGACGATTTCAACCCCCCTCCCGACGAGCTGGCCTTCTACTTTGATAAGTGCAAGCGGGCGGTCATGAAGCTTTCACCCATGATGCGGGATGAATACTTGCACAAACTCGGGGGAGACATCCAGTTCGTTAGTTTTGGACGCGAATGCCGGGAGGCGCTGACCGTCTTCCCCGGTTCTGGACAGGTTTCCGCTGTCCACATCGAAAGCGGCAAGATCGCCCCCGCGACGCCGTTGCCCGGCACCGTCGCCGAGCCTGATGCATTCCTCCACGAAGCCGACCCCGCGATGATCCGAGCCCACGCCATGGGCGCTCTGGGATTGCCGGGGGTCGGGGATTCCAACGGCTACCTTTCTTCCCGCAAACCAATGGATTCCCCCTGGCTGCGGTCTTACGAGGTGCTTTGGCGAGGGCCCTGGCGAGTTCGATCCGTCAAAGACGTCCTCATCCAACGGGAGATGCACGTGGCGGCGGTCAAAAAGCGTGGAGTTCCGGCCGAACCAGCCTCAGTCATCCGGCAGCTCGACGTCCCCGAAGGCAACCCGGTCATCCTCGCGCTGTACAAAGAGGGCCCCAAAGTGGCCGCCGTCTTAATGAAGCCCTACCATCCGTAGATGGCGGCTTTGCGACAGCTACCAGAAAGGACTGGCTTCAGGGCCAATCCGCTCAACGGAATAGTGCCAAGGCACAACCCCTGGCCGGACTGGTATAAGCGGTAACCATGGGTCAAGGATCTGATGCGAATATTGGCGGCAAAAGCGCTGCCCAAGATCTTGGCGGAACGCCAGGAAGGCTCGTTGATGAGGCGGAATCGCAATCCCTGATTTCAAAGGCTTGCCAGGAACTCGATTCATCGGTGGCCAGGCTCATCGCCGCCGCAGAACGGGTCCCCCAATCGCACCACCTCTGGTCGCCCAGCCCCAGCGCCCGGAATGCCGTTGAACAGGTCGCCCACGCTGCTTGGGCATTGGAACAAATGCGCCGCATGATCCTTGGGACCCCCTTTGCGGCGCCGACGACGGCAGAAGGAGACCGGATCATGCGGGAATTCGATGCCGGGTTCAAATCCTTGGAGGAAGCTACGGAGCTGCTGCACACCAACGCCTCTCGATGGAAAGAGACGGTCGCGGCCCTCTCGGCTAGTCAGATTGATGACCCTGTCACATTGCCTTACGGCTTGGGTGAGGCGCCGCGTCGAACCATGCTGGAAGCCGGCGCGGCCCACACCCTGTGGCACTTGGCGCAGCTGGAGTACCTGCAGACCGTGATGGGTGACCGCGATTGGGGTTTCTAGCTGAAAAAGGATTGCAGGGCCACGATATCCGCCCGGATCAGATTGTGGCCCGACGGAACGACCTGGAGTTCGACGGTGGCTCCCTGCCTTTCTAAGGCTCGCGCCAATTCACCTGCTTGGCTGGGAGGACAGATTTCATCGTGAGCTCCGGCCAAGATCAAAACCCTGGTTCCCGCGAGATCCAAATCCCGGGCCTCAGATGGCAAAGCCATCGGTCTTAACAGAACGGCACGTGCGATCGGGAACGCTCCGGTCAACATCAGGTTGGCGGCCATATTGGCCCCGTTGCTGTAACCGAGGGCAAATACTTCGCCATCCGCCAACTCTGACCTTTTGGTTAAAAATTCTCCCAATTGTTGTGTGCGGAAAGCCAGGTCTTCATAATCCAAAACACCTTCGGCAAATCGGGCAAAGTATCGGTTTGCACCATTTTCTTTAACTTGACCACGAATACCGAACACGCCAAAGCCAGGCAAGACATCCTGGAGCAAACCAGTGAAGGAATGCTCGTCCCCCCCAGTGCCGTGGAGGGCCAGGACGACCGGCTTTCCAGGCGCAGAGGGGGTGAAGACCGTAGCGAAATCTGGCCCGATCACGGGAAGACCGCCCCTTCACGGCTCGTGAATCCAGGCAGCCCGCTGGCGATCTCTGGCCGGTGCGGCTCCAACCAAGGCGGCAGTACCAAGGTTGTCCCCAGGGTTTCGAACGGCTCGTTGTAAGTCATGCCCGGGGGATCCGTGGCGATTTCATAAAGGATCGAGCCGGGTTCGCGGAAATAGATGCTGTGGAAATAGTTCCGGTCGATGAAATCGGTCGGCCGCATGCCAGCGGCAACGAACCTCGCTCGCCACTCGGCATGGTCGGCATCGTCCTTGGCCCGGAATGCCACATGGTGGACGGTGCCCACACCGCCCCGCCCGAGTTGTGTGTTATTAGTGTTCAACTGCAAAAAATTACCGATATCCGCCGGACTTTGGAGCAGTTGGATACCGTCTTCTTCTCCTGCCAACTCGTATCCCATCGTGCCGGTCAACAGGTCTACCGAACGATCCGGGTGGAGGCTCGCCAGTCGGACGCCGTGGAACCCGTGGATCGCCTGATCTGCGGAGATCCCGCCCCACGCCACAGCCGGATTGGGGGAGGCCACGCTGTCTACAAGCTCCAGCGCAAAATCATCGTGGTCGGAAAACGAGAGGAATGATTGATTGAACATCTCCTTTTCAGTGAAAACCACCCCAGCACTTCGCAGCCTCTCCGCCCAAAAGCTCAGCGAACCGCGAGGGACGGCAAACTGCATGGCTTCGGCCTGGCTTGCCCCAACTGTGCCGCGGTGGCTTTCGGGCCAGGGAAAGAACGTGAGCAAGGTGCCGGGGGATCCCGCCGGATCTCCGTAATACAGGTGGTAGGTGCTTGGGTCGTCGTAATTCACGGTGACTTTGACAAGGCGCAGCCCCAAAATCCCCGAGTAAAAATCAACATTGCGTTGCGGGTTCCCGCTCATCGCGGTGACGTGATGGATTCCTTCGATCCGGTTGGTCATGGTGTTAATAACGAAACGAGTCGTTCACTAATTCCCCGGGGCCTAGTCCAAGACTAGGCGTCGAAGCTGATCCCTTGGGCGAGCGCGGGCTTTTCCAAGCCGAAATAGGTGGTGCTGGTTTGCCGTCGCATATAGGCTTTCCAAGAATCCGAACCCGATTCCCGGCCCCCTCCCGTTTCCTTTTCGCCGCCGAATGCCCCGCCGATTTCGGCCCCCGAGGTGCCGGTGTTCACGTTGGCGATCCCGCAATCCGAGTGCCGCTTGAAGAACTCCGCTTCCCGCACGTCCGTCGTCATGATGGCGCTGCTGAGGCCCTGCGGAACGGAGTTGTGCATCGCCATCGCGCCTGCCAGATCGGAATAGGGGATCAGGTAAGTCAAGGGGGCAAAAGTTTCGGTATGGATCACATCCGGGTGGTTCTTGAGGCGGACGAGACAAGGGTGGGCATAGTAACCGCCAGATTCTTCGCGCAGGCGGTGTCCACCCACGATCTCGGCCGCATGGGGCCGGGCGGCGTCGATGGCCGACTGCATGCAGTCAAAGGCCGCGCCGTCGATCAATGGCCCGACAAGGGTTGTTGCTTCAAGGGGATCGCCAACTTTTCCGGCCCCAATCTGGAGGTAAGCGGCCTTCAGGGTATCAAAAACCTTGTCGATGATGGATTCGTGCACAAAAACCCGCCGGGTGGTGGTGCACCTTTGGCCGGCAGTGCCGACGCTGCCAAACAAGATGCTGGGCACCGCGACCCCCAAATCGGCGCTCGGCGTGACAATGACCGCATTGTTGCCACCCAGTTCTAACAGTGAACGGCCAAACCGGGCCGCAACTTTGGGTCCGACGGCTGCGCCCATCCGGGTTGAACCCGTGGCCGAGATCAAAGGGATCCGGCGGTCTTCCACCATTTGGTTGCCTTCTGCCACCGCACCGAGTATGACTTGGCTCAGATTCTTAGGGGCATCGGGGAACCCGGCGAGGACTTCGTTCAGCAGGTGCTGGACGGCCAGGGCCGTCAAGGGGGTTTTTTCGCTCGGCTTCCACACCGTGGAATCCCCGCAGACAAAAGCTAGGGCGGCATTCCAACTCCAAACGGCAACAGGGAAGTTGAAAGCGCTGATGATTCCCACGGGGCCGAGGGGAAGCCAATTCTCTTGCATGGAGTGGTTGGGTCGCTCGCTTTGGATTGTCAAGCCATAGAGTTGCCGGCTGAGTCCGACGGCAAAGTCGCAGATGTCAATCATCTCCTGGACTTCGCCACGGCCCTCTTCGAGGATCTTTCCGCACTCGATGGTGACCAGTTGAGCCAGGCCCTCCTTGTGTTCGCGGAGTTTGTTGCCCAGTTGGCGGACAAGTTCCCCGCGCCGGGGGGCGGGGACTTCCCGCCACGCATGGAAGGCCTCCACCGATCGGGCGAGGATGGCATCGATTTCGGCAGGCGAGTGTTTGCGGAGCGTGGCCAGCGGTGAACCATCGATGGGCGATGCCACGGCCAGATCGTTGCCCCGATACTGGTCAAGGTCTGGGATCAGGCGGGCTAAGACGTCATCGAATCGGCTCATGGTTCCAGTTTGACAGAGCGAACGGAGGCGTGCCCGGGTTCATTGGGCAAGCAAAAGGCCCCTGGTTGCAATGACCAGGGGCCTTTTTGATTCCAATTGTTGGGGTTATTTCTTCCGGCGTCGGAGGGCGGCCGCAGCGGCCAACCCGAGGACGGCGAGGGTCGCCGGTTCGGGAACTGCTTCAACTTGAACGTTGTCGATCAAGCCAAACGAGGACAGGTTCGAGAACGGATCCGTCGAAGACGTCGCGTTGATGTCGCTGTGGGCAAAGAACAGTTGGTTGCCGCTGAAGGTTGCGTTTGTCAACGTGGCGATGAGCAAGCCATCGACCGACCACGTGACCGTGGAACCGACCTTGGCGACTTCCCACCGGTGCCAGGCCATGCCGAGTGCCCCAACTTGCGTAGAGCCGGTTTGGTTCAAAAACCCTTGGCCGTTTGCCCATGCGGTTTGCGCTGCCGGAACGGTGCCTTGGAAGCCGGCATAGTAAGCGTTGCTGTTGTTTTGGGATCCAGCCGCATAGGTTCCCACGATGGCGCCGGCCGTTTGGTTGTACATCCGGTAGTCCGATGCGCTGCCCCCGTCACCGGTGGCATAGACGCTGACCCCGCTCATCGGGGAGCCGATCCATTGCGAGACATTGCTACCCCCGATTCCAGCTCCGGTGATTTGGGTCGAACCGCTCCCACCGGCCGGAAGGGGGCCGATGATGTTTTGCCAAGCGTCGAACCGCAAAGTGTAATCGCCCGTGAAGGACTGAGTTTGCAAAACGACGGACATGCCGCTGAACACGCCGGTTCCCACCACGTTAGCCTGCATTTTGAGGCCATGGGTGTCCGTCCCGTTCGGGGCGACGGGGATCCCGACCGTCGAATAGTCGAAGAAGAAGTCGGCAGTCCCGCCGAGGTCGCCGATCGAGGCGGTATCGCCGGTGATCGATCCGTAATAGTTCCAGTTCGCCGTGACGTCGGTCGAGAAATTCTCGGTGTAGATAACCTGGGCATGGGCACCGGCGGCCACGGCCGCAAATGCTGCCAGGGTAAGCGTTCTTTTCATCATGTCAACCTTCTCCGAAAAAGGAAAGTGAGGGAATCCCCTCGGGTCAAAGTATCCCAGAATTCCTCTCAAGTGGGGCCAAATCCCAAGAAAGCCCGCAAAAATGCCTAAAGTCGCAGACGGCGAGGCGAAAAGCTTCAGAAAAGAGGCTTGACAAGGGAAGTAGACATAACTATACTATAAAACGTGACGGTACAAGAATTCATCGCCAACGAAACCTCCCGCGCTGCTGAAGCCCTCATCCATCAGGCCACCAGGATGCCAGACGGCAAACCGAGTTGGAACCCGATGGAAGAGGGCCGATCCGCCCTCGACCAAGTCGCGGAATGTGCGCTCATCGGCGAATCTCTCCCCGGGATCATCGCCAACCGCAAAATGCCGGATTTCACCGCCGAGATGATGGAACAGTTCGACCGTGACAAGAGGTCGATGGATCTGCAAACCGCGACGTCCCGGCTGAGAGAGGCGACCGCCAAGTTGTGCGAGGCGATCCGGGCGACCCCCGATGCCGATCTCTTGGAATCCATGCCGTTTTGGGGGCCAGAACCCTGGACCGTGGCCGCCGTGCTCAACTTCCACAACTGGAACATGGTCTATCACGTCGGGCAAGTCAATTACATCCAAACCCTGTACGGCGACAAAGACATGGGATAACCTTGAGAGATGCCCCACCCCGAGCGGTCGACCGCCGTCCAACAGGCCAAGCGGTCAGTTTTGGCGGGGATGGCGGTCAACAGCGTTTTGGTGCTGGTTAAGGGTGTGGCCGGGGTGGCCGGGCACTCGCAGGCACTTGTCGCCGACGCCATCGAATCGGCTAGTGATGTCGTGGGATCGGCGGTCGTCTATGCGGGGCTTAGGGTTGCCGGCGGGCCACCCACCGAATCCCACCCTTATGGCAAGGGCCGCGCCGAGCCCTTGGCAGCCGCGCTGATCGGGCTCCTCATGCTGGCCGCTTCGGCAGGCATCGTCATCTCTGGAATCCAGCACATCGTCGAACCGCACCAAAAGCCGGAGCCATTCACTCTGGTCACATTGGTCGTTGTCATCGCCGTCAAAGAAGGCATGTTCCGCTTTGCCCAACGGCAAGGCCGCGAAACCGGCAGCATCGCGGTGGAGGCCGACGCCTGGCACCACCGGTCGGACGCGTTCACATCGCTGGCCGCGTTCGCCGGCATACTGATGTCTCTGACTTTGGGCCCCGCCTTTGCATCGGCCGATGCCTGGGCGGCGCTGATCGCCGCCGTTGTCATCGCGGTCAACGCGGTGCAAATCATGAGGCCGGCGGTCGGGGAACTCACGGACGCGAACCCGGGGCAAGACTTGGTTCTCGAAGTCGCTCGGATCGCGCGCACCGTGCCTAACGTGAAAGGCACCCACCATTGCTGGGTCCGTAAACATGGCCTGGATTACTTTGTCGACCTCGACGTCCTTGTCGATGGCGACATCAGCGTCCGCGCTGGCCACGATATCGCGCACGAAGTCCACAACGCCGTCACCAACCAACTCCCTTTCGTCCGCCGGGTCTACGTCCACGTCGAACCGGAAGACGACCACGGGCGGTTCCCCTTGGAGTGGGAAGGGCGCGAAGACTCCTAATCCCGGCCCACAAATCCCAGTTTCCGGAACCAGTAGTAGATCCCAAACCCGGAGAGGACCATTAGGCCGACCGCAAAGGGGTAGCCGAGTTTCCAGTCGAGTTCCGGAATAAATTTGAAGTTCATGCCGTAGATCCCGGCGATTAGCGCCGAGGTCATCAAGATCGTGCTGATGATCGTCAGGGTCCGCATGATCTCGTTGAGGCGGTTGCCTGTGATGCTCAACTGGACATCCATCAAACCGCTGACCATGTCTCGGCCCAGGTCGATGTTCTCGGCCAGACGCAGGCTGTGGTTGTACAGATCCTGGTATTCGGGCAGGTCTCCGGGCTGCACAGAAGGCTGGCCGATGCGGATTAGCGAGTTGATGTTTTCCCGGAGCGGGGAGACATTTTTCCGGACCGTCAGCAGCATTTTCTTGATCCGGATCGCTTCGCCGGAGTGATTGCCGTTTTCGGCAAAGATCCTGTCTTCCAAATCGTCGATTCGGTCGTGGAGTTCGTCCACAACCGGGAAAAACGAATCGACGCACAGATCGAGGACGGAATAGAGGAGCCGCGATGAGGTGGATCCGTGCTCTTGCGGTTCGCACGACCACGCGTCGAACAGTTCATCGAACGCCGGGATCGGGGACTTGCACACAGTCAGCAGACTGCTTTGGGTCACGTATACGGCAATAGGGATGTATTCGGGTTCTGGACTGCACCGGCTGAAGGTGCACAACAGGGCGATTCCGGCGGGGCGGCTCTCGATTCCGATCCGGAAAAAGCCGTCGGCAAAGTCCCCGGCCGTCAGCGGGAACTGGGCGGCCAATGCGGCCAACGGATCCGGCGGATCGGGCAGCGGGTGCCCTGCTAATAGCCACGTCAAACCGTTTGCGGGGAACGGCTCTCCGGGGTGGAGCGTGACCACTCGCCCCGTTGGATCCAGGCATGCGGCACGGTATTCGGGGGCTAGCGACATCGGAGTCTCTTTGGAAGAGACGAAGAATCGATCGACAATTTGGCGGGAACGTGTGGGAATCGAACCCACCCGGCGCCCAAAAGCGCCACACGCGGTTTTGAAGACCGGGAGGCACACCAGCACCCATCCGCTCCCCTGTGCCTCAACGATTATGGGACAACGAGTGCTGCGGCTTCAGGGCACATAAACCCGGACATAGTCCACTTCGAGCGTGGCTGGGAATTCCGTATGGGCCGGATCGCCCCCGGTGGAGCCGATCGCCAAGTTGAGCAACAGCCAGTGCGGTTGGTGGAACGGGTTGAACCCGTCGGGGTTTTCCGCCTTGGAAACATCCGTCTGGTTGAGCAACTCACCATCGACCGAAAGCCGGATCGTTTCGGCGGTCCAATCCATTACCCAAGTGTGGAAATGCCGCCCCCAATCGGGGTCGCGACCAAAAAAGTGAGAGATCGGGGTCTTGACCGTGTCCCAAACCTGGTGGTCCGCCGATCCATAGGCCGTGTTGGCCAACAACTGCTGTTGGTAAAACTCCATGACATCGACCTCACCGCACTGGGGCCACGGACGGTCGGCCCCTTTCGTCCAGATGGCGGGCCAGAGCCCGTTTTCGGGTCGGAACCGCGCCCTCACCTCCAAGCGGCCATACCGCCAAGAGAATTTCCCCCTCGTCACCACCGAGGCCGAGGTGTAATCCGCAGAAGCGCGGTTGGTTTTCCAATCGGCAGAGCCTTTGACATAGCCCGGATTCGAAAACTCTTCCCGACGGCCTTCGATGACCAGGAACCCGCCTTCGACCCGGGCGTTCTCCGGCCGGTAATATTGCAACTCCTTGTTGCGGACGAACCCGACTTCGAAATCCCATTTGGCTGGATCGGGCCGGCCCACATAGTCAAACTCGTCGGAAAAAGCCAGTTGCCCGGGCTCTCTGATTTGGGCCAGGGCCAGCAATGCCGGAAACATGGCTGTGGTTTACCCGGGCGTGGGCCTTGGGAATCATTGCCCACAGCCGCGACTTCATAGTTGACGATGATGAAAGTCGAATGGAAAGGCGGGATGGCGTTTGAGGCAACGGGTGCCAATGGCGAGTCGTTTGTGATGGATGCCCATCCAGACCATGGCGGGGAAGATGGCGGAGTCTCTCCGGTTGAAGCATTGCTCGCGGCAGCGGCTGCTTGCTCAGGGATGGATGTGGTCAGCATCCTCCGAAAAAAGCAGCAAAAGCTGACCAGCTACCGGATCGAAGTCTCGATCGAACGCGACCCACCGGGCGAATGGCCACGCCCGATCAAGAAAATGAGCGTTCGGCACATCGTGCAAGGCGATGGACTTGACGAAGCGGCCGTTGCCCGGAGCATCCAGCTTTCGGATGAAAAATACTGCACCGTTTTGGCCACTCTCCGCCTGTCCCCGCAAATCGAATCCACCTACACCGTCGAGTGACCAAAATGGCCCCCAGGCAACCGCCTGGGGGCCATATCATTCCAGTTTGCCTTGCGGGTTAGTTGCCGCCGCCGAGCCTGAACGGCCGGAACCCTAGCCGGTCGAAGATGAAGAACAGGTTGGCAACCGAGTTGATGATGTCGAAATCGACGTTGCCACTATCCGGCACGTAAACAAGGTCACCCGGCTTCATGGTGATGTTTTGCGCGGGATCCTTACCGGCTTCAAAGTCCACCAAGTTGGCTTCGATGACCAAAAAGTCCTTCGGTCTTCCCGGGATGGGCCGGAACACCTGGACTTTGGAAAGCCGCGACCGGCGCTCAATTTTGCCGGCGGTCGCGATCACTTCGGACAGCTTCATCTGGTCGCGGTAACCAACTGGCCCTTCGGTGCGAACCCGTCCCGCTACGATGATCCGGCTATCCGTCTCTTCGGGAACTTGGAGCAGGTCGCCATCTTCAATCGGGTAGTTCTGGCTGGAGTCGCCACTGAGGAGGGCCCTTAGGTCGATGGGGATGCGTTCGCCGCTCGACTTTTTCACCAAATAGGCTTTGCTGAGGTCGGCCCGGCCGTCGGTGCTGGTTCCCCCCGCGGCGCTGAGCAAATCGAGGAGCCGGTCATTGGGCCGGATATCGTAAACCCCTGGCCGGCCGACAAATCCGTTGACCGAAGCCCGCATCCGCCGGAACTCGCGAATGGTGACCGAAACGATCGGGTCTTTCAATTGGAGGCGGTCGGCATAAGCGGCCGTCAAGTCAGCCTCCAGCTCCTTGATCGTTTTTCCGGCCGCCTTCACGGTGCCGATGAACGGGGCAGAAATATTGCCGTCGGGGCCGATGGGGAGCACCGCGGCCACTTCCGGAACGCGGTAAATCTGGATCGAAAGGACATCTTCGGGTTTAAGCCGATAGGTCTCGCCCGCCGTCTGCGCAAATGCCGAGCCCGAGAAAAGGGCCAGCAGGCACAGGGCGGCACGGCCCCACCGTTTCCAAGTTGCGCAATCCACCGACATCTCCAAAATCCTGGTCAGTATAGCTCAATTATCCGTCGCTGGCCAGCTTTCTGCACCCCTCTATGACCAAAGTGAACTCGCCCTTTGCCGGAACGTCGCTTTCTGCCGGGAGGGCCGGCAAGGTGTTGCGGTAAACCTGCTCGTTCAATTTCGATAGTTCGCGGGCCACAACATAACGCCTTGAGCCCAAAACGCTGCCCGCCAAGGCTAAAGTTTTTTCAAACCGGTGGGGGCTCTCGAACAAAACCAGGGTCAGGGCGGAATCGGCGAACGGCTCCAAAATTTTTGCTGCGGGTCCCGGTTTGCGCGGCAGGAACCCCAAGAAGGCAAACCTTTGAGCAAAAAAACCGCTGACGCTGAGGGCGGTGGCCACCGCACTCGGGCCGGGGATCGGCGTGACCGTCAGGCCCAATTCCAAGCAAAGATCCACCAATTGGGTTCCGGGGTCGCTGATCGTCGGAGTCCCGGCATCGCTCAATAATGCGATGCTGGCCCCTTCTGCCACTTGTCGGCAAAATCCCTCGATTTTTGCCGGGGACGTGTGTTCGTTCAGCGTCCCCATCGGGCATTTGAACCCAAAATGGGCGAGCAGTTTGCCGGTTACCCGGGTGTCTTCGGCCAAGACCAAATCCACCGATGACAGGGTTTCCTTGGCCCTTGGGCTCAAGTCGGCCAAATTGCCGATCGGCCCGGCCACGACAAAGAGGCGGCCGGGCCCCATCGGTCAGTTCCCGGATTTCGCCTTGCCGGCGCCGTCTTTCGGGGCAGGGGTCTCGCCGTTTGCCTTTGGAGCCTGCTCAGGCACCAGATCTTTGTCGAGGTCGGTAGTGGCCTTTTTCTGCTCCTCTTCGTTCTTCTTCTGATCGTCGAGATCCCGTTGGTGTTCTGTTTGCCACCGTTCGAGCTCAGATCGCAGTTGCTTGATCTGGTCGTCGGTCCAAGCTTTTGTCTGGGCCGCCGACAAGGTCATTTGCGAAAGCTTTTGGTAGACCATCTCGCCGGTTTGGCTGTAGTCGCCGTTGTTTTGCGCCGCCGCCAAAGCCATGGCAAAGGCGTCGTCGTTCCTTTTGGCCTTTAAGAGTTCGTCGGCAAAATCCAGCCGGAAAGAACTGTCTTCAAAAAATTCCAACATGCGGTTGGCGGCTTCAATCCGCTCGTCGAGCATGCCGGGCTTTTCGAGTTCGGAGGCCGATTGGTAAAGCTGTTCCACAACCAAAAATTCTGTGGCGGCAATCAGATTGGGATAGGAGACGCTGGAAGTCTCGGGATCCCTGAGCCGAGCTTTGATCCCTTCCAAGAACGCTTTGCGCTTCTCGGGCGAAAGAGTGTTTTCCGGGTCGCTCATGCCGGAACCGAAGTCGTAGGCGATTTCCAGCCCCTTATCCGCAAACTTGGGCTTGAACTCATCAAGCTTGGCTTTGTAATCTTTGGCAAAGGCCTCGGCGCCGCTTTGCCGGCGGGCGTTTTCAAGCAGTTCCGCCTTTTTGGATTCAAAATCCTTGGGGAGGTTGGCGTTGACCGAGACGAGCTTGAAGATCACTGGGGATCCCCCGGACATGACCACGCCGCTGACCTCGCCCGGCTTCAAGTCCATCAGAGGCTTGAGTTCCGGCGTGTTTTCCATGATCGCACGGGTGAGTTTCACCTGTCGTTCTTCGGCTTTTGCGGCCGGGGCAGCTTCCTTTTGCAGGCTGGCAAAATCCCCTCCGCCGGCCGCCTTGGCTTGAATGGCCTTGGCTTGGGCTTCGCGATCGGCAAGCGGTTTCTTCAAGTCGTCGAAGCGGATCGTGGCCAACGTGAATTCCTCAAAACCCTTCTTGAGATCTTCCTCGGACACCACAGCCGATTTCGTGTAGGCGTCTTTGACAAGTTCTTGCTGGACTGCCGTCGTGACCTGAGCCTTGGTCTTGGCATCGGCATACCGTTGCATGATGCCGTCCACCTGGGCTTTCTCAAACTCCGCGGGGGTTTTCTTCATCAGCTCGGTAAAGCGTTTGTCAAACGCATCCGGCGCATCGCCGGCCTTGATCATCCCCATCTGCGTCAGCTGCTCACGGTACTGCTGGATCTGATCCTTGGCCACCCGCTCGGCAACCGACCGAACCCCTTCTTCGGTGACTTGGACGCCTTTTTGCTGGGCCAAGGCCCCGATAGCGGCCGACTGGGCGTAGCTGCTGGCGGCGGCAACCGCGGTGGAAAGCTCGCCGATCGCCGTTCCCTGGCTGCCTTGCATCTGTTGCTGCTGGGAATACTCGGCCAGGCGTTCTGAAAATTCCTTGGCCGTCACCTTCCTCCCGGCTACGGTGAACAGGACAGTTTCTTCTGACATTTGGCCCGGAGTCTGGTTGTGGGACATCCAACTCCCGGCAACCATGCCAATGACCATGAGGGTTCCGATGACGACCAACAGGGCTTGACACCCTTTGGTTTCCATGGCTTTGCGGATTGATACGATGGACAAGTCGATTGCTCCCTGACTGCTGAAAGGCAACACATTTTGGCACCACACCATTCCCACGGCCCGGCCCAGACCTTGACATGTAGACAAAATATGTGAATAATCAAGACGTCTGGCAGACACAAGTCAGGGTCTGCAGGGAAAACCGATGGCAAAAGGATTGACCGCACGTCAGGAAGAAATCTTGCGATTCGTCGCCGACTACCAGGCGGAACATGGTTACCCGCCGTCGATCCGCGAAATTGGGGCCCGGTTCAAAATCGGTTCGCTCCGGGGCGTCACCGTCCACCTCGACGCATTGGAGAAAAAAGGGTACATCGAACGGGCCAACACCCCCCGCTCCATCAAAGTCGTCCACCCGGCTTTCCAGAATTCTGTGAACGTGAGCATGTTGCCGCTCCTGGGATCCATTGCCGCGGGCGCACCGATCCTGGCCGAAGACTATGTTGAAGACATGATCCCCGTGCCGAGCGAAATGGTTCGGAATATCGCCAATGCCTTCGTCCTCCGCGTCAAAGGCGATTCCATGACGGGGGACGGGATCAACCCGCGCGACCTTGTGGTCATCAAACCCCAAGCCACTGCCACCCACGGCGAACTCGTCGCCGTTTTGGTGGACAACGAGGCGACGGTCAAACGGATGCACATGCGCGATGGGGAAATCAAATTGATGCCCAGCAACCCCGCCTACGAGCCCATCCCGGTGGACGACCCTCAAAACACCCGGGTCATCGGCCGGGTCATCGGCCTGATGCGGGACTACCAGGGAATGGCCTTTTAAGGCCCGCTGACGTAGCGCATCCGGGAAACGAGCTGGCCGCCGACCCGGTGCTCCTGCAAGTGGATCCCTTTGCCAAGCCGGAACCACGTGTCGATCTCATGGATCACCCCGACCGCTGTCAGCTCCACTTGGCCCGTCGGCAAAACCGTCTTCTTGCCGTCCACCGATTCCTCGCTCGACGAAACTTTGAGTGTCGCCGTTGCCGGAACCGTATGGCCCGCCGTCCGCACCCGGCCCGCCCATTTGCTGACCGTCCCCGGTTTCTGGTCGGAGAAAATCGGGAGCGGCGGGAAGAATTCCGAATTGCCGAGTTGCCCGGCAATCAAGCGGCCATCCTGCCAAGCCAGGGTCGTGGTGCCCATTTCTGAAACCAAAGCCCAGCCGCTGGTTTGGCCAACGGGGGCGGGGCGGGAAACACGGACGGTGGCCACCCGGTTCACCAACCCAGCCGTGCAATCGTATGTCCAGGTGTTGCCGGATTCTAAAGGCATGAGCTGGGAACCCCGATTGCAACCGGCGAGCAAAAGCAGCGCCAAAATGGGAGCGACAAATGCTTTCATACCGCCTCCAGTTTGGCAAGTGACTGAACCATTTTTTTGATCCCCGTCGCCCCAGGAAAAGCTACGGTGACTTCGGCATCGCCTTTCAATGGCGCGCAAGCCACCACAATGCCCACGCCGAACTTGCGGTGGGTCACTTTTTGCCCAACCCCGAACGGGGGATCCCAACTGGGAGCCGCCTTGGGCTCTTCCACAATCGCATAGCCGCCCGTCCGGAGTGGTTCGAGCCTTGGGGCGTGGCTTGTCCGGGCCAAAGAATTCTCCATCGTCGTGCCGGGCATCTGGTCGACAATGTCCCGGGGCAGGTCGTCGATGAAGCGAGATCGGGGGTTGAAATTGGCCTGGCCATATTGGGATCGGCGGCGGGCATAGGTCAAATACAGCTCCTGACGCGCCCTGGTCATGCCGACGTAACAAAGCCGCCGCTCTTCCTCGAGCTCCCCATCGTCCCCCAGCGCGCGGGAGTGGGGGAAAACACCTTCTTCTAACCCCATCAAGAAGACGACAGGAAATTCCAGCCCCTTGGAGGAATGCAGGGTCATGAGCTTCACCCCTTCGCCGCTGTCCTTCATCGTGTCGATGTCGCTAACCAGCGCGACCGTCTCTAGGAACTGCCCCAAGCTGTGATCCTGGCTCGGATCGCTGTCGAACTGGGCGGTCACGTTGACCAATTCTTGAAGGTTGTCAAGCCGGCTTTGGGCTTCTTCGGTCCGTTCGGCCCTCAGTTCGTCCAAATATCCGCTGGCTTGCATCACGTGTTTCAGCACGGGCGTGACGGCCCCGGCCACCATCATCTCGCGGGCATCCTCAATGCATTTGCGGTACGCACGGATGCCGTGGAGCGCCTTTTTCTGGAGCTCTTGCTCAAATCGGGGATCGCCTAACGCGGCGTAGAGTGAGATCCCCTGCCCAGTCGCAAACCCTGCGGCCTTCTGGATGGCCGTGGGACCGATGCCCCGGGTTGGAGTGTTGACCGTGCGGCGCACCGCGACCTCATCCGCCGGATTCCAAGCCACGCGCAGGTAGGCGATCATGTCTTTGACCTCCTTGCGGTCATAAAACCGTTGGCCCCCAACAAGGATGTGGGGGATCTGGTTCATCAAGAACGCTTCTTCCACGACCCGGGATTGGGCATTGGTGCGGTAGAGCACGGCAAACTCGCCGTATGTCCGGCGGCCTGTTCGGATCTCGCGCTGGATTTTCTCAACAACCAATCTCGCTTCGTCGTGTTCGGTGCCGGTTTCGCCGATTTGGATCAGTTCGCCAGAATCGTTGGCCGTCCAGAGTTTTTTGTCGTTGCGGCTGCGGTTGTGTCGCACGACGGAGTGCGCGCCCCCCAAAATGTTCTGAGTCGAGCGGTAATTTTGGTCGAGGGTCACCAACGTGGCGTCCGGGTGATCCAAGGTGAACCGCATCATCAATCCGACATCGGCTCCGCGCCACCCGTAGATCGATTGGTCGTCGTCGCCGACCACGGTCAGGTTCCGGTGCTTACCCGCCAGCAAATCGGCCAACCGATACTGGGTGAAGTTCACGTCTTGGTATTCGTCCACCAAAACATGAAGGAACCGCTCCTGGTACTTTTCGCGAACGGGCGCGCATTCTTCCAACATCTGCACGGCCCGGAACAGGAGGTCGTCGAAATCCAATGCGTTGGCGGCCGCAAGGCGCTTCTGGTAGTCCTTGTAGATCCCGGCAACTGTGCGCTCAAAGAAAGAGGAGGCCCGTTCCCCGTACTTGCCGGGAGTCAGCAATTTTTCCTTGGCGCGGCTGATCTCGCTCAATACCCCCCGCGCTTGGACGGCTTTATCGTCGTACCCTTTGGCTTTGATCAAGTCTTTGACCAGGCTCAGTTGCTCGGAATCGTCATACACCACAAAGTTCCGATCCAGCCCCACGGATTCGCCATCCATCCGCAGCATGCGGGCGCACAGGGCGTGGAAAGTGCCCATCCAGATATCTTTTGCGGGCGGGCCGACCAAAGCCTCGATCCGCTCACGCATCTCCTTAGCCGCCTTGTTGGTGAAGGTCACGGCCAAAATCCGGTAAGGGGGGCAGCCGTCGGCGATCAATTGGGCGATCCGCGTTGTGATCACCCGTGTTTTGCCCGATCCGGCACCGGCCACAATCATCAAGGGGCCGCCCGCGTGCCGCACCGCTTCAAGCTGGCGGGGGTTGAGCGAGGCGAGGTCAGGCGAAATAGCAGACATGGGTCGCGTATAATTGTGGCTCAAAAACGTGGCGGCCCGGGTAGAATTTTCCCCGTGCGACCCGGGTTTTTCCTCACGGGGCCTGTAACGTGCGGCGACTCCCTTGGCGTCAGAATATCCAGTTGAGCCGTGCGTGCGCAGGTGTTGCACTAGCACCGGAGAATTGAAAGACATGAACCGTTTGATCACAGTGGCTTTGGCGACCCTTGCCGTGGGGAGCGCGTTTGCCCAAGGGACGTTTACGATCCGGCGCCCCGCCGACGGCTCCAAAGTCCGCGAAGTCGTCAAAGTCCGCATCCCCAAGAACAGCATCCAAGAAGGGGAGTACATCGGCATCCTCGTCAATGGCAAATTCCTTGAGGCCGTGGTGCCCGACCTTGAAGGCAACGATTACGTTTACAGCCTGGACACCAAGGCCCACAAACTGCCCGACGGCAAACTCACTATCGAAGCAGTTCTCTACTTTTACACCCAAGGGGCGCCCCAGGTTCGCAACCGGTCTAGCGTCACGGTGGTTCTCGACAACTCCGCCGGGATCCAGGGCCAGAACCCCAACGGCTTTTTGATGCGCTACAAGTTCTATCCGGGCAAGGAGTATTCCTACCGCCGCACGGATGAATCGTCCGTCTCTGTTGTCAGCCAAGCGCAGGCGCAACTCGGTTCGCGCGCCGCAGAAATCGTGCTTGGCCAACGATCTGTGCGCTACCTGGTCGCCCACCAGAACAACTATGGCAACGAAGGTCTGATCCGCCTGCAAGCCCTTCCGGAAAAGGGCAAAGATTACGCCTACCTCGTGACTGTCGGTAACCCGACCCCCACGAAGTTCATGGACTATGAGATGCACCCCATCTTTATGCGGATCACCAACACCGGCCGCGAAGTCTTCACCTCGCTCCCCATCTACTTCCCGTGGGACGGCGATTCCACCGACGCCCGCACCGACTTGTTCGCGCTGTTCCCGCCGCCAGTCCTTCCGGCTGGCCGCAAGGAAGTCGGCGACAGCTGGGAAGCCGCCATCCCGTTCGGCAATATCGACCTTGAAAACCGCGACAAAGTCGAACATATGGTCGAAAACTTGACCGGCCGGGCCACCCTCGAAGCCGTCGAGTGGGAGCAAGGGTATCCCTGCGCAAAAATCCGGTCTGAACTTTCGCTCGGCGCCAACGACCTCAAAAACATCAAGAATATCGAAGGCGTGCAAGGCAGCGCCCAGTCGCTCAAAATTGAATCGGTGCAATGGTTCGCCCTCGACCGCGGCATCATGATCCGTGAAGAAACCCGGTTCACCTCGGAAGTCCTGGTGGAAGTCGGGGCAGGCGGCGGCGGTGCCGGAGCCCCTGGCGCGGCTGGCGGAGGCCGGCGCGGACCCCTCGGCGCCGGTGAATCCGGTGGTGGCGGCGGCAACCCGGGCGGGATCGCACCTCCGGGCGGAGACAAGCGCATCGGCCCCGGCATCTTCCTCACCAACAACTACTTTGAAGCCATGTCCCAAGGTCCGCTCAACTTCATGTTGCAGGCCGGCCAAGAAAATGGCGGAGACAACGGCCGTGGCGACGGCGCCGGATTTGGGCCCGACGGCCCATCTGGCGGACAAGGGTTCGGCGGTCGCGGCAGCGGCAGCGCCGGCGGACCCCCGGTCAAGATGATCCTGCGGCAAACGTCGCGCTGGTCAACCGTCCTGGAACAATAAGGCCCCGGAGCCCCAGCGCAATCGCCAATAATACAGGGCATGGCGCAACGGCTCGACCAACAAGATGGACGAAGCTCTCCGGAACAACCCGAAGAGCTTCGCCTCACGTTAGGTGAGCACCTCGAAGAGTTGCGGGTTCGGCTTATCCGCATTTTGGTGATCGTCTGCATCGGCATGACCGCCGGGTGGTTCCTCACCCCGCCGGTGTTCGACAACATCAACGCGATGGTCAAGGACTCGCTCCCCAAAGATTTCCCCTACAAAGTCGTCTGGAGCGGGTTGAGCGATCCATTCATGTTCCACCTCAAAATGGCATTCGTCATCGGCGCCATCCTCACAATCCCGCTTTCCGTGATGCAGCTCTGGGGGTTTGTCAAGCCCGGGTTGCGACCCCATGAACGAAAACCCCTGCAAACGGTTGTCCCATTTTCCGTCGGGTTGTTCATCATGGGTTCGGTCCTCGGATATGTGATCCTGCCAATGGCCTTTGGCTGGTTCGCCTCAATGGCCACCGATTTCAAAGACCCGGTTATCTACCAAAACCCGGTGGATATCGTTATGTTCAGCGTGAAAATGGTCCTCGCTTTCGGCATCGGATTCCAACTGCCGCTAATCGTCTTCTTCCTCACACGGCTGGGCATCATCAGTCCGGAAGCGATCACCCGGTATTGGCGCCAGGCTGCCGTCGGCGTGATGACGGCTGCCGCCATCATCACCCCCGGCGGCGACATTTTTTCGATGCTCCTCATGGGGATCCCGCTGGTCGTTTTGACCTTTGGCAGCATCGCCGCCGCCCGGCTGACCATGCGGTCTCAAGATGGGGCCAACGACGTGCTCAACGCGTTGGACTGATGGTGGAACCCCGGCGCATCGGGGAACTTCTTGGCGGCAGGCCGGTTCATGCTGCGATCATCCCAGCCCAAGATGGCCGTTGCGAGAAGATCCCCGATTGCGTGCCTTTCGTCATCCAGGATTGGTTGGCGGCGCAGGGCATCACAAGCCTCTATTCTCACCAAGCCGAATCCGCCCGGCTTGCCGCCCAAGGGCGCGATTTGATGGTGGTCACGGGAACGGGGAGCGGAAAGTCGCTGTGCTACACCCTCCCAGCCCTAAAGGCATGCCTGGAAGAACCTGCCGCCCGGTGCCTTTTCTTATTCCCGACAAAAGCCTTGGCCCAAGACCAACTGGGCAAACTTCAAAAGCTCATCCCCGGCGACCATGTGCTTGCCGCCACCTATGATGGCGACACCGAACGGGCGCACCGGTCGGCAATCCGCCGGCAGGCCAACATTGTGTTGAGCAACCCGGACATGGTCCATTTGGCCATGCTCCCCGGGCATGAAAACTGGCTTCGGTTCCTCAAGAACCTCCGGTTGGTCGTCATCGACGAAGCCCATGTTTACCGCGGAGCTTTTGGCGGTCATATGGGCTGGATATTGCGGAGGTTGCTCAGACTCTGTGCCTGGCACGGCAACCGCCCGCAACTCATCGCCTGTTCCGCGACGGTTGCCAACCCGACAGAACACTTTTCGACCCTCACCGGGAGAGAACCGCACCTTGTTGCCGGAGATGGGGCCCCGCAAGGCGAAAGGCAAATCGTCGTCGTGGAAGCCCCGGGCGATGAGGCCGCCGAGATCAAAAGCCCAACCGTCGAGTGCGCGGGAATCCTCGCCGAGGCCGTGACCAACGGCGTCAAGACCATGGTCTTTTGCCGGAGCCGGAACGGAGTCGAGCTGTTGTTGCGGGCGGCCAGGCAAGAACTCGGCAATGTCGGCGGCGACCCGGCGTGGATTGATGCCTACCGAGGCGGGTACACGCCGGACGAACGCAGGGAGATCGAGCGCCGGTTGTTCGGCGGTTCCCTGCGCGGTGTGGCGGCAACCAATGCGATGGAACTCGGAGTCGACATCGGGGGATTGGATCTTGTTGTGATGAACGGGTACCCGGGCAGCCGGTCGAGTTTTTGGCAACAGTCCGGACGGGCCGGGCGGGCGGGGAGATCCGGCATGGCGTTGATGCTTGCCCATGCGGATCCCATGGAGCAGTACCTGGCTCGGCGGATCAACCTCCTCGTTGGCGAACCTGAACCCTGCGTCGCCAGTGTCGGGAACCCCCTTATCGCGGCCCGGCAACTCAAGTGCGCCGCCGCCGAGCGCCCCCTGACTTGGTCAGAAATCGACTCTTATGGAGCCCGGCCGGCGGCCCAAGACCTCATCGATAGCGGGGAACTGGCAGAATCGGCGGGCATGCTCTTCTACCCGGCGTTCACCCCGCCCTCGCGCGAGTTCTCCATCCGCAGCGCGGATTTGGATTCGGTACCGCTATTTGCCGCCGGGGTTTCCCTCGGGGACATGGAAGAGTGGCGGGCGATGCAGTTTGCCCACACCGGGGCGGTGCACCTGCACCGGGGCGAATCCTACATCGTCACGGGCCGGAGCGGAGACGGCAAAGCCATCCAGTGCGACCAGTTCGACGGCGATTACCACACCCAGCCCATTGTCCAAAGCCTGATTGAACCTCGCGCGGAACTCGAGGCCGAATCCCGCAACGGGCTCAAACTCTCCCTGCAAGCGGTGAGCGCCACGACCCTCGTCACCGGCTACCGGATGATCAGTTCCCGAGGAAGTGAAATTTTGGCCGAGGTGCCGCTTGACCCGGCTAGTCGAACGATGGACACGGTCGCCATGCGGATTTCGTTCGAACTCGGCGCAGATTTTGGCATCGGGCCGAGCCCAGAAGCCGCGGCTCCTGGGATCCATGCCTTGGAGCACGTTTTGGCGGCTGTAGCCCCCCTAATCGCCGGTTGCGACCGGCGGGACATCGGCTCAAGCTGGTTTGTCGCCGCTCCCGACACTTTGTCCCCAACGGTTTATCTGTATGATCTTGCGCCGGGTGGGTTGGGCTTTTCCGAACAACTGTTCCGACAGAGAGTCGGTCTCGTCATGCAGGCGGCGCAGCTCTTGAGCTTGTGCGGATGCCGCGATGGGTGCCCACTTTGCACCCTGTCTCCCCATTGCGAAAGCCGCAACGAATGTTTGAGCAAACCGATGGTCGCCGGACTGCTCCGCACAATTGCCAGCCGCCTGGGCCACACGGGTTGAATCGGTATCCTGACCATTGCCATGCTGATCTTGATGAAGGTGGGGGCAAGCGATGCCCAGATCGACCAGGTTTGCTCCATCATCCGGAACCGGGGGATCGAGCCGCTGGTTCTGCCCGGCGAACCCCGGCGGGCGGTTGGCATCCCGGCCAGCCTGAGCCACGACCAGCGGATCGACCTGGAAGCGGTCCTTGGCCGGTTGGAGTTCGTCAGTAAGGTCACACAAACCTCCAGCCCATTCAAACTCGCTGGCCTGGAGTTCCAGCCAGAACGGACGGCGGTTTCGGCAGGCGGGGCCCGATTTGGCCCAGGGGCGTTCACCTTGATCGGAGGGCCTTGCAGTGTTGAGAGCTACGAGCAATTCCGCAAAGCCGCCGATATCGTCAAGGCCGCCGGCGCAAAAATGCTCCGGGGAGGGGCCTTCAAGCCACGTACATCTCCCTATTCTTTCCAAGGATTGCAAGAAGAAGGCCTCCAAATCATGAAGCAGGTTTCCGGCGAGACCGGATTGGCGACGATCACCGAAGTTATGTCGGCCGAGAAGGTCGAAGTTGTTGCCGAACATTGCGATATGTTGCAGATTGGCGCAAGGAGCATGCAGAATTTCCCGCTACTCATCGAAGCTGGCAAAAGCGGGAAGCCGGTTTTCCTGAAGCGTGGCCCCTCGGCAACGATTGACGAATTCCTCCTGGCAAGCGAATACATTCTCAACCAAGGCAACCAGCAGGTCGTCTTGTGCGAGAGGGGTGTGCTTGCTCTGGACAAGACATATGTGCGCAACACCTTGGACCTTAATGCCGTCCCGGTCCTCAAAAGCCTGACTCACTTGCCCGTCGTGGTCGACCCCAGCCATGGGACAGGGGTTGCCAGCCTGGTTGGCCCCATGGCAAAAGCCGCCCTTGTTTCCGGCGCAGATGGGGTGATGGTCGAAATGCATCCAGACCCCGAGGAGGCACTCAGCGACGGCTCTCAAGCCCTGGATGGCGACCAGTTCACAAGCCTGGCCCGAGAACTCAAGGGTTTGGCCGAATATTGTGGCCTGGCGTTCTAATCCTGGCCAATAGACCGGAGGGTTGCCGTCTTCGGGCGATCCTTCCAAACAACAGAGCCATCGGCGCGAACCGTCGCGCTCCCAAAGGGGGTGTCTACCACCCCGAGCGTGGTGTTGGATGGATCGGAGATCTTGCTCAAATCGTCGCCATTGAGCAGGTAAACGAATCCGTTGGCCAACTCCCGATTTTTCATATAAGGGTCGATTCGGCTTTGCCAATCGTCCACCGGCGGCAACAGATCATCGTAATCAGACCCGTAGATCATCATGGCGGTCGCAACCTGTTTGGCTCGCCTCATGGCTTGGTTCCGGACGTTGTCCCGGAACAGGGCTTCGAATTCGGCATCGGTCAGCGCCTTGAGCGGGATGAGGTTCAAACCGCTGCGATCCACGGAGTAGGCGAACCGGCCATCGTTGGTGCAGCCAGCCCAAAACGCCTCGGCCGGGATCCGGACAGGGATGTTGGCTGGCCGCCCTTCGGTCTTTGAAAACTGCTGGCCATCCCACCCTTCGCCGATTATCACGTTGCCTTTGTCCACCCAAACGTTGTAGGGCGGATATTTTTGAACCTCATGCATGGGGTGGACAACCGGACCCAAACGGCCGGAAGCGACGTCGAATTCTTGAATCGCCCGGATGTCGTCAATTTCCCGGTCGTATGCCACGGAATAAATGTGCTGGCCATCGCTGTAAAAGCTTGCACCGTTGGCATCGAGCTGCACCGTCTTCCACGTTCGCCCGGCAATCGAATAGATTGAAAGTCGGGTTGTTCCCCCTTTGCCGCCGATCGGCTCAAAAAACACAACGGCATCTTGCCCCGCAACCAGGAGCGGCAAAATGTTTTTTGCCGGCGCATCGGCCATCCGGATATCGACCAGCCTCTTGCTTTCCGGCTCATAGAGGATCGCAAAGGCGTCCTCATTTTTGTATCCGGAGAGATATAACTCTTTCGACCCCGTCAACCAGTGGAGATCAGAAATGACGAAGTTGTCCGAGTCGGGTAAGCCTGCCAACCTCACCGTCTCGCCGGAGGCAAGGTTCAAAAGGTAAAGGGCCTTTTGGGGGCCAACATTGAAGGTGTATCCGCGATAGGGCGACGGGTCGGGGATCGATTGGTTGCCATCCTGGTCGCCGATAAAGGCCAGGTACTGCGAGTCGTCCCGGACTTCCACCGGGCTCACCGATCCAAAAAACACCTGGCGAGGCGGCAGCACATAAACCGCTTTGCCACCGGAAACGAACAAGTTGGGCACGGGATATTGCAGCAGCAAATCAGTTGGGACTTGGCCTAGGGCCAACACCCCGGCCGCCAAACAGCACATCAAAGCCTGGATCCTCATCATTCGACCTCTCGGGTAGTACCGGACTTGTGTCCTTGACCGTCTAACCCCATGAGTATGACGGTGTTCAGCCTTGCTTTCTTCGCCGCTTTGAGATTGGCCCCGACAGAGGATTACTCCCTCAAATGGGAACCAAAGGCGGGTGACGCCACATCCTTTTCGATGGTTTTCAAAAGCTTGGACAAAGCCAATCCGCTGGAAATCGAATCTGTTTTGGTTCAAACCGTCATGAAAGTCGACGCCGATGGATATGAGGCGGAGACCGTGGGCAAAGGATCGCTTGTCCGCATGGGCGGGGAAGAGATCAAAGACACCCGAACCACCAAGACGATGGTGGAATTCAACGAACGTGGCGCCGTGAAGGAGTTCTTGCGGAAGCCCAATGGACCCGAAGGCGATATTTGGCTTTTCGCCGTCTTGCGGACGTTCATCTCTCCCGAATCACCCGTCCCCATTGGCGGGGGCTGGCAATATGCTTACAAACCCGAAGGAGGGTTCGAAGGGGCCCGCATCAGCTACAAACTGACGTCGGTTGCCGACGGCGTGGCCACCGTCGCCTTCACGATTGGGTCCGATGATCGCTCGCACACTGAAATCGGCAAAGGCGAGTGGAAAATCGATGCCCAGTCAGGCCGATGGAAGTCGCTGAAGGCCCACGTCAAGGGCTTGTTTGGCAGTGGGGAAGCGGGTGCGGAGCTTGTCCTGACCAGGAATTAAAGCTTTTCCGCGAGCTGTTCCAACATCCAAAGGGCGCAGGCCAGTTTCGAACGCCTCCCCGATTTTGCGACCGCGCCGCCGGCAAAGTAGAGGGTGAGTTCGTTTTCGTCCGACCCAAACCCGATTTCAGGGTTGGAGATGTCGTTGACGGCCATGGCAGCGACCCCTTTCCGCTTGAGTTTGTCGGCAATGTATTCTGGGTCGATCCCCGGTTCGGCGGCAAAGGCAATGACTGTCTTGTCCAAGTTTTCCGATGCCAAGGTGGCGATGATGTCCGGGTTTGGCGTCAATGTGAGCACCAAGTCGTCTTCTGTCCGCCGGATTTTCGTCTGAGCCGCCCCCGCCACCCTATAATCGGCAACCGCCGCTAAGCCGATGACCCAGTCGGCCGATGCCACGTGACGGCGGCATGCCTCCAGCATTTCTTTGGCTGTCTGCACGGGCACGACGGTGACATCTCGGGGGGCGATTGCCTGGCTTGGCCCGGCGACCATGGTGACCTCCGCCCCCATCAGCTTTGCGGCGCGGGCCATGGCTACCCCCATTTTCCCACTCGACCGATTGGTGAGGTATCGAACCGAATCGACCGGTTCCTGAGTCGGTCCGCTCGTCAAGAGCAAGGTTTTGCCAGCAAGGAGTTTGCTCCGGCACAAAACAGTGCCCACGAATTCGACAATTTCGCGGTTGGCGGCCAGTTTCCCTTGCCCGTTCTCTCCACAGGCGACGTCGCCTTCTTGCGGCTCGATGAACAGAACGCCTCGGGAGGTGAGCTTGGCGAGGCTGGATTGCGTCTCAGGATGCTGGTACATGGCCGGGTTCATGGCCGGTGCGGCCACAATCGGACAGGTGGAAGCCAGCAGCAAAGTGGTCAGCATGTCGTCGCCAATCCCGTTGGCGACCTTGTTGAGGGTGTTGGCGGTGGCGGGCGCGATCAAAACCAGGTCGGCTTTGCGGGCCCAATCGATGTGGGCCATGCGGCCCCTTTCCGGCTCTTCGAATGTATCGGCCAGGCACGGTTGGCCGGTTAGGGCCTCGAACTGGGCCGCCGTGACAAAGTTCTGGGCGGCATCGGTGAGGCAGACCCGAACCGTGCACCCGGCGCGCATCAGGTCGCGAGCCAAATCGCATGCGCGGTAGGCGGCCACCGAACCGCAAACTCCTAAGACGACATCCGGCATTCTTCCTCCACAATCCGCATGATCTCGGCCACGCAGGCATCAACCGAATGGTTGATGATCCGATATCGGTAATGCACGGCCTGATCCATCTCCCATTCGGCATTTTTGAGCCTGTGCTCCAACATTTCGTCACTCTCAGTCCCACGGTTGCGGAGCCGAAGGGCCAATTCCGCGCGGCTGGGAGGCAGCAAGAACACCGAGAGGATGCTGGGTTGGGCTTGCATGATCTGCAATGCACCTTGGACGTCGATTTTTAGAATCGCCTTCTTCCCGGCCCTCACCATGTCTTCTAGCTGAATCCTAGGGGTTCCGTAATAGTTTCCGTGGACGTTTTTATACTCCAAAAAGAATCCCTGTGATGCCATCTCTTCAAACCGAGCCGGATCCATAAAATGGTAGGCGACCCCGTCCACCTCACCGAGCCTCGGTTTGCGGGTTGTGCAAGCCACCACGCGTTCAACCGTTTGGTCCAATTCACACCAGCGGTCGATGACGGTGTCTTTGCCGACCCCGCTGGGGCCGCTCAGGATCACAGCAATCCCTTTCATGGCCTCCTCAGCAAATCCATGAGCCGGGCCGCGATCCGCAACGGGTCGTGGCGAACATAGTCGGATTCCGACATGAAGTTGCCCGGAATCGGCTTATAGCCCATTTGTTTAATCCGGTCTGTATCGGCCACGACCAAATCTTGGTCTGAGGCCCGGTATTTGGCCAGCAAGTCTTGGTGGGGGGTGGCCGTGTTCACCAACACGTAGTCAAAAACCCGGTTGGGGACGTTTGCCTGCAGGGCAACGACGTGCTCGGCCGCCGAGAACTTGTCGCTTTCACCAGGTTGCGTCATCACGTTGCAGATATACACTTTCAAGGCATCGGATTCCAGCACGGCTTCGGCGATGCCAGGCACTAACAGATTCGGGACGATGCTCGTGTAAACACTCCCCGGACCAATGCAGATCAAATCAGCTTCTCGAATGGCTTCGATCGCGGCAGGGTGCGGTCGGACGTGAGGGGGATCAAGGTAGATGCGCTGGATCTTGAGATCCGATTCGACAATGGTCGTCTCCCCTTGCAAGGTGGATCCGCCTTCCATAAGGGCCCGCAGCGTCACTCGGTCGGTTGTGGAAGGAATGACCCGGCCCCGGATCGCCAAAACCTCGCTCGCCAGGATCAGCGCCTCGTCATAATCGCCGCCTGCCTGTTCCACAAAGCCGGCCAACATCAGGTTGCCGACGCTGTGGCCGCTCAACGCGCCCGCACCTTGCGAAAATCGGAATTGGAAGAGGTCGGTCATCCGCTTTTCGGCATCGGCGAGCGCGACAAGACAGTTGCGGAGGTCGCCCGGCGGAATGATCCCCATTTCTTGGGTCAGCCGGCCAGAACTCCCGCCGTCGTCGGTCACCGTGACGATGGCCGTGATATTCAAACTATATTGCTTGAGGCCCCGGAGAAGCGTGGACATCCCCGTGCCGCCCCCCAGCGCGACGATGCGGGGTCCGCGGGCCAACTGCTGACGCTTGATGTAACTCCCCACCAGGGCCTTGCCACCCGCCGCCGGGGTGGGGCCGCCCATGGCCAAACGCTTGAAAAAGCCGCGCACGCCCCGGTAGACGGCGTAGCCTCCGACTGCCATCATCAACCCGCCCACCAAGTGGGTCAGCTGCCGCCCATCCGATGTGCTGGAAAACGATGCGGCAAACGAATCCCAGGCTTCGCCGACCCCGGCAAATGCCGTCCGGAGGACAAACTGGAAGCTCATGTGGATCCCGAGCAGCAGAACGAAAAAGCCCCCGCCCGCCAGGGCGACATACCGGTAGAGGTCGGCCCGGGGCAAAAAGGATTGCAGGTGCCGGTTAGTCCTCTTTTTTCTCATCGGGAACAAACATGTGGAGCACGGCCCCGATCGCCGAAACAAGCAAAGAACCAACCAACGCGGCCAAGAACCCGTTCACTTTGTATCCCATGCCCAGGCTGCCGACGGCCCAAAACAGAGCCGCATTGATGACCAAGGCGAACAATCCCAAGGTCATGCAGCTAATCGGCATGGAAATGAATTTCAAGATCTTGCCAAGCGTTGCGTTCACCACCGCGAGCAGGGCCGCGCCCACAAACAGGGTCATGACCCCGTTGAACGTCGGCGAGATCTCAATCCCCTTGGGGATCACCATGTTCGTCAAATAGCTCGCCCCGACAATCGAGGCCACCAAAGCCGCCCATCGGATCAAAAGGTTCTTCATCGCCGCACTCCTATTTTAGCTGGTCGGCGCGCCGAGCCGGCGGCCAGCCATCCGGCATACTAGAGACTTGGCGTTCACCCCCCAGACCCCGATGCTCCAACAGTACTTCCGAGCCAAGGAAGCCCATCCGGGGGTGTTGATGGCGATGAGGGTCGGCGATTTTTATGAATTCTATGGGGAAGACGCCGAAACGGCGGCGAATTCCCTTGAAATTACGCTCACCGGCCGAGAAGACGGCAAGAACGGGAGGATCGCCATGGCCGGCGTGCCGTTCCACTCGGTTGAGAAATACCTGGCCCAATTGGTGAGGATGGGCCATCGGGTCGCTTTGTGCGACCAAGTCGAAGACCCCAAAAAGGCCCAGGGGCTTGTCAAGCGCGAGGTCACCCGCATCCTGACGGCAGGGACGCTCATGGAAGATTCGATGCTCGCGCCGGGCGCGAATAATTTTTTGGCCGCCCTTTGCGTCATCGATGGAAAGGCCGGCATTGCGACCCTCGACCCTTCAACCGGCGAATTCATGGCCACCGAAGTCGTTGGCGGCCACGTCGCTGAAAAAATCCTCCAAGAGCTGGCCCGGCTCATGCCGGCAGAACTGCTCTACGCCGAAAAGACGGCCTCCGGGGTCGAAGAAACGGTTGCGAACGGGCTCGGCATCCCTTCGACAGTAAGGGACAGCCTGGATGCCCGGAAGGCCGACCGCATCCTCTGCGGGCATTTCGAAGTCAGCGGGCTCGCAGGGTTCGGGTTGGAAGGGCGGCCTGGAGCATCGGTCGCCGCGGCCATGGTGTTGGATTACGCCCGGACCAACGGGATCGGGCTTGGGCATGTGTCGGCGATTTCCTATTATTCGACGGACGGGTTCATGCAACTTGACCCCGGTACCCGGCGGAGCCTGGAACTCACCCAGAACCTTGCCGATGGCGGTCGGCGCAACACCCTGCTCAGCGTTTTGGACGAAACCGTCACGACCATGGGGGCCCGGCTGATGCGGCGATGGATCGAACAGCCGCTCCTCAATCCGGAAGCGATCACCAACCGCTTGGGGGCGGTCGAGAGGTTTTGCGGACACGTGTTGGTGCGCAGCGACCTGCGCAAGGCGCTCAAACGGCTTTGCGATATCGAGCGGTCGGTGTCGCGCTGCGCGGGCGGGCTGGCCACGCCCCGCGACCTGCTCGGGCTCCGCGACTCGCTGGAAGCCCTGCCCGACATCGAAAACGCCGTCGGTAAAATCGCCCTCGGCCACCTCAAAACGCTCAAGGACGGATTTGGGGATCACGAGCCCCTTGCCGACCAACTCCGCCGAGCCGTCGCCGACAACGCCCCCGCCACCGCCCGCGAAGGAGGCGTCGTCAAACCCGGGTTCGACCCGGAACTCGACGAACTCCGGCGCCTCTCCCGGGACGGCAAAGGGTACATCGCCCAATTGGAAGCCAAGGAACGGGCGGCAACCGGCCTGGAAAAACTCAAAGTGGGCTACAACTCCGTCTTCGGCTATTACCTGGAGGTTGGGCGGCAACATGCGGACAAAGTTCCCGGGCATTACATCCGCAAGCAAACTTTGGCCAATGCCGAGCGGTACATCACTGCCGAGCTCAAAGAACACGAATCGGCCGTTTTGGGGGCGGAAGAAAAAGCCGACGAACTGGAATACGACATCTTTTGCCGGCTGCGCGACCTTGTTGCCCGCAACGGCCCCGCCCTCCTCCAAACCGCTCGGACCATCGCCGAACTCGATGTTCTCGCCACCTTTGCCGAAGTCGCCTTGGCCCGCCATTACGTCAAGCCAGAAATCGTAGACGAAGACGTCCTGACCGTGGAAAATGGCCGCCATCCCGTTGTCGATGCCGGTGTCGGAACCTTTATCCCCAACGACCTGGATTTGGGCGACCCCACCCGCCTGATTGTCCTCACCGGACCGAACATGAGCGGGAAATCAACCTACCTCCGGCAAGCGGCACTCATCGTCTGCATGGCCCAAATCGGTTGCTTCGTCCCCGCCGATAAATGCCGGATGGGCATTTGCGACCGTGTGTTCACCCGCATTGGGGCGAAAGATGAAATTGCCCTTGGTCAAAGCACATTCATGGTCGAAATGGTGGAGAGCGCCAACATCCTCAACAATGCCCGAGAAAGGAGCCTCGTCGTCCTCGATGAAGTCGGCCGGGGCACCAGCACCTATGACGGTTTGGCCATTGCCTGGGCCATGGTCGAACACCTGGCCAGCATCCGGGCCAAAACACTTTTTGCCACCCATTACCACCAGATCAACCAGATCGCCGGGCAAACCCCGGGGGTCGCCAACTTCCGGGTAGCCGTTGAAGAGAGGGGCGACACAATCATCTGGGCCCACAAGGTGCTCCCGGGCGGCACAGACCGGAGTTACGGGCTCCACGTCGCCAAAATGGCCGGGGTGCCTCAACCCGTCCTCCGCCGTGCGGAAGAAGTCCTGAATTCATTGGAGGGTCGCGGGCAAGAACTCGAAGTCCCGGCCTCCCTCAACCGGATGCAACTCACCCTATTCGAGGCCGAACCCCACGCGGTGGTCGAAGCCCTCAAGGGGTTGGATGTGGACAGGCTCTCGCCGCTCGAGGCGCTGCTCAAGCTCGACGAATGGAAAAAGCTCGTCACTTAAACGGCCCGGTCGACCGGACGGAATTTTTGACTGTCTTGCGCTTGGAACCGGGCGACCACCGACCGGATTCCGTCGACCGTCTCTTTGGCTTCCCTCAGGTTTCGTTTCACACGGTCGGTTGAAAAGGGGCCATTGTCCGCTTGGTCTTGGAGGGCAGAAAGGATTCCATCTGGTCCAGTGATATGCTGTTGGACAACCTGTTGGGTCTGGCGGATGACCGGTGGGTCGCCCGCCGCTTCCTTTGCAAACGAAGCCGCCGCCCCATAGGCCGCCGCCGCCTGCCGGACGGCAACCGGGCGTGAGTGGCTGTAAAGGTCGGCCGTGCTTACGCGGAACAGGGGGTTGCCATCGGCTTCGGCCTGGGCGAGGATTTCCCGGCCGATACTGACGGCCCCTTTGAGGAGCCTTTGGTTTTGACGGGTGCTTTGGGGTCCAAACCCCGATGCGGCAACACCTTCGATTAACCCGTCCAACAAGTCGCCGAGTTGGTGCAACGTCGTTTGCGCCCCTTCGAGTTGCGACTTCGCCTTGAGGGCTTGAGGGGACAGCTCAGCGGCGGGGCTGCCAGCCGCGTTCCCGGCCCTTGCTCCGCCTTCCGGCTCTTGCCGTCGGCCGCTGTCTGGCTCCGCCTGTTTCGCCTCCGCCGGTGCCAAGACGCGCCCAACCTGCCCCGCCACCTGCAATTGGAAGTGAGGGGGCTGGACCGGTACTGGGGGGATATGGTCTTGGCTGAATTGGGCCTTCATGAAACGGCAAGCATCCAGAGCCCCTAAATGGGACTCCAAGAGGGTTGTTCCAACTTGCCGCCCACCCGGTCTCAGGCAGGGCTACGGGGTTTTGCGGTCATTGAATGTGGCGGATTTCCCGCCAAAATTGCACAACCGGCTTCTTGAGGCCCCGCAGAATCGTGATCGGGGCATGGGCTTCTTCGGGCACCGAATTGGGAGAATTGAGTTGGGCCACCATGTGGGCCGATTCAAAAGAATCGAGGATGGCCGGGGTCGGTTCGCCGATGACCACTAGGGTCCGCCCATCCCAATCGCCGGGCCCCCAAAGCCAATACTGGTTGTGCCGCCCAATGACCTTGAACCCGGGTTCATTGCGGTTGAAGTACCAACAGGCCGCGCTCTCACCATAGTTCATGCCAAAAACCGGGGTTCTGAGCCGTTCATCCTCGGGCAAGCCCAACCAAACGGCTCTGACGGCAGAAGCCATTTCTGGCCAGCCGAACATATCCGCGAACCCTTGCATCGGCGATTTCGCCCCTTTTTCGGCAGAAGGGACATCCACCTGGCTCTTTTCGGCAATCTCTTCAACCCGAGGGGGTGGCAACAATGGGAGAGCAAGGGAAATACAAAAGACTCCAACTGGGACGAACACGGCCAGCATCGCATAGAACCGGGCCCTTGAGGCCTTGAGCCACTCGCCAAAGACGATGGCCCCGAACGGAACGACAAAAACATAGGAGGGCGCCGGGTAGTTCTCCCGGCTCCGCATCGAAAGCAAAAGGATGCCGATCACCAGGAAGTAGGTCAAGGCAAAGGGGCGCCATTCCGGTTTTCGCAACGCCCAATAAGCACCGAGTACCCACAGCGTGGCCATGACCGGATTGGTCACCACCGCCTGCACCCCCAAAATAATCCAAGGCGGTTGGGGCACCATTTTGAACTGGGCGGCGTTGCGGACAAACTCCTGTGTGACCCAGTTGTGCTCGTTCTGCCAAACGAAGTGCGGGAAGAAGACGGCAAACGCGATGCCCGCCGCCGCCCACGGGTAAACCGTTTTCAATTCGGCCCGCCGGGGGCTGAACAGGGTGGCGCATCCCAGGCCGGCCACGAGCCAAAAGCCGCTCAGCTTGTTCAGCATCGCTAGGCCGCAGACAAGCCCTAGCCAAAGCCAAAGCTTCCGGCGGCTCTCGTCCGCCGAACACAAGTAGAGCAGAGCGGCCCCCGCCCAAAGGGCGATGTCGATCCCATTCATCGAATACAAATGGCTGACAACCGCATAAACGGGGGTGAGGCCGGCAAAAATGGCGGCCATCGTCTGGGCCAGCCGGCCGGCGCCGAGCCGTGCCGCAACCAAGCCGTAAAGGATGACCGACCCGCAGCCCGCCAAGATCCCTGGGGTGCGCACGGCCCACAAGTGGGTCCCCAAAACCGATGTGAACAGTTTGAGCACGGCCACCGAAAGGGGCGGGTGGTCCACATACCCCCAATCCAGGCGGTTGGCGCAAGCCAGGTAATAGAGTTCGTCCCGGAAATAGCCGTACCCACCGATGCAAGCGAGGTGGATCAGCAAGGTTGTGGCGGCTACCGGCCAAATCCCGGCCCAATAGGGTGGTTGGGGGATGTTTGCGGCGGTCGGTGCCGGTGCCGGGGCTGCGGTGGCCATGCGTTGGATCGGTTAACGATCTTACACGGCAATCGTGTCCCCGTGCCTTGCGCTCAGACCGGAAAGGGCAGATCGCGTACAATCCGGCTGGCGCAACTGCGCACCAACCGATGTCGGAACGCAACGAATACCGGTCCGTGTTCATCTCGGACGTCCATATCGGCGCCGTCGGCTCAAGAGGGGAACAGGCCCTCCGGTTCCTCGAATCGTTCCAGACGGAGTACCTGTACATCGTTGGCGACCTCATCGACGGGTGGGTTGGGCGAAAGGACCGCAAATGGGGTCCGACCGCAACCGGCATCATCCGGGAGATCTTGGAGCATGGGAGCCGCGGGACCACCGTCCGTTACACGCCCGGCAACCACGACGCATTTATGCGGCGCGTGCATGGGGTTCAACTCGGCAACATCGACATCGAACCCAGCTTCCACCACGAAACCGCCGACGGACGCGACCTCCTCGTTGTCCACGGGGACGTCTTTGACCGCAGTTGCACCAAGTACCAGCCCATCGCCTTTGTGGGGGCTTGGGCCTATGAAGTTCTTGGGTTAGCCAACGCCAGTCTCAACCGCAAACGCAGTGAAGATGGCAAACACCCGATTGACTTCACCACGGTCACCAAACGCTCAATCAAAAAATTCATCGGCAAGGCCACCCACTATGAAGAATTGGTGATGGACTACGCCCGCGAGGCCGGATTCGATGGCGCGGTTTGCGGGCACGTCCATCGGCCACAGATTGTGGAGCAACCAGACGGGTTCCTCTATGTCAACACCGGGGACTTTGTTGAAAACTGCACGGCGGTGGTCGAACACGCCGATGGCCGGCTGGAGCTCCTCTGGCTCAATCCCGAGACCCCGGCATCCAAAGGGTGGCGGCCCCGTCTCAGCCGTTCCGAGATGTTCTCGGCCAAATGAGGGCATGGTGATCAAGGTCCTGGAAATTCTCGGTTTGCGGGCGTTGCACCTGTTCACTTGCCGGGTAACCGGGGAAGACGCCTTGCCTTCGATTGCCGATGCCCCAACTTGTGACCGGTTTTCTGCCGAAGAAGTCGCAGAGATGCGCGCCGGCACGCGCTACTTTGGCCGTGCCAATTTTTGGCGGATGGTTTTCCACCTGCCAATCCTGCTGATGCTGCTCAAATTCAACGGGGGATGGGTGACCGGCATCTTTGCCGCTTTGATCGCCCTGCACACGGCCTTGCTGGCCATGGAGGCCTACAAAGCCGCCGTGCTCCAACACATCAAAGGAGTCGAAGGCCGCCCCAAAAGTACCGAGGTCGTCAAAAGCGAAGTGTGGGGCGAATGGTACTTTGCCCCCAAAAAGTGGGAAACCGAGACCTTCTACCGGATCACCGGCGGGTTTTGGTTCAAGATCCTGGTCGAATTCGTCATCGACCGCCTCAGATTGACTAAGGAAGAACGGGAAGCCGGGAAGACGGTCGAATACGTCGGGTCGGGAATGGCCGAAGTCGTGCGGTTCGAAAACGGGTCGCGGGTCAGCGAGTGCGTCCATTTGACCATGGCCGCCATCGACCTTTTGCCGATCTGGTTCGCGGCTAGCCACAAACTCTGGCTCGCGATCCCCTATACCGTTTTCGTCCTCTGGGGGGATTTCGGGTGTGCCGTCTTGCAAAGGCTCAACCGGTGGCGGATCTGGACGCTGATCAAACGGGCGCGCAAACTGGAGGCAAGGCAACAACCGGATGGGTGAACCCAGGCTGTTGATCTTGAGCGCCTCCACGGGCAACGGGCACATGTCTGCCGCCTATGCCGTGGAAGCCGAAGCCCATTCCGCCGGGCTTGCCGCTGAAGTGGTAGACGTGCTCGATTTCACGCCGCCGGGGTTCACGATGTGGTACCGGGGCGGATACGAAAAATTGGTCAAGGATCGGCCCAAAATGTGGGGCCACCTTTATAAGACTTCCGACCGCCCGCTCTTCAATTTCGGCTTCCAAACCGGTTTGGATTACGTGTTCACCCGGGGCATCCGGGAGGCGGTGGAACGTTTCCGGCCCGATTGGGTGGTTTGCACCCACAGCCTGCCCCAGCCCCGGCTGGTCCCGCTCCGGAGGGAGTTCGGGTTCCGGATCGGCATTGTCGTCACCGACCTTTACGTCCACCGGATGTGGCTGCGCGGGCGGCCAGATTACTTTTTCGTGCCGCAAGAGTGGTCACGCAAAGTGCTGATCCGCCGACTCCCCCGCATCGGTCGGCATTCCGCCGTCACCGGCATCCCAATCCACCCCGTTTTTGCCGAGCACACGCATTCCCGATCCTGGTCCGGGGAAAAGACCGCAATCGTTTCCAGCGGCGGGATCGGCGGCGGCCCGCTGGAAGGCGCGGTCCGGGCTTTGCGCACCACCGGATGGAAGGCGAAGGTCGTCACGGGGCGCAACGAGGCCCTCAAACACGAAATGGAAAGGGCCTTTGCCAACGACCAGGGCGTTGCCATCTTGGGGCTGGTCGACCATGTGACGATGGCCGGGCTCATGCAGTCGAGCCACCTCATCGTTTCAAAGCCGGGCGGGTTGACGACTTTTGAAAGCCTGGCGAGCGGGATCCCGTTCATGGTCTACCAACCGTTCCTCATTCCCGGGCAGGAGGAAGGGAACGCCCGGTTCCTGGCCGATTGCGGGGCCGGGGTCATCGTCCGGCAAGAAAACGCCATCGCACCAACGCTGCAAGCGCTGACCGACGAAAAGCTGGCGCAAATGTCGCAAGCGGCCTTGGGCCAGGCCCTTCCCCATGCAGCGAGGGACATCGTCGCCCACCTTCAAAAACTCTAATTGCCGACGCAGATTTCCCGGTATTTGGCCGCCAACGTATATCCGTGGCGGTCAAAAAAGTCGCCCATCAACCGGACGAACGTGCCCCCGACAAACAAGAACTCGATTACCATGATCAGGGCCCCCGCCGGGGTGTTTTTGGCCAACATCGGGTTGATCCACTCCAATAGCAAATACAACGGCGAGAGAATCACGTAATTCATCAGTGAAAATCCGATGGCTATCGGCAGAGAAGCCCGGTGCACCGGCACCATGTCGCGCTGCAAGGCCAGGAAGCGCCCCCCGGGGGTCTCGGCGACCGAACGGTAAATGGGCTTGTTGTCGAACCACCAGCCGATCTGGAATGCCACCGCCGTAAACGTGAAACAAAGCGGCGGCGTGGCGTATAGCCCTAACAGCCCGTTGCCGAACCGGTATTGCAAAAACCCCCCGGCCATGATGCCGAGCAGGTTTGTCCAGCCGGTGGCAAAGAAAACCCCCATCAGCTTTCCTCGGAAAATGTCGGGCAACTCTTCTTCGGTCGCTTGGCCGTCGTGGAGGGCCTTGCGCCGCTCCAGGGCCGACTTGGTCGCCGAGATGTCCTCTTTGAGCCTTCGGATGTGGTACCGGATGCTAAAAAGATCCCTGAGCCCAGCCAACAGAGGCTTCCTGCCGGGTGCGGACATCTGCGTTTGCTCAGGAGGGGGCATCGTCGGCATAAGGTTGGCGGCCAGGCAAGCCAGGATACCTGGCACCTTCAGTACGCCCCTGTTCAGACTGGCGTGGCACCAACCGTGGGACCTTGTGTTATGATGTTTCGCAGAACAGTTGGCAAACGCCCTCCCTCCCCGCACGGCACGCAGGAGCAAATCGGCCTCCGTGGCCGGAGATTTGGAAAAACTCGCACGCAGCCTTGGCCCCGGGGCCAGGCTCCCATCGGTGCGCGAACTTTGCTCAAGCCTCAAAATCTCCTTGGCGACCCTGAGCACCGCCCTCCGGTCATTGGAGGCCAAAGGCGTCATCGTCCGCCGGCATGGCAGCGGCATCTATGTCACGTCGCGGGTCGCCATCCCACGCGTGGCCATCCTGGCCAGCGCTACCCAGTTCCTCGTCGGCGGGTCGCCCGTTTGGGGCCTGCTTGTCGGCGAACTCCTCAAGGGGTTCCGGGAAAAGGGGTTCGAAGCCAGCTTTTACTTGGCCCAGCCGGCCGACGAGGCCGCCAAGACCTTTTTGATCCCGCCCGAATTTGAATTGGCCTTAGGCCAGGGCCGGGTCGACGGCATCGTGACCGTCGGCATGGACGAAAACTCGGTCGAGTACCTCATGGAAGCCGGGTTGAGCCCCGTCTCGTTCGCAGGCCCGGGGAGCATCAACTGTCGCATGGATGTGGCGGCCCTGGCTGGGGAACTCGCAGGATCCCTGGTCGGGGAGGGCCGCAAATCCGCCATGGTTGTCGGGTGCCACCACCCGAGCATGTATGAATCCGTCAAGGCCGAACTGGAATCCGCTGGATTGGAAGTCTGGCCGAGCCGGGAGGGGATTTGGGCCGAACGCAGCCTCACCGACCGAATGGCAACCCCGTTTATGCACGTCGGTCAAGAATTTGCCGGGGAATTCCTTGGCCTTGTTGAAAGAGGGGACGCCCCCGATGCCCTCTTCATCATGGACGACATCTTTGCGCACGGCTTCTTGATGTTGTGGGCAAACGGGCCCGGCAGGGATTCGGTCGCGTTGGCCTGCCTCACCAACAAAGAACTGCACATGTTCGACGGCTGGGGAATCGGGTTGGGGCTGATGGAAGTGTCGGTGCAATTGTTCACCAAGGCGATGGTGGAAGCGGTAGCGGAAGGTTTGGCTCACCCCGATGCCGATTGCGGGGAGCGGGCCAGGGCCGTAGCCAAACGGATGGGTGGGGCGGCGGCTGGAGTCGTCGAAGACGCGCCCGGGCGGTACACGTTGCTGCTCAAGGGGCGAACACAATTTGTTGGGCGTCCCACACTCAAGATTGGAGTAACTTAAAAGAGAGGCCCTATGCACCCAACGATGAAGATCGGGATCGTCCCTGTAGCCGTCACTGCGCTCGCCGGAGGCGGCTTTGCCCTGTTTGGCGGAGGGGCTTTGCCAAAAGCCCAGCCCGTCGCAGAGCTGCCGGCAAATCCGGTTGCCGGAGTACAAACGCAAAAAGTCCAGGCAACCGGCGTCCCAACTCCGGAAACCGGCTGGCGTGAAGAAGTCCTGATGAAGGGTTTCAACGTGCCTTGGGGCATGGCGTTTTTGCCCGACGGAAAACTCCTTGTGACCGAGCGGGCAGGCCAGCTCTACCTGGTAGACCTCAAAGCCAACAGCAAAACCGAAGTGCCCGGCTTGCCCCCCATCCCCGAAATCGGCCAGGGTGGGCTGATGGATGTGGCCTTGCACCCCAACTTTGCCAAGAACCGCTGGGTCTATTTCACGGCCGCGCAAGGCAACGGCAGCGGCAACCACTCTGTTCTAATGAGGGGGACGTTCGACGGCGCCAAGATCAGCGACGCGAAAATTTTGTTCACCCCGAACTTCGATAAGCCCGGCGGGCAACACTTCGGATCGCGGATCCAGTTCCTCAAAGACGGCACGCTGCTCATGACCCTGGGCGATGGCGGCAACCCGCCGAACGCTATGAACGGCAAGCTCACCCGGTACTACGTCCAGGACATGGATTCCGATCTGGGCAAGATCCTGCGGCTCGATGAAAAAGGCAACCCCCCCAAAGACAACCCCTTTGCCGGACAAGCAGGAGCCCAGCCGGAAATCTACACCTTGGGGCACCGTAACGTACAAGGGATCACAATGGATCCCGCGACCGGCCGCGTCTTTGCCAACGAACATGGGGCGTTTGGGGGTGACGAAGTCAACGAAATCAAAAAGGGCCACAACTACGGCTGGCCAAAAGCGACATTCAGCAAGGAATACTCTGGCGCAACGATCACCGATATCACCTCGATGCCGGGAATGGACGACCCGCTCGTCGCTTGGACCCCGTGCCCCGCGCCAAGTGCCATTGCCTTCCTTTCAAGCGGGAAATATGGCGATTGGAAAGGCGACCTGTTCAGTGCCGGGCTTGCCGGGATGGACATCCGTCGGATCGACTTAGATAGCGCCGGAAAGGTGCAAGGCATGACGCGTTTGGAGATCAAAGACCGGGTCCGCAATGTGATCCAAGGGCCGGACGGGTTCCTCTACATTGCGATGGAAGGCAAAAACGGCCGGATTTCCCGCCTGATGCGGGACTGAGGCGTGCCCGGATCGCTCACCGCCGACGGTTGAACTAATGGCTCGGGACGCAGTGGCCACGGAAAACCCCGCGGCCACACCTTTTGTCAAGCCCAGGTCCGTATTCTTTATTTGGGGACGGCACCTTCTGAACTGGAGCGTGGGAACGACCCTCGGTAGCCCCCCAAGGCCGGAAAACCGCAATTTCTACCGGGTTCTCAGTGAACAATCAATAGCAATCGCCTCTGAAGTGAATATTATTGCAAAATAACGGGGCATTTCAGCTCTTGTGTGATAGCATAAGGGGACATCTTTGGCGATTTGCCGGAGTGACCATCATGCCTGCTCCAACACTTCACAAACTCGGAATCCTGGCCTTGGCTTTGGCCATAGCCGGGACCGCATCGGCCCAATTCGGCGACAAGGTCGTCGAACTCAGCCATATCACGCTCGCCCAACTCAGTGCCAGCTCAGGCAATGACTGCTGGGGCTATGTCAGCCCCTCTGGGCGCGAATATGCCCTGATGGGGTGCAACAACAAAGTCGCGGTCATCGAAATCACCAACCCGACTAACCCGGTGATCGTCAAAACGATTCCGCACAGCAGCAGCACTTGGTGCGACATCAAAACCTACGGCCACTACGCCTATGCGGTCACCGAGACGTCCGGAACGGGGATCCAGGTCATCGACCTGGGTGATGTCGACAACGGCAATGTCACGCTGGTGCAAACTCTCACGAGCCCGAGCCGAACCCACAACATCCATGTCGATACCGTCAATGGGTTCCTTTATACGTGCGGGTCAAACGGGGGGACGGGCACCACGATGTGCTTCAGCCTGGCCAACCCCGCCGCTCCGGTGCGGGTCGGCCCGAATTCGATGACCACCAACTACCACCACGACGGACAGTTGGTCAGTTACACCACCGGGCCGCTGGCCGGCCACCAGATTTGGTATGGGTTCAGCGAAGGGCGCGGGGTCGATGTCTACGACTTCACCGACAAGAACAACCCGGTGATGATTAAGCGGATCGTCTACCCGAACATGAATTACTGCCACCAGGGGTGGATCAGCGAAGATTTGAAGTACCTGTACGTCGATGACGAACTCGACGAAACTGGGATCGGCGTCGCCACCCGCTCGTTGGTCTTCAATGTTGAAGACCCGGTCAACGGCTTCTTTGTCGGGACATTTTCGACCGGGCTCCCCTCCATCGACCACAACCAATACACCGACGACGGCTTTTCGTTCCAGGCCAACTACCGCAGTGGGCTGCGGATCTTTGACCGGATGGCCGACCCCACCGCCCCGGTGGCCGTCGGGTTCTATGACACCTATCCAGCGGACAACAACGCCAACTTCGACGGGGCTTGGAGCACGTATCCCTACTTCCCGAGCGGCCGCATCATCATCAGCGACATCAACTCCGGGTTCTACGTCGTCGACGCCACTCAGGCCCTGACCCGGCTGCAATACGCCGATTCTGGGGCGATGGCCGGCGGGACACTAGTTTCCGGCTCGTTTGCCGATCTCCGGGTCGCTGACGGGGTCGGAATGAAAATGCGGTACAGCACGTCGGGCACACCGGACGGGTTCCCCATCGGGATCGACCTCGATACCCATACGTTCGACACGCATCCTGACAAGGTCAAAGTGACCGTTGTCTCCCAAGGCAACTTCCCAGGATACAGCCAAGTTTTGGAAGTGTTCGACTTCGCCCACAACGTCTGGGTCAGGTTCGACCAATGGCAATTGGGGATTTCCTCGACGACGAGGACGTTTGAAATCACGGCCAATACGTCCGACTTCATCCAACCTGGTTCGAACACGCTCCGGCTCGGGGTTCGGTACCAGTCCGACATCCGGCAGTCTGCCAAGCTCACGGCCACCTTGGATCAGGTCAAGTTCGAGGTCTTGCGCTAGTCACCGTACGGGGCCGGGCGATGAGGATGTGCATCCGGCACACTTCGTCGTACGGCCCCGTTCCGTATCGGACGGTGGTCGGATCCCGCTTCTCGTTCATCTGGCACCGCTCATCGTTGAAATAGGTGAACCTGAATTGCAGGTTCGTTCCTGCCGGTGCGGCAACAGGCTTGGGGAAAACGTAACTCCCCAACCAAAAGGGGTCCCACTTTGGAACCGAAAGGAGGTTCTGTGCCGGGCGGCCAGGAACTTGGATCGAATTCGACTGCGAACCGCAATAGAACCGTGCTTGCGGGATCAGCCCGAGGATCTCGCTGTCTTCGCCTATTTTTTTGGTCAAGCTGATAGTCGGCGACGTGTCCGGCTTAATCTCAAAGCCCTTGTCTTCAAGAGAGACGACTTGGAGATCCTTGGCCGGGGCGCTCTCCGCCACCTTCAAGCCCAGCAAGAACCCGCCCGATTCTGGGCGGCCGGAAGGCTGGTATTTGGCCAGCACCAAAATCCGGGAGCCGGTCGGCAAGTTCAGCGCCGTGTCATCCGGGAGCCGCCACACGGGGTAGCCCGGCGACCAATTGCCAACCGGGGTCAAACCTTCGGCAAAGACATTTGCCGGCGAGCCGTCAGCGGGGGGTTCCACCCCCGGAGGGATCAAATAGAACTGGGCTGAACGCAAAACCCGCGGCTTTTCTGGAACCAGCCACATCGCTTGGATGGGCATTTCGCGATCCGGCAACCTGATGGTTTGGGCCCGCCAATATTGAACGCCCTCGGCCGCGACGGCAACTTCGGGGCTCGCGATGGTGAGGCCCGGCCCCACTTCGGCCGGTTTGCGGTTCAGGGGCAATTCAAGGGTCGGCCCTTCGGGCGCCCCCGCGTCGTAAAACTGTTGGAACGCCAAAATTTCCCGGTCGGTCAACTGCGGATTTTCGGCCAAAACGGCAAAGTCGGATTCTGCCGATGTGGGCGGCATGTTGCGGGAAAGGACTTGAATCCGGATGAGTTCCAAGTTCCGCTTAAAGTTGCGGTACGTTGTGAAGTCGAACGGGCCAATCCCCGCTTTTTGGTGGCAGGGCAGGCACTTTTCCACGACGACCGGGGCGATGTCGTCCCGGAAAGTCGGGGGGGCGGGCGCGAAGGCTGCCAAACCGGCGACAACCAAGGAGAGCCCTCCAGGGATCCATGCCTTGGCGGCCATAGAGCGATTTTACCTGGGGCAAAGTTGTTGTAGACTCAAAGCGATGCTTCCCGTGATTTGCGCCTTTTGCGCGGTGACCTGTGCAGACGGCCTGCCTTCCACACCGGTCAGCCTAACTGGGGCCGCCGATTTGACCGGCAAACCAACAGCCCCGAACCCGGCTGCGGCAAAAGCCACGGTGCTCCTGTTCATCAGCCACGAATGTCCGATCGCGAACCGCTATGCGCCGGAGATCGCCAGAATCTATGCCGATTACAAAGACAGAAAGGCCGCGTTCTACCGGGTTTACATCGGCGCGATGGAGGATGCCGAACTCTATGCCGAACACGGGAAGGAATTCGGGCTGGCCATGCCCGGCTTGGTTGATTTCAACCTGAAACTCGCCAAATCAACCGGGGCGACCGTCACCCCAGAGGCTGTCGTTTTGGACAGCAAGGGCGTCATGCGGTACCGGGGGCGAATCGACGACCAGAATGTCGAACACGGCAAAATCCGGGAAGGGTATCGGAGGGATCTGAGGATCGCTTTGGACGAAATCTTGGCGGGGCAGCCGGTGAGCATGCCGACGACCGCCTCCGTCGGTTGCTTCATCCCGTTTTGACGGCCGGTTCGTGGCGGAGCCTGCCGCTGGCTGAGAGCATCGACAAGCGGTTCGCCCCAATTGCGGAACTTCCGCCGGCAATCGCGAATTCCTTCCGTTGTGATTCCCAGAACTGTGACAACAACTGTGGCCTGTGCGGCCGTTGCCTGCGCCTGCGCCATGACCGCTGACCAAGTCCCAACCCGACCCGAAGATGCCAAGCCGATCCCGGTGGGATCCAAAGTGCCGGATGTCAAAGTCATGGACCTTGAGGGCAAAGCCGTTTCGTTGAAGGCGATTGCCTCCAAGCCGACGGTCGTGGTGTTCTACCGGGGCGGGTGGTGCCCGTTCTGCAACCGCCACCTCTCTGATCTCCGCAATGCCGAAGCCGGCCTCAAGGAGATGGGATTCCAGCTCGTGGCGATTACCCCCGACCTGCCGGCAGAAATCACCAAGACAATGGGCAAGGACAAGCTGGATTACCTGATCTACTCGGACTCCTCGGCCGAAGCGATGAAGGCATTCGGAGTTGCGTTCACGTTGGATCCGGGCACCGTGGCCATGTACAAGGACAACTACAAAATCGACCTGGAAAAATCTTCGGGCCAAACCCACCACATCCTCCCCGTCCCCTCGGTTTTCATCACAAACGGCAAGGGCGAGGTCAAATTCGTCCACGCGAATCCGGACTACAAAGTGCGGCTCACGGCCGAAGAGGTCCTCCAGGCCGCCCGCAAGGCTATGTAACCCCGCAAACGCACGCGTTTGCACCTCTCCAGTCGGCTCCCGGCCCACAACCGGGGGCCATTATTTTGTATGCTCGTGCGGTGCCCCACTCGTTTGCCATTCACACGGAATTCATCACCCTGGGACAGTTGATCAAGGCGGTCGGTCTGATCTCCAATGGGGGCGAGGCCAAGCTCTTTTTGTCTGAAGCGGATGTGACCGTCAACGGCGAGCCTGACAACCGCCGGGGTCGCAAAATAAGGCCGGGGGATGAAGTCGTGGTCAACGGCGAATCCATCTCCGTCACTGCCCGGAGTTAGAAAGTTCCTCGGCCCGCTGTTCCAGGCTTTGACGGATTGGGTTGGATATGCTGAGCCCCACCGCCCTTCGATAGGCGGCGGCCCCGGCGACACGGTCGCCATCCAAAGCGCAAAAATGCCCGATCGCCGCATGGTATTGGGGGGTGCGGACAATCCTAGGCTCCCTTTTGAGGGCCGCGAGCGCCGCGAGACCGGCTTTGGGGCCGCGGCAGGTGCCCACCGCCACCGCATGCGCCAGTCGGGCCATCGGCGTGGGGAACGATTCGACCAGCAGTTCGTGCCAACGCAAGATTTCATGACTCCGGGCACCCGCCGCAACCGCGGCCGCCAAACCGGCTTCAACGTGGTAACGGCTGAGCCGGGGCGCGGCTTGCGCTTGCTCCAAGGCGGCAAAACCAGCACCGATATGGGATCGGTCGATCAAAGCCGGGTCTTGGTCGGCAAACAAGATCGGCAGGCCGTCGGCATCCAGCCGCGCCTTGATCCGGCTGGAATGGAAGTGCATCAGCGCCGATAGGGCATAGAGGTCGGGGAAGCGACCGCCGGCATGCCCGGCCAAAATGTCAGTCAGTCGCAACGCCTCGGCGGCCAATTCGGGCCGGAGGTAATACTGTCCCCGTTGGGCTTCGTAGCCTTCCGTGAACATCAAATACAAGGCCAGAAGGACAGACGGCATTGCCGTTGCGGGATCGGCCGGTTCCAGGTCTTGGGGGTCCAATTTGGATTTGGCCCTGGAAATTCGGCGCTGCACCGCTTCTTCGGATTCATGAAAAAGTCCGGCGATTTCCGCGGCCGTCAACCCGCCAAGCGTGCGCAAGATCAGGCAGACCTGCTCGCCCATTTTGAGCTTTGGCGAACACACCATGAAGTACAGCGCGAGCTCGTCGTCGGGGGCGGTTCCTTCTGCAACAAGGTCCTGGCTTGGCCAGGCTGTTTCGCGCCGGGTTTTGCGCAACTGGTCGATGAGCCGGCGTTCGGCTGCTTTGTGGAGCCACGCCTTGGGGTTTGAAGGCTGGCCCTGCATCGGCCAAGATTGCAGGGCCGCCACAAATGCCTCTTGCACGGCATCCAATGCCGGCTCCAAGCAATGTGGCCCGAACCTCCGCACCAGCGCTGCCGCGATTTGGGCATGGGTTTCACGGAAATCCGGGCCGTCAAGGGTCATCCGGGGTAGTCCATCTCTTCCCGCACTTCAACCCGGCTCCCAAAATGGAGTGCCGGGCAACCGCGGGCGACCTCGGTTGCTTCGGCCAAGTTTGCGGCCGTGAAGTAGTAAAAACCACCCACGACTTCTTTGGCAAAGACGTAAGGCCCGTCGGTCTGCTCGATTGTTCCGCCGGCAGGGCTCAGCGTGGTCCCGTGCATTGATAAGCCGGCATCGGCGATCAACCGGCCCTCTTGGATCAGCTTTTCGGTGTATGCGATGTAGCGGGCGGCCACGTCTTGCATGGCCGCCGCTTGTTCTTCTGGGGACATGGCCATCCATTTGCCCATCGCTTCGGTGTCGTTGAATATGGTGAGGAGGTATTTCTTCATCGGATTCCCGTGGATCATGACGGTTGGCGGATGCCGATGCCGACAGCCCGGACAAGGTTTTCAATCGCCATAATCCATTTGCTCCCGGACCTCGACCCGGCCCCCGGTTTCCAAAGCCGGACAATCCTTGGCAATGGACACGGCTTCGGCCAGGGAGCCGGCGGTGATGTAGAAAAACCCGCCGACCATTTCTTTGGCAAAGACATAGGGGCCGTCGGTGACTTCGAGTTTTCCTGCGGCCTTTGTCAGAACGGCTCCGTTGCGGCTCAGGCCCTCGGCGGCAACCAGCCGGCCCTCGTCCCGCAGTCGCTGGCTGTAATCCATGTACCGCTTGAGGTGGGCTTGCATTTCTTGGGGGTCCATGCGGGACCAAGCCTCTTCTGATTCTTGGCTCCCGAAAATGGTGATCAGGTAGTTCTTCATGGTCTTTCTCGGCGATGGTTCGCCTAGGGGTGACGCGGAGCCAGGCTCGGGGCCGACAAAAATCTGCTTTCCTGCCGCGGGGGGCCCGTGCGTTTTAGCCTTATCTCAAAAATCTTTTTGCGCGAGGCCCGATCGGTGACCGCCGATTCCACCCATTCGCCCTCTGGGGAGATCCGCAATGTGTAATAAACCGTCGTTTCGCCAAATTTCACCGACCAGTCCATGCCGTTTTGCGTGGGGTGGAGGTCGAATTGGTCTGACCATCCCGACTCGGATTGGATCCTCATTGTGTGTGCCTGCCGGGCGGTGTCGAACCAAATCATCGCCGCGATCGAATTCACCGGCTTCTTGACCCCGCTCGTTTCGATTTCGTACAGGGCGTTGTCGAACAGGGCGGTGCCGCCAGCCGCGGAACGGACATTTTCATACCCGTGGGCAACCGTGGGGGGATCGGTTTGGAAGTCGGTCAGGGTGCCTTCCCAATAGCCGATCATGAAGTCCAGCTTCGCCATTTCGCGCCGGGGGAGATCGGCCGCATTTTGGCCGGCATGGGCGAACAAGATGGCCGCGAGGAAGGTCATCCCTCCAGTCTACGCGGGACTGGCCCCCGATGGCACCGGATCATCCGTTTCCACAAAATCAAGGTCGCGCCCGTAGGTTTCCGGCAATCTCAGTACCGCCCAAACGGCTAAGACGAGAACGACCACCCCCGTAATCGCTGTCGCCCCCAAAATGCTCGTGGAAGGCGTGATGGCGTTCCGGAACAACGTCAAAGGGATCACCATCCCCCGGACAAAACTTGGCGCCGTGATCGCCACTGTCCCCCGGAGGTTGGTGCCGAATGTTTCACCCGCTGTCGTCACGAACACCGCCCAATAGCCAGCCCCCACCCCGGCAATGAACATCCGCCAATAGAATTGGTTGGAATCTTTGGTGAAAAAGATGGACGCGATCCCGACTGTCAGCAAGGCAAGGGCAATCAAGAACGATTTTTTCCGGCTCTTCAAAATTTGCGAGAGCCCGCCAAACACGACATCGCCGACGGTCAAACCAATGGCCCCGACCATGATCGCATCCGGAACCGAGATGGGGTTTTGAACCCCTAATGCCGCCTGGAGTTCTTTGGCGAACGTCATGAACATGGCGGCAAAAAACCAAACCGGGGCCCCGTTCAGGATCGTCGCCAAATAGCGGCTGGCCCGTTCCTTCGTCCTGAACAGGGCCAGAAATTCACCCCGCTTCACATCGGATCGATCTTTGACCCGCTCAAACATCCCTGATTCGAAAACCCCGATCCGAAGTAACAGCAAGGCGATTCCCATCCCGCCGCCGATCCAATAGCCGGTTTGCCAATGGAACACTTTGGCGAACATGGCGGCGGCAACTGATCCCGCGACCCCGCAAGTCGCCACCAAAGTCGTTGCCCAGCCGCGCGACTCCTTGGGGACCAGTTCGCTGACCAATGCGACCCCGGCCCCGAGCTCGCCCGCCAAACCCATGCCCGCCAAAAACCGGCAAGCCGCATAAAACGGGACGTTCATGGCAAAGCCGTTGGCGATGTTGGCGACGCTGTAAAGCAATATGCTGCCAAAGAGGACGGCCAGACGGCCCTTTTTGTCCGCGAGCATGCCAAAGGCCACTGCCCCCAAAATGAAGCCACCCATCTGGACGTTGAGCAAGAATTCCCCGACAGATTTCACTTGGGCCGCATCGGTGAACCCGATGGCATTGAGGCTCGGCACGCGCAGGGCCGAGTAGAGCCAAATATCGTAGACGTCCACGAAGTAGCCGAGCGCGGCCGCCACGATCACGAGCGCGGTTCCGGATTTTGATGCGGTCGGCGTTGAGCGCATGTGATGTTTCCAGACGGGATTTTGCCGCATTCGCCGCCCCCCGATATACTGGTGTGCAATGGTTGGCGCGATTTTCTTGGCCTGGCTCAATACGGCGAACCCGATGGCCGAACCCGCCAAACTGGAAGAATATGGCCCCTACCGGGCCTTGGCGATCCAGGTCAACGGCAAAACGAAATATGCGTTGGTCGAACCCCTCAATTCCGAGAGCATGGCCCTCGGCGACCTCCAAGAGGAATTCGGTGGCAACCTAGAAGTCCGGTACGCGGGGCAGATTCGCGACTTTAAGGCTGGTGAAGCCTTCTTCCGGTCGAGCGACTTGGGGCGGACGCCGACCGACAAGAAAATCTCCATGGTATTGGGAGACGACTTCTTTGCCAACAAGCTGGTCGCCGCCGATTTTTGGAACGAAACGATTCAAATCCTCGAACCGGACAGTTCGACCGCGGCTTTGGAATGGTTGAAGGCCGGGTCTGGCGACGATGAGCCGACGGTTTTGCGCGTTCCGCTGGCCAAAAACGTTGACGGGCTTTGGCTCACCGACCAGTTCCGCGTCGACGGCGAAAAGTGGCCGCTCGCCCTTGAGCTTTTCAGTGTTCTGAGCGACCAATACTCGCCTTACGAACCGGCAAAATGGGCCGAGTTGTGGGAGCAGTTCGACGGATCCGGAATCCAAAAACGGGCTTTTTGGCGTATGGCTGAATTTGGCCGGCAACCTTTGCCATTCTTCATCGGGACATGGGCGCCGCAAGCCAAGGACATCCCGGGCCCAACTGGCACGTTCACCGCCCGGGACCTGGGTTGCCGCCGTGTCCTGCTCGACACGGCCCGGCATGAACTCTGGTACTTGCCAGCGGGCGAATTGGAGCAGGCGGCTTGCCTGCTCAGTAGCCAAGTTTTCCGGTTTCCAGTCAAAGTCGTGGGGCAGGAGCTCAAAGTGGGCCGGGTGCCACGGTTCGAAGACGGTTCTGGGGACGGGCTCTGCTCCGGGGGCACTGTACTTTCACTCGATACATACACCGGGGCCGAACTGGTGGCCGCCTTGATTGCGGGCGGCGAGAAGCGGCAAACCCTCCTCAAGGATCTTGTCCAACGATCCAAGCAGCGGCTGACGGTGGAAATCCTATGCCCCGATGGGCAAAAGAGGAAGATCTACGTCAACAGCCTTTTGGATGGTGCCTAACCCCACCAAAACGCCGATGCGATCAGCACATAGAGCCCGATCAGCGACGCCCCTTCCAGCCAGATGGCCTCCCCGTCAAAAACGATCCAGGCTGGGATGACGGCAGCCAAGATGAGGGCGACGAGCAGCATCGGCGGGAGCACCAAGGTCATCGGTGCCGTCCCGACAAAAAACGAGATCAGCACCAACAGCGGCACCAACATCAGCGCGATTTGCAAACTGGAGTTGAGGATTACGCTGAGCGCGTAGTCGGGTTTGTTTTTGAGGGCCAGTTGGATTCCCACCAAGTTTTCGATGGCGTTGCCGGCGATGGCCACCACCACGAGCCCGGTAAACGCCTGGCTCAAGCCCATCGCCTTGGTCGCCGGCTCCAGGGCGGCGACAAACCATTCCGAAACAAAAGCCGCCCCCAATCCCGCCAGGGCCAAAACGGCAATGGCAAAACCCACCGGCCATGTCGAGTGGGATTCTTTGGCGTCTTCAGGCGTGACCGCTTCGTTCCCCTTGAGGAAAAAGCTGAGGCTGCAGGCAAAGACGGCAAGCAACACCAGCGAGCAAACCAGGCTGAGGCTGGTTTCATGGGCTTCAGCCGGGGTGTGGAGTTCGTGCGCCAAAGTCGGCACGATGAGGGCGGCGCACGCAAGCAGCATCAACACGGCAATCATCCGCGGGGGGTCGCTAGGGAACTTGAGCAGCCCGTTCTTGCGCCCTCCCAAAAAGATGGCCAGACCCAAAACAAGCACCGAATTGGCGAGGATCGATCCGATCAAAGCCCCCTTGACAACATCCACCAGTCCCGCCTTCAGCGAGAAGATGCACACCATGAGCTCCGGGAGGTTGCCCAGGGCGCTTTGCAAAACCCCCGTCGCCCCGGCCGACATGCGGGAACCCAGGTGGTCGGTGGCGTGCCCGACCACCACCGCCAACAAACTCAGGGCGGCCGCAGCGCACAAAAAGGCGATGACTTCGTTGGTGCGGCCGTGGCTTAGGCCGGCGACAACACAAGCAGCGAGCGCCCCGCCCAGGATGGCTTTGTCTTTCGTGGTGACGGAACGGCTCATCGGTTTTCCATGGGGATTCTAGCGGATTGGGCGGAGCCCAAGCTGATTGATTCCGCCACTATCTGGCTACCGACGCAAATTGACATTCACAGCTTTTTTAGCTCGATGTTCCGGAACTCACAAGGGTGTGACTCCGATTGCAAAGAAATGGTGCCTTTCACGATGTCGAGCGTGTTCTTTTTCATCAGTTCCTTGGCATCCGCGTCGCCCGGGTCGTATTGGAGTTTTTCGTACCGGTACACCTCTTTGCCATTAACCCGGTGGATGATCTCCTTGCCGTTCACCTCAAGCTCGACCTTCACCCAGTTCTCACCTTCGATAGATGGGCCGTTGACCTCAGTCACATGGGGGGTAATGAGCTTGCCGTCTTTGATGAAGTTTGTGCCCGGGGAACAGACGTTGCCCGTCCCGCGGGTTTGACCGGCATCGGCACCGAGGAATTGGAACTCCGCACTCACGGGGAATTCTTGGTCGATACGCATCGTGGCGGGGTCTTGCCCCAGATACATGATGCCGCTGTTCTTGTATGCCCAACCGGCCCCGCCGGGGCATTGCTCGCCCACAAAACGGTATTCCAACCGGAGGATGAAGTGCCGCAACTCCGTGTTGTAGAACAGGTGGCCATATTGCCCGTCAAAGGCCTTGTACTGACTGTAGCCGACCACGATTTTCCCGTCTTGAACCCGGAACGTGTCCCCAAAATTCTCGCCGAGGGGGTGCTTGCAAATCTTCGGCGTCCAACCGGTGAGGTCTTTGCCGTTGAAGATCGGCTTGAAATCTTTTTGGGTTCCGAGGAGCAAGAGCGCGGCAATCATGGCGGTGTTGACGCCGAAGCGTCACCGTGAGTTTACTGCCCGGCCCCGGAAACCAGGTGGCGGCAGGCGGCATACTCAAACCCGATGGCAAAGGCACTCATTGTAAGCGGAGGGTGGGACGGCCACAAACCGTTCGAAGTGGCAGAGGTGTTGACGGGGTCTTTAGAGGGCCAGGGCGTGCAAGTGGAGAATTCGCGCGACCTGGACGACCTGAAGCGGTCGGCTGAATTCGATTTGGTGGTTCCCAACTGGACGATGGGTTCTATCGATCCGGGCCAAGTGCAGCCGTTGGTCGAGGCCGTGGCGGGCGGAATCGGCCTTGCCGGGATCCATGGAGGCATGGGTGATGCGTTCCGCTCTTCAACCGAATACCAGTTCGTCGTTGGGGGGCAATTTGTCGCCCACCCAGGGCCGGGTGACCGGCGATACTCTGTCCGGTTCCGCCCGGGGCACGCGCTGACCCAAGGACTCGAAGATTTCGAGGTGGCCACCGAAAAGTACTATCTCCATGTCGACCCCGCCATGCGGGTCTTGGCCACTACCGAGTTCGAAGATTTTGACGGCACTGTGATGCCGGTCGCCTGGACCAAAGCATGGGGGGAAGGGAGGGTGTTCTATTGCTCCTTGGGTCACGACCCGGAAATCGTCTCGCACCCTTTAACGTTGGAATTTGTGACAAGGGGAATGCTGTGGGCGGCAGATCGCGCCTCCACACTTCAGGGCGACCGGTTTGGGGAGGTCTATGGCCGCGCTTGAAGTCGGGGTCATCGGCTGCGGGAACATCAGCGGCGCTTACTTTGAAAACGCCAAGCGCATGCCCGCGATTCGCATCGCCGCCTGTGCCGATCAAGACCCGAAACGGGCCGAGGTGTCGGCCGAGAAATACGGCTGCGAAGCCCTTTCGGTGGACGCGTTGCTCCGGTCCAACGTGGACATCGTCCTCAACATCACGACTCCAGAAGCCCACTTCGACATCGCTAAAGCAGCGGTTTTGGCCGGTAAACATGTTTATAACGAAAAGCCGCTGACCGTTTCTAAGCAAGAGGGCAGGGAGTTGCTGGAGTTGGCGGATTCCCGGGGAGTGCGCGTTGGGTGCGCCCCCGACACGTTTTTGGGAGCCGGATACCAGACCGTCCGCAAAGTCATCGACGGCGGCGGGATCGGCCGGCCCGTTTCGTTCACCGCCTTCATGCTCTGCCCCGGGCACGAAAGCTGGCATCCCAACCCGTTTTTCTATTACGACTTGGGCGGCGGTCCGATGTTCGATATGGGCCCCTATTACCTGACCGCGCTCGTCCACCTGCTCGGCCCGGTTCGTCGGGTGATGGGGACCACCAGCCAGGCCCATGCCGAACGCCTCATCACATCGCTTCCGCACCGGGGGGAATCGGCGCCTGTCCGCGTGCCGACCCATGTCCAATGCCTGCTGGAAATGAAGAGCGGGGCCGTCGGAACCCTGATCACGAGTTTCGACGTGCAAGCGCACACCCTGCCGCACATCCAAATCTACGGGTCTGAGGCAACCCTGACCTGCCCCGACCCCAACACCTTTGGAGGGACGATCCTCCGCGGGGTCGGGCAGGAATGGGAGGAGATCCCTTTGCAATTCCCGAACGAGGAAAACAGCCGGTCGCTTGGAGTAGCTGACATGGCGGATGCCATCACAAATTCACGACCCCACCGGGCCAGCGGGGCCCTCGCCGGCCATGTCTTGGACATCATGCACGCCGCCCATGAGGCGGCAGAATCGGGCCATGCCGTCGAACTCCAAAGCGGCGTCCAACCCGCACCGCTGCCGGATGGGCTCGCCAAAGGAGAGGTCGGTTAGAGACAATTCCTGCGGGCCAGGCGGATTTCTTCCAACAGGAATTCGGCGACCGTGTCCATGGGCTGACCGTTCAACCGGTTGGACTGCCGGGCCCGCGCGATCACCTTTGGGTCGTGAGATAGGCGGTCGTCCCTGATCAGGTCTTGGTCGATGGGCAACCGGGGATGTTTCTGCGATTCGCGTAAGGTTTCCAAGGAGTCGACTACCCAAACTGCGCTCGTTTCGGATCCCGCCCGTGCCAACACCACCGCGGCGCACTCCATGCACCGGAATGCCGCCAAATTGGAATTGAGGGCTACCGCAGACTCGACCCCGGCGGCCGCGGATGCCAGCGCTTCCCGGTGACGGCCTAGGTGGGATTCGGCAAACGCCTGGAGGGACACGGCCAAGCCGGTCCCGTAAAAGGGCTCGGCGCCATCAAGCAACTCAGAGATCCGGCTGGCGTCCCGCATGGCCGACTCAAAATCGGAGGTCACAATGAAATACACCATCCGGTGGATGTAGAACTGACTGAGGCGGTATGGGCTGACAAATTCGGCTTCCGCCCGGGCGATGCTCGCATTCATGTCGGCCCTCACGCCATCGGTTTTCATTTCACTCAAGCTGATGGACGCCAACATCATGGTTGTCGAGGTGATGTCCAGCTCGAGCCCGTTGGCATGCGCCAGCTTGTTCGCGAGCTGGAAGTACTCCCGGGCGCGGTCGAGGTCTCGGAGTTCCACATAGACATAACCTACAAAGCTGAGCATCGCGACATGCATGGGGTTGTCTTCTGGGGTCGCATCGATCACAAACCCGCCCCAACGCAAAGTCCGGGCGTGGTCATTCAACAAACCAGCGGTGCGGGCGGCCGTCCTTGCGGTTAAAAGTCGTCCTTCGCTGAATCCTTCGGTTGCCCCGAGCACCTGCTCCAAGATCGAAAGGTATTCCTGCATGTGGTGAACACACGACGGGTTTAGGCTTTCGGCGCAGACCATCTCGAAAACGGATTCCGGATCCTTGGCCAGCGCCGAGGCCACTATTGTGGCCAAGAGGCTTTTCTCGCCCGGCTCGGCAAACATTTGGGAGCGGGGGTTTGGGGTGATTTTCCCGGTTTTGATTTCAGAAGCCAATTGGATGACTTGGCGGGGGGGCGGGATGCCGAGCGCATCCTTGAATGCCCGAGAAGCGCGTTGGCCGATCCGGATGGCCCGATCGGGATCACCCGATTCGGCCGCCAGCCTCATGGCCAAGACCAGCGACTGCTCGTCGAATTGGTCCATGTCCAAGGCGGATTGGGCCGATTTCAAGGCCTCCTTCCACATCCCAGACTCGGCTTGGGATTCGGCGAGCTCGCGCCAACACGATTTGCCAACTTCGACCCAAAGCTCCCGCTCCAATTCGACCGATTCCGAGTCGAAGCCGGGCATAAACCCCGACTGGGCCAGCAAGGCGAGCTCTTCCAAAAGGGCCCTCTTCTTCGCACCTGGCCCGGCTGCCTCACATTGCCGTTGGATCTGCCGGGCCCGCAAGAGGTCGCAATCCAAGGCATTGCGGTCGACATACAAGAATTGGCCGTCGTTGAGAATGACGCTTGGCCCGAGGGCCGCCCGCAATTGGGAAAGGGCTGTGCGCAGGCTGACCCGCGATTTTTCGGGAGGGGTCTCTGGCCAAAACTCCTCGACGATTTGGGAACGGGATACCGGGTGCTCGCCGATCAGGCACTCCGCAAGGATGAGGGCCGCCCTTCGCGTCGGCAGCCGGGCGATTTGGCCGGAGGCGCGCCACAGTTGGAACCCCCCAAAGAGCCGCGCACGGGGGCGCCCGGCCAACTAGAGCCCCCCTTTTTGGAACTGGTAGATCTGGAAGGTTGGGCAGCGGGCCTCTTCGGCATAGCCAGGATCGTTTTCCGGTGGCAGTGGCTCAAGGAACGCGGTCAGGACCAAGCCTCGGCGAAGGAACACTCCCAAAACGTAGCCCAGCGGGCGGTGGTAATTCACGATTTGCAGTCCGGACCAAGCCAAGTCCATGGCAAAACAGTCCATATATCGGTCCACCGGGCGGTGGAGCTTGTTGCCGTCCGCATCTTTGACCCACCCGTCGGAGGCCGAGGCCAAGTTGCTGATTGTGGCGGCCAAAAATCGGCCACCCGGTTTGAGCACTCGGGTGATTTCGTCCGCGGCTGGTTCAAGGTCGGCGATGTCGACCAAGGTCAGGTAGCTGACGACGTCATCGAAAAATCCGCTGTCTAAGGGGATCGCCCCTGCTTCGGCCACGATGAATTGGGCCCCGCAATTTGGGGCGCCGGCATGCCGGATGAACTCGGCCACCGGGTCGATTCCTATGACCGAGGCTCCGGCCTGGCTGAGGATCCGCGCGAAACGTCCCTCGCCGCACCCCAGGTCAAGAATCCGGCGACCCTGCACGCATCCCAAAAGTTCCAACATCGGGGGATCCAAAATCGCGCGCCGAGAATAATCGCCGCCGTCCTTTTGGAGTGCGATCCAAGCTGAGGCGGATGCCTCCCATTTTTGAACCGGATCCTCCATGGCTCAAGGATATCTGAAAAAAGAGGGGGGTGCCGAACGGCACCCCCCTCTTGTTCACTGGGCGAACTCCGCCTTACCAGCGGTCGCCGCCGTCGTCGCGGCCTCGGCCACCCCGACTGCCGCCACGGCCACCACCGCCACGACCACCACCGCCGCCGCGTCCGCCGCCGTAGCCCCCGCCGCCGCCATAGCCGCCGCCACCGCCACCGCCGTAGCCACCGCCGCCGCCTCGGTTACCGCCACCGCCGTAACCGCCGCCGCCGCCACCGCCGAAGTCGCGCTTCGGACGCTCTTCTCGCGGTCGGGCTTCGTTGACCCTCAGGGTTCGGCCCTTAAAGTCCACTTCGTTGGTCGCGTCGATTGCGGCCTGCATTTGTTCTTCGTCCACATCGATGAACCCGAACCCGCGGTCCGGGATGATGCGGGGATTGGTGCCGCCATAAGCTTGGTAATGGTCGGCGAGTTGCGCTTCAGTTGTCGAAAACGGGAGGTTGCCGACAAACAGGGTTTTAGTAGCCATTGAATTTCTTTTGGGTCTCTGGTTTTGTTGAGTTTCTTTAGGGTCGAGGGAGTCGGGTTCTGCTAATTTTGCTGTTAAACCAGGATCCGGGACAACGAACTCTCCTATTATGGCGGTTTTGAGCGCGGATCACAAATTTTGCCTAGTCGCGATTTTCACATCACTCTTGAAAGTGGCCTTAACAATTGCCTGGGACCCCGTTGACAGCCCCGCAATCCCGCCTGGTAGAGTAGCCGACCTGTGAAAAGCAGACCAATCGCTTAATGTCGCCGTCGATCCCTCCGGGTCTGGCGGAGGCATTTAAAGAGAACTGATCGACGTAGCGGAGCGGAGAATTTTTCCAATCCCCCAACCAGAACAAAAATTGTGCGGGCCGAAGGCTCTGGGTTATCGTCAACAACCGAGCAACCCCCCATTGCCGCTCCTTGCCCGCCAACCAGACCCTATCAGCGCATGCGGGCCGAAGCCTTTGGCTTATTGCCTGTAACGCACGTGGACGCCGGTTCGAATCCGGCCACCTGGCTCTTAACCTTAGTAGGGTGGGGCCTGGTGTAGCTCAGTGGAAGAGCACGTCGCCAAAGCATCACCTTGCCTGCATGCCCAACCCCCTCTAAAACGACACAACTGAAGATTTGACCTCCGGGCCGGAGGGTCTGGGTTATCCCCTTCCCTGGGCTGCTGTTAGGGAGTCTCCGGCGGAAAGGCCGGCCAGCCAACCGGCTGAGGCGAGTGGATCGCGGGCTTGGCAGCCTATTTCCCAACCTACACCTTGCCTGGGGGTCGCAAATGCCTTCCTTGCGGGCCGAAGCCGTTGGGTTATCGGTTACGCCGCTTCGGCGGTTACCTGGTTCGAATCCAGGGGCAGCGGGCCACCCCGCTGCTTGGCCAGCGGCACCACATTGCCCGCGAGGTTGAAAATCAAGACCGGAACAGAAAAACAAGGAGAACAGAACACATGAAATACACGCAACTCTTCCATAAGGCCAAGACGCGCCAAAGCCAACCCATCGCGGGTTCCGGGCAAACCCGGAACAGCGCGGGCGGATACGGCTGGGACGTCGACCGCTGGGAGATGCTGGACCGGTTCTTGATCCTTGGGAGCGAAACCGGCACGGTTTATGTGGCAGCCCAAAAGCTGACCGCCGACCATGCCCGCAACGTGATCGAGGCCATCAAGGACGACGGGGTGCGCGCTGTGGCGCGCATCGTCGAGGTCAGCACCAGAAGCTTGGCGCCGAAAAACGACGCCGCGGTTTTTGCGCTCGCCCTCGCCGCCGCCCACGGTGATGAAAAGACGCGGAAGGCCGCGTTCGATGCCGTGTCGCAAGTCTGCCGAACCGGCACCCACCTGTTCGCGTTTGCCGACGCCTGCGACTCCCTCCGCGGATGGGGCCGGGGGCTCCGGCGCGCCGTCGGGAATTGGTACAACGCGCAATCCGCCGAAGACTTGGCCTACGGCCTGGTGAAGTACCAGATCCGCGAAGGGTGGAGCCACCGTGACCTGCTGCGCCTGGCGCATCCGGTTGCGGCAACGCCGGACCACGACGCGCTGTTCCAGTGGGCCGTCAGCAAGGAACTGAAGGCGGACATCCCGCTGGTTAGCGCCGTGCTGGCTTTGCGGCAAGCCAAAGATCTGGACACCGTTTGCGAACTCATCCGCGAATTCCGGATCCCGCGGGAAGCCGTGCCGACCGAGATGCTGACCGAACCGCGTGTTTGGGAAGCCCTCTTGGATGACATGCCGCTGACCGCGATGCTCCGGAACTTGGGGAACCTCTCCAAGCTCGGCGTTTTGCGCAAGAGCTTGTTCGGGGCGCATTCGCCGGGGGTCGACAAGGTTGTTTCCACATTGGAAAATCCGGTTCGCCTCCGCAAGTCGCGGGTTCACCCGGTTGCGGTCTTGGCCGCTCTGACAACCTACGCTTCCGGGCGTGGGTTCCGGGGAGACGGATCGTGGAAGCCGGTACAACGGGTCGTCGACGCGCTCGACCGGGCGTTTTACGATTCGTTCGCGAACGTGGAACCGACCGGTAAGCGGATCGTCCTCGCCTTGGACGTCTCCGGGTCGATGGCCGGAACCCTGGTTGCCGGGGTCGTCGGGCTCGACTGCCGCCGGGCGTGCGGGGCGATGGCTCTGGCGACGGCGGCTTCGGAAAAATCGGCATCGTTCCTCGCGTTCGACACAAGCGTGTACCCGCTGGCGATCGATGGTTCGATGAGGCTTGACACGGTGGCCTCGCTGCTGGCAAAAACCGGTGGCGGCGGAACCGACTGTGCGGCCCCAATCCAACATATGGTCAAGAAGAAGGTGGAAGCTGACGCGATCATCCTCTACACCGACTCGGAAACCTGGTACGGGTCGCAGCACCCGGCTGAAGCGATGGCGGATTACCGCCGGAAGGTCAACCGGAACGCCAAGCTCGTCGTGGTCGCCATGGCGTCCAACCGGACGTCAGTCGCTGACCCGCTCGACCCGCTGACGTTGAACGTGGTCGGGTTCGATGTCACGGTGCCGAACCTGATCGCGCAGTTTGTGAACGCGTAGGTCACTGTCCTAACCCCCTGGCCTTCAAGCCGGGGGGTTCGAACTTTGCAGCTGCGGCCCTACCACTTTCCCTCTTAGGGAGTCTCAGTACCCTTGCCTATGCGGCGGTACGCCTCTCGGAAGGGAATCCCTTCTTGCTGCACAAGGCGGAAGGCCGCTTCGGCGGCGTTGATACCGGGGTCCGTGACTGCCGCCGCCCGTGCGGCATCGAACTCCACACGTCCGACCGCATAGGCGGCAATATCCAAACACCCCAATGTGCGGTCGATTAATCGGAAGAGCGGCTCCTTGACCAATTGCAGGTCGCGGTGGTAGCCCGATGTCATCTTGGCGGTCACCGCCAACACCGCTTGGAGGTCGGCAGGGGCCTGGGCGCTGTGCCCGCGCAGCAATTCGAACACGTCGGGATTGCGCTTTTGCGGCATGACCGAAGATCCGGTTGTGATGTCTTCCGCGAGCCTCACAAACCCGAATTCCTGCGAAGCATAAAGGCAGAGGTCGGCCCCCAGGCGGCCGATGTCTTGCAAAATCAGGCTGCCCGCAAAGGCCAGGGCCGCCTCCGCTTTGCCCCGGCTAAGCTGGGGGGCCGTAACCGGCTGATGGGTTGCGGCAAATCCGAGGTGCGCGGTAACTTGGTTCCGGTCCAGGTTCAAACCCGGCGTGCCATATCCGGCGGCAGAGCCGAGCGGATTGAGCCCGGCCAATGACTCAGCATAGTCCAGGGCTCCGGCGGAGTGCCTGATTTCCGCGCTGAATCCTTCCGCCCACAATTGGACACTGGATGGCATTGCCTGCTGGAGGTGCGTGTAGCCCGGGATGGCCACGTCTCCCTGCGCCTCTGCCAAACGGTCAAGGGCCTGGCAAACCTCGTGGGCGGCATGGCGGATGCCGGTGGAGGCATCAAGGAGGTACAGGCGCAAAGCGGCAAGCACTTGGTCGTTCCGTGACCGGCCGAGATGGATCTTTCCCCCGAGTGAACCCAATTTCTCCGTCAACCGGTTTTCGATGGCCGTATGGCAGTCCTCCATTTCTATGGAGATCTCGAGCGATTCTTGCCCGATTTCTTGCAACGCCTGGCACATTGCGGAACACTCTGCCGCCGTCAAGTGCCCGCACGACTCCAACATGCGGGCGTGGGCGGCACTGGCCAAGAGGTCATACGGGATTAGGCGTTGGTCCAAAACGGGGTCTTGGCCGACCGTGAATTCCAAAATCTTCCGGCTGACCGGAGTGCCCTTGTCCCAAAGGCGGCTCATGCCAAGAACCTCTGGGCTACCGCCCGGTAGGCCCCGTACCCGGCTACAACCTCCGACTCCCAAATGAATTCATCCGCAGTATGGGATCGCGCCGAATCGCCCGGCCCGAACTTGATGGCGTCAAACCCCTCGAACCAGACTTGGTCGCTCATCGTCCGGCTCGCAAACGGCGTGGCGCCGGGAACGGCGTCTATCACCGTTTGGACGATCCGGGATCCGGGATCGCACGAAAAGGCTTTTAGCCGGGAGCTCCGGATCTCCACCCGGCTTTCCAGGGTTCTACGGAGCAGGTCGGTGATCTCCTCGTGGGTTTCAATGAACCCGTCGTCTGCCGGCACCGTCCGGATGTCCAGGATGGCGCGCGCTTCTGCAGGAACTTGGTTTTTTGCCCCTGAGCCGCTGACGACGGTCGGGTTGATGGTGGGCGCGCCGAACCGGGCGTGGGGGGTCAGCCCGACCTGTTCCAGCCGGGAGATGTCGCGGGCCAATTTGAACACTGGGTTGTCGGCAGGAATGGTGTTTGCCGCGTGCCCTGCTATCCCCTCGGCGACAAGTTCCAAAACCAGCAAACCCCGTTGCCAGACCCCGATTTGGAGCCCCGTCGGTTCACCCACGATGACCCCTTTGGGCCGCCAGCCAAGGTCATCTCGCAGATAGGGCCACGCGACTTCCGTGCCCTGCCCTCCGGTTTCTTCCTCGGGGCTGAGGAGGATCGCCAGGCCCGGCACATCATGGAGGCTGCAAAAGGTCGCGAGCATGGCGGCGGCACACCCTTTGGCGTCGTTGCTCCCCAGGCCATAGACCCGACCGTCGACGACATCTGCCGTCCAAGGATCCCTTGTCCAGGCGTCGTTGGGCGGGACGGTGTCGAAGTGGGTGTTTAAGAGCAGCCTCGGCTTGCCCGCGGTTTTCGCAATCACGTTCAATCCGTGGCGCGACACCTCGGCCCCGCTACGGCGCAAGTGCGCGGCGATGAACTCGGAAATCTCCCCTTCGTTGTGGCTCACCGACGGGATCGACACCAAGTTCCGATGCAAGGCAAGCAGGTCGTTCATGGCAGAATCAGAGTGCCGCAGCCCTCGTTGGTGAACACTTCGGTCAAAAGGCAGTCGGGGAAAGACAGCCCGACCACGTGAACCCGCTCGACCCCGCCCCGCAGGGCGGTTTTCACCGCCGAGACTTTGGGAAGCATTCCGGCTCTAACCGTGCCGTCGCTTTGCAGAGCGTCCAGTTCGTCCAGAGTGATTTGGGTGATCAGCGAATTGGGGTCGGCGACTTCACGCAGGATGCCACGGGGGGTGGTAACGATAACCAGCTTAGCCGCCCCCACCGCCGTCGCAATCCGGGCTGCCACGTCGTCGGCATTAATGTTGAGGATCTGGCCCTGGTTGTCGCAAGAAATCGGGCTGACAACCGGGACCGTGCCGCTCGAGAGGGCCATTTCGATAGGGGCAGGATTGATGGAACAGATTTCGCCGACGAGCCCAAAATCGGTTTGTCCGGTACTGGTTTTGACCGGCGGCCGCTTGACGGCATCCACGAGCCCGGCATCGATTCCGCTCAGCCCGACGGCGGCAAGGCCCTGCTTTCGGCAAGCCGCCAAAATGGCCGCTTGAGTTTGGCCGTTGATGGCCATCACCGCCGCATCCAAAGCTTCGAGATCGGTCACCCGGCGGCCATCCACGAATTGGGGGACCAACCCGAGCCGCTCCGAAAGCCCGTTGGTCTGGGGGCCCCCGCCGTGGACCACCACGACCCGGATCCCAAGGGCGGAAAGGATAGCCACTTGCTCGATCAGGCTGGCAAGGGCGGCCGGCTGTGCCACCGCTTCGCCGCCGAGTTTGACGACAAAGGCTTTGCCGCGGTAATGGCCCAAGTAGGGCAACGCATGGCGGAGGGCTTGAACGGGGGAATTGGTCATGGCTGTTCCACGCTGCAGAGAACGGCTTTTTGGGCGTGCAGGCGGTTCTCGGCCTGCTGGATGACAACCGAACGGGGTCCATCCAAGACATGGTCCGCCACCTTCACATTCCGGCGGACGGGCAGGCAGTGCATAAACTTGGCTCCAGGGCGGGCCGTTTCAAACCAATCCTCCGCGACGCACCAGTCGCGGAGCCCGGCCCGGGAATCCATCTCTGCATTGGGATCCCCATAAAATTGAGGGGCACCCCAGCTTTTGCAGTAAAGAACGTGCGCTCCTTGCAGAGCCACGGGCCGGTCTTGGGAGTACGCGACATTTTCAAATCCATCTGTCAGGGCTGCAGGCAGTCGGTGGGATTCTGGGCAGTGGATGACGACCTCCATGCCCCGAATCGCCGCCATGGCCAGGGCGGCATTGGGGACGGCATAGGGAAGGGGTTTTGGATGCCAGGCCCAGCTGAGAACGAATTTACCGCCGCTGGGGATCCCCAACTCATCCAAGGTCATCCAATCGGCTAGGGCCTGGCACGGGTGGTCGACGGCCGATTCCATGTTGATCAATGGTTTGGGGCTCAAGTCTGCGAATTTCGCCATGAGCCCGTCGGCAAGGTCAGATTCCAGGTCTTGCTGGGAGGCAAAGGATCGCACCCCCAGGATGTCGCAATAGCTGGCCAGAACCGGGACGGCTTCTCGGATGTGCTCGACTTCGGCCCCGTCCATCACGACCCCGTCGCGGGTCTCCAGCGTCCAGGTCCCGGCGCCCGGCTGGATGACGACGCTGGTGCCGCCTTGTTGGCCGATGGCGGCCTGGAAGCTGGCCAAGGTTCGCAAACTGGGGTTCATGAACAGCAGCCCGACGACTTTGCCGGCCAGGCGGCTCCCGATGGGATCCCGCTTGAGCGATTTGGCCAAGTCTAACAGCCCGGAAATTTCGTCTCGGCTCAGGCTTTTGAGGGAGAGGAAGTCCTGCATTGCTAGACCCACCCCGGGACGGCGTTCATGAGACCTTCCGTTTCCTGCAGTCCAAAGAGCCGGTTCATCCACTGCACCGCCCCGCCGGCGGCACCCTTCACCAAGTTGTCGACCACGCTGGTCACGACAATGTTTTTGCCTTCGATTGCGATGCCGATGTGGCACCGGTTGGTGCCGACGATGCTCTTGAGCTCTGGCATCTTGGTGCCCACCGTCACAAACGGGGACTTGGAATAGAACTGGCGGCATTCCGCAACCGCTTGCTCCAGGTCAACCGCTTTTCGCAAGGTCGCAAAGCTGGTTGCGTGGATCCCCCTGGCAAACGGACCGCTGTGCGGGACGAACGTAACGGCCGCATCTGGTTCGTAGGGCTGGAGGAGGAATTCAATTTCTGGTCGGTGCCGGTGACACAAGGGCTGGTAGGCCCACATCGAGCTTTGCCGGTGGGGGTGGTGGGTTCCCGCCCCCGGTTGCCGGCCGGCACCGGTCGAACCCGTGACCGCACTCACGTGGACATGCGGCTCCAACAGACCCGCAGAAAAGAGCGGTGCCAACCCCATCGTCACACAAGTGGTGAAGCAGCCGGGGTGCGACACATGCCCATCCGGGGTTGCCTTTTCCAAATCTGGCAAGGCGCAAACGAACCGATCCAAGAGGCTAGGCGCCGGGTGTGGTTTGCCGTAAACCGCTGAATAAGCATCGGATGCCCGGTAACGGAAATCGGCCGAAACATCCACGATCGTGACATCGGCGGCCGAGCGCGCAAGCAGGCCATCCAACAGCGCGGCCGCGTCACCGTGCGGCAAAGCGGAAAAGACCGCCACCTTGCGGCGGCTTTGGAACAACGCGTCGGCGTCCTCCCAGGTCTTGAAGCAAAGGTCGCCCGCCGGGCCGGTCAAGTGGGGGAACACCTCGTCCACCCTTGAACCAGCCTGCGAAGCCGAAACGAGTGCGTCCAATCGGAACGACGGATGGTTGATCAAGTGGCCGATCATCTCGGCAGCGACATAGCCGGTGCCGCCCAAAACGGCGGCGGGGATGTGTTTAGACATGGGAACCTTGGGGGTCGGGCAACAGGAGGTCGGCCATAGCGGCCGGCTCATGGCGTGCATTGAGACAGGGGATTCCGGTTTCCCGGAAAATCGTGGCGCAACCGGCCGAGTTATCGGTTGCCGGACCTGTGATGAGGGCTGGGGCCATGGCGTGGCGGTTTTTGAGCAATTCCACCGCCCCCCACGCCCCAACCGGATCCCCGGCCGCCAAAACGAGGGCATCTATCGCCCCCGCAATTTCGGGGTCTTGCAGGATGGCGGCGACGCCATATTCGCCAAGCAAACCGTCGCCGAGTTCCAAGACGACAACATCCGGCTTTGCGGGTGCCAAGCGGTTGAGGGAAGTTTTGGTGAGTTGGGGCGCGTTGGACGCCTGCGTGGTGACGATGCCGAAATCGGTGAAGATGCAAACTTCGCCGGCCCCCGCGTCTTCCATGGCCAAGATGTCGCGGCGCAAGCTCACACCGGTCGTTTTGGCGGCGCTGACCCGGCAGCCCCGGCGGACGAACTGTTGAATGAGGGTCAGGCAGGCTTCGGTTTTGCCCGAGTTCATGCAGGTGCCGACAACTGCGACGACCGGCGGGATGCCGGGGGCCAACCGGGATTCCAGGGCCGGGCAATGGGCGGCGATGTTGGCGGGAATGCCGGTCCTGCTTCCCAAATCGGGGAAGCTGAGCACCGCCCCCAAAACCTCCACGTGGTGCGGAGGGCCAACCATGGGCGAGTGCGATGTGCACACGCCGACCACACCACCCATGTTGAGCAGGTTGAGGGTGTCGCCGGTTTTGATTTCTTTGGGGATATGCCCGGCATAGCCTTGCAGGGCGTTCCGGTGGCCCAGGGCCCCGGCAATGACGTCGCCCTGTTTGATTGCCGCCATCCTTCCCGTGGCCAGCTCCAACATGTTGTACGTGCTCTTTTCCGTGAGCACCCGAACCGCCACGATGTCCCCTTCTCGGCAAGGGTAACTGTCGTCGATCCGGACATCCCGCCGCAACCCAGCGTTGAGCGTGACACTCGCAACCTTGTCAAGAATCAAGGCGCGCACTGGCTTCCCCCATTGGCGCGGGCATGGAGGACGCCGCTCAATCCATAAATCCGGCAAAAGCCTTTTGCGTCTTCGGGGGTCCATTCACCCACCGATTCCCCGTAAACGGCCCGGCTGGCCGCATGCAGCGAGAACGGCGACTCTACTCCGGTGACAAAACACGAACCCGTCCGAAACTCCAAGTGCACAGTGCCCGTGACAGAAACTTGTGATTCATTGAAGAGGGCTTCGGCCATCCGGGTGGCCGGGTCGGTGGCCAACCCTTCGTGGATCCATTCGCCATAAAGGGCGGCGACCTGATCCTTCAAGCTGATCTGCCTCTTGGCTAAAGTGAGTTTTTCGAGCTCGCGGTGGGCCATGACGACGACGGTCGCGGCCGGCGCTTCAAACGCAACCCGTCCCTTGATCCCCAGGATTGTTTCGCCCATGTGGATACCCCGGCCGATTCCGTACGACCCGGCGAGTTTGTCGAGCTTGCGGATCAGTTCCACGGGAGCCAGGCGTTCAGCGCCCAGTGAGGTCGGGATTCCGCGTTCAAACCCGAGTGTCGTTTGGAACGGCCCCTGCGGGATGTCAAAGGCGTTTTTCGTCCGCTGCCACTGAGATTCTGGGATGGAGGATTTCGTGCCCGTGGTCTCCTCTCCCCCGATCGTCACGCCCCAAAGCCCTGAATTGACGCTGTAGGCGGCTTTGTCGGCGGGGAAATCAAGACCACGTTGTTTGAGCAACGCCAGTTGCTCCGGGCGTTTGGGGGCCAGGTCGCGGACCGGGGCCAAGATCTCCATGCCCTGGGCCAATGTGCGGAGGGCGACTTCGAACCGGATTTGGTCGTTCCCGGCTGCAGTGCACCCGTGGCCAACGGCGGTGGCCCCAAGATCTTGGGCGACCCGCGCCGTCTCCCGCGCTTGCAACGACCGTTCCGCCCCAACGCAAAGCGGATAAACCCCTCCGCGCATCACGTTGCCGGCAATCAGGTGTCGCAGGGTTTCATCAAAGAACATCTCGGAAGCCGGGACGGTGATGTGCCGCTCTGCCCCCAGGAACCGGCTGCGCCCTTCGATCTCCGTCAGTTCAGCGTCGTCAAACCCGCCGACATCCACGGTTACCGTGACCACGCGGTACCCCTGGCTTTGTAGGACCGGGATGCACCAACAGGTGTCGAGCCCCCCGCTAAAGGCAAGGGCGGCCGTCTTCACTGCTGCCACCCCAACTTTGCGAGGACGGCGTTTTGGGCCGCAGCATCCGGTGTCGCCACAAATATCGTGTCGTCGCCACTGATCGTCCCCGCAATTGCAGGGAGGCTAAGGGCGTCGAGCTTGACGCCGGCAAGCGGGGCGGCCCCCGTCGCGGTTTTGAGGACCAGGAGGTTAGGGCCGGCCGCGGCAACGTCGATGATCCCGAGGCTGGCCGCCAAACCCTGCGCAGGCAAAACGTACCGACCTCCTTCTTTGACCACGCCCAGATCGGCAAGGTCGCGACTGACGCTGCTTTGCGTCACCGTGTAGCCGGCTTCGCCCAAAAGCCTCTGCAGCACATCTTGGTTGGGCACCACGGCGTTTGAGATCAACTCGCGGATCAACGCCTGCCTTGACTCCTTGGTTCCGATCATAGGAATTGCATATTATGCAGAAATACAATCATAAATGCATCGCATTAGCTTGAATCTGGGCATTTGGCCCGGGTGGGATAACATCTCACCGTGGTCTCAATCGAACAATGCCGGGCGATGCCCAAAGTCGAACTCCACGTCCACCTAGAGGGCTCGATCCGACCCCAAACCCTCATCCGGCTGGCAGAAAAGAACAAGGTCGCACTCCCAGCAGACACCGTGGAAGGGCTTGCCGAGTGGTACCGCTTCCGGGACTTCCCCCATTTCGTCGAAATCTACACGGCTGTCAGCAGTTGCATTCGAACGCCCGAAGACATCGAATTTGTCGCCACGGAATTCCTCCAGGGCCAGGCTGAACAAAACATCCTTTGGAGCGAAGCCACATATACCGCCGGAACAATTGCCAAGGAGAGTGGCATCCCGTTGGATGAACAATTGGGTGCCTTGGGAGAGGCTATGGTTTATGGTCACGAACAGCTGGGCATCCACATGGGCTTGATCATCGATATCGTCCGAGGTTGGCCCGTGGATTATGCGATGGAAGTCGCCGATTGGGCGATTCGGTCAATGGGGCGCGGGGTGGTTGCGCTCGGGCTTTCGGGTATCGAAGGCGTCGGTCAGACGGCCCCTTATGCCGAGGTGTTCGCCCTGGCCGAGCGGGCGGAGCTCCCCATTGTCCCGCATGCCGGAGAAACACAGGGTGCTTATTCAATTTGGGATGCTTTGGAATACACCGGTTGCCAACGGATCGGGCACGGGATCCGGTGCTTGGAAGACAAAGAGTTGGTCAGGGAGCTCAGGCGTCGGGGCACGGTTTTGGAAGTCTGCCCAACGTCCAACATCTGCCTGACCCCCATCCCCGATTTGGGCCACCACCCGATTGCGGAAATGCATGACCTCGGCCTGGCTGTGACCATCAACAGCGACGACCCGCCGATGTTCGGAACGACCCTGAGCGACGAATTCGCCCGGTGTTCGGCGGCCTTCGGCTGGGACGGCCAGACCTTGTCTGGGCTGATCCGAACCGCTGCCGAGTCCTCTCTTTGTCCCGAACGGGATACGCTCACCGCCAGAGTGTCCCAGTAAACTCTGCGCCATGCCCGAGCTGCCAGAAGTCGAAACCGTCCGCCGCGTCTTCGACCGGGTATTGACGGGAAAGACGATTATCGAAGCCGAAGTCGCCCCAGACGAAATCGTCCTCCAGGGCGCAGAGCCCCTGGCTCTGCAATCCCGGTTGGAAGGCGCACCGGTCGCGGGGACGGGCCGCAAGGGCAAGTATTGGTGGATCGACCTTGGCGACCGGGGGGTTCTTTTTGGCCATTTGGGCATGGCCGGCTGGGTACGGGAGATCGGCGCCCCGACCATCCGCATCCGGGAGCACGGCAATGCACCACTTGAGGATAAAGATGGCCGCCCAAAGTTCCTCAAACTTAGGCTGCGGGCGGATGATGGGAGGGAAGTGGTTATGACCGACGGCCGCCGGCTGTCGCGTCTTTGGACTGCAAACTCGGTCGAATCCGACGAGAGGGTGCGGGCCCTGGGGCCCGACGTTTGGAGCGAGCCCCCCACCGCCGGGCAACTGCAAACGATCCTCGGAAAGCGCAAAGCCCCGATCAAAGCCATCCTGCTGGACCAAACCGTCTTCGCGGGGGTCGGAAACTGGATTGCCGACGAAGTCTTGTATCAAGCCGGGATCGCACCCAAGCGCCTGGGCGCTTCGCTTTCAAGGGAAGAGATTAAGATGTTGTTAGACAAACTTTATCAAATCGTGGATCTGGCGGTCGCAGTTGGAGCCGACAAGGCTCAGTTCCCAGAGGATTGGTTATTCCATGCCCGTTGGGGGGGTGCAAAAGGGGAGGAAACGTTCCGAGGCGAACCGTTGGTAAGAGAACCAGTCGGGGGCCGGACGACGGCCTGGGTTCCGACCAAGCAAAAATAGGCTATAGCGCCGGTGAGAGGATGCTTGGGAAATGGGATTTGACCAAGAATCCGTTTTCGACAAGTTTTTCGCCAAAAAGGCGTAATCCAGCCGCTTGCCGTTTGCCGAATTCAAACCGGACACAGGTCGAGAGGTACTGCCTCACCAGATCAGTCGGCCATCCGGATTCCTTGGCGGCATAATCGATAACCCCTTGGCCGATTTCCGCCTTTGGATCCATGGCGGTGCGCAGGAGCTGCGCCAATTCCGGTTCAATCGGCCGGTGGCTGGTCCACATCGCCCAAACAAAGGGAACGCCGAAGGTGTCCGTCCAAGCTTCCCCCAAGTCCATCACCCGAGAACCGGGATAGTCGGCCACCATCCCTTTGTCCCCTATCACCACCGCTGCGTCACACAGGCCCAGCATGGTGTTCAGGTCTGGTTCTAACTTTAAGTTTTTTGGCTCGCAATTATATTTTTCCAGCAGGATGATCTTGGCTAAAGCGTTACTGGTCATCGAGCTCTCATCGAGGGCCAATGATTTGATTTCACCGAAGGGGACACGGCTGAACAGCCGGACGCTCGCAACCGGGCCGTCGCTGCCGATGCACAACCCCCCGACCACTTCTGCACCCGGGTTTGAGAGGGCGTCGATGCTGCTGACCAGCATCGCATCAGTTTCCCCGGCCGCATGCTGGGCCGGCAGGCGGCTGGGGACATCGAACACCACTTTGACAGGCGAACCGGGATCCGAAACAAATCGGTGGATCAACGGAGCTGCATTGACATAAGGCACGCAACCCACGCGATACCGGGACATGCCGCCATGATACTCATTCGGAATGCGGCTTCTGGGCAACGCAGACGACGCTCGAGCCCCATGGCAAATCCATCCGGCGGAACAGCGCCGCTTCCAAACGCATCACCGCAAGGAGTAGCCGATTCCAAAAAGGGCTAAACCGGGGAAGTTGGACCTTGGGCTCGCCGCCTTGCATTTTTTCGGCAAGCCTCCGGGCAACCACGGCCGGGAACAGCAGGAAAACGCTGTAAGACAACTTGAGGATGGTGAACCCCGAATCAGCCAATAGCCCCCTGACCATGGCGCGGGTGTAGCGGCGCTGATGCATTAGGGCGATATCGTGCGGGCCCCAAAGCCAGGCAAATGCCGGGACGTTCATCACAAAGACCCCGCCCGGCTTCAAAACTCGGAAAACTTCGGCAGCGGCTGCCTCGTGGCCCGGCACATGCTCGATCGTGTCCAAGCTCACGACCGCGTCAAAGGTGGCGTCGGCAAAGGGGAGTTGTTCAGCATTGGCATAGACCAAAAGTGCAAGCCCCCGGGATTTTGAAAATGAGAGCGCATCGTGGCTCAAATCCACCCCGACGGCCGTGCCCCGCCGACCCAATTCCGTGAGCACAGCCCCTGTCCCGCATCCCACATCCAGAATCAGCGGCTGGTCGCCCACATGGTGGTCCAAAAGGCTGAGGGCTAATTCGCGCCGGGAAACGAACCACCAATAGTGGTCTTCCAAATCGCGCATTTTTCGGTATTCACCGGGGTTCATCGCGCTGTTTCAACCGTTTGGTTTTGCCCCAGAGCCTGATCTTGAGGAGATCCCGCAACATCCGCGGCCCGTCGCGCAACAGAACGACCTTCGAGCCTTCTTGGTGGGACCAGCGGATCGGGACTTCGGCAATGGTGTAGCCGAGGTCGCGGGCGATGATGAGGCTCTCAAAATCAAACCCGAATCCGTCCAACTTGCAGCGGCTGAAAATATCTTTTGCAACATCGCTACGGAACAGCTTGAACCCGCATTGAGTATCGGCGATGCCCGGAACGGCGAGAACCTGGACGGCTTTGTTGAAGACCCTCCCCAACAGTTCCCGGTACCAAGGTTGGCGGATTTCCAACCGAGAATCCCGCAACGGACGGCTGCCAATAGCAATCGGGATTTTTGTGGTGATTTCGGCCCTTAACTTGGCTATTTCTTCAATTGGTGCGGCCAGGTCTGCATCCGAAAAGAGTAAGAAATCGGCATCAACTTCCAACATTCCCTTACGGACGGCAAAACCCTTTCCTCGATTGGGCGAGTAGGCCAACAGCTCAAATCCGATGTGGCTAGCGGCAAATTGTTCCACCAAATGGTTGGTATCGTCGGTGCTTCCATCGCTGACTACCACCACCTTCCAGGTCTCCCCATAACCGGCAAAGAACTCAGCCAACCTTTCAAGGGTCGGGACGATGCGGGCTGACTCGTTATAGGCCGGTATCAAAACGGCGAGCGAAGGTCGGGTCAAGGCGCGGCGATTCTACCTTTCGCCTTGGGTGCCGGCAGAATCCATCACACCTTTGAGCGACCCTTCCGCCTGAGTCTGGCCGAGCCGGGCCAGATAGGTGCGGAACGCCTCGTCGTAAGGGCTGCGCTTTTCGATCAGCAAGAGGTTGCAAAGCCCCCGGTTCGGGCTGATCTTCAAGTCCCCGTCGAAATACAACATGGTCGAACCGCCGCCATCCATCGCAAGGGCGTCCACGGCCCCTTGGCTCTTCATGGCTTTGCCCAGGGCGGAAAGCGTCACGCTGGACCGCGTGGCCACGAACATCAGTTTCCCGGTGGCCGTGATGCCGACTGCCGTCCGGGCGGCCGAACCCCAGATCGAAGAATCGGTGAATCCCTGTGACCGCGGGTTGTTGGCCACGACACCCGATTGCAGCACCCGCACCCCGCCCCGCACGGCATAGCGGTAAGCGTGGTAATCGAACGGTTTGCGGGTCGGGGTATCCAAGATGTGCGGCTTGCCGAACCAATCCACGGCCAAGATCGAGCCACGGTAACCCGTGGCGACCTGCGTCCCATCAACAACCACGTCGGCAACAGGTTTGCCGTTCTCCCAGGCAAAAAAGGTTCCCGTGATCGCCGCAACCGGCTGGGATTGGCTGATGAGCCGCCACACATTGGTGAGCCGGGGGGCAACTTGGGCAGTGGGGGTGATTAAGTCAGATCCGGTGTCGGCAACCACCGCATGGTAACCCCGGTCGCCCGAAACAAAAGTGAAATGGGCGGCCGCGCCATCGGCCGACGTTGAAAAACCAAATGCCGATGCACCAAACCCGGCCGCTAACCCGATCGCCAAAATCCTCACACCCATAAATTACTATGATTGGCTGCAGAATTGTTGGGGGTGAGTTGCGGGGATTTTGAAAATCGACAAAAAATTCAAGTTTTCGAATCCGGGAAAAGGGCCTTATATGACGCCCTTTTTTGCCGAATTCGCCCCGAGGACCCGGTTTTTCCTTGACAGGCCAAGGTCGAATCAAGTTAGATGGAGAGGCGCAAATGGCATCAGAGAGTGACCATCGGGCTGTTGCCTCCCATAACATCGACGCGGCAAAGGCTGCGCGCTACGCCAAATTTGCGCTCTTCATCTTGTTTGCGACGGCCTTCGTAGTCGTCTTCGGTGCCTTTGTCCGGGCCTCACTTAGCGGCGACGGATGTGGCACGAGTTGGCCGATCTGCAACAGCGGCATCATCCCGATCGAAGGGGCCCTGAAGACAAAGATCGAGTTCACGCATCGGGCCACCAGCGGCCTGCTGGTGCTGTGCACCCTGGGCTTGGTCATATGGGCCTACCGCTTGTTCCCCCGCCGACACCCGGTGCGCAAGGCGGCACTCGGTTCGCTGGCCTTCACACTAGTTTCGTCTCTCATCGGGGCCATTTTGGTGATCTCCCGGTGGGTCGTCCACGATGTTTCTCTTGGGCGCGCCATCACCATGCCGCTCCACTTGATGAACACCTTTGCACTCATGGGTTCCTTGGCGTTGGGTGTGCATCTGGCAAAAGGGGGGCGCGTGGCCTCTTTTGCCGGGAACGGGGCCCTGGCCGCCGCTTTCAAGTGGACGATCGGGGCATTCTTCCTTCTGGGGATGACAGGTGCCATCTCCGCGATGGGAAAAACGGCATATTCCACCAGCCTTGCCTCGGCCAACACGTTTTTTGAACGGATCCAGATGCACCTGGGCCCCAATGCCCCGGCACTCCTGAAAGGCGGGTTGCTGCACCCGCTTATGGCGATGGCAGCGGGTTTGATCCTGATCTTCACCTGCCGGTTGGCGAGCGACCGCCGGGAGGAAGACCCGCGGGTCGAGCTTTGGGCGGGCCGGACGGTGTGGCTCTACGTTGCCCAAATGGCGTTCGGGATTGCCAACTTGGTCGCCTCGGCCCCAGTTTGGATGCAGCTGACCCACCTCGCCCTGGCCCTGTTCAACTGGATGGCCCTAGTCATGCTCGCCGTCCACGCCCTCCCCAAACCGGCGGCCGTTGCGGCGGATGGCCAAACCCAAACGGTTACGGAAAAGGCGGATCCGCGGGATCTGATCAAAGCGTATATCGCCCTGACCAAGCCGCGGGTGGTTTCGCTCTTGCTTTTCACAACCGTTGCCGCCATGTTCATTGGGGCCAGGGGCGCGCCCGATTTTTGGTTGGTCGTGGTGGTGTGCCTCGGGGGCTACATGTCGGCAGGCGCCGCCAACACCATTAACATGCTGGTTGAAAAAGATTTGGACATCGCGATGGAGCGGACGTCCAAACGGCCGACCCTGACCCATGTGGTCTCCGACCGGGCGGCATCTGTTTTTGCCGCAGTCCTAACCGTAGGATCCACGGCCCTGCTTTGGTTCGGCGCGCATCCGCTTGCCGCCGGAATGGCCCTTTGCGGGCTGCTCTGTTACGTGTTTGTTTACACCCTGTGGCTCAAGCGCCGCACATGGCAGAACATCGTCATCGGCGGAGCCGCCGGGGCCTTCCCCCCGCTGGTTGGCTATGCGGCGGTAACCGGGGAACTCAGCCCGTATGCCTGGTTCCTGTTCGCGCTCATCTTCACCTGGACCCCTGTCCATTTTTGGGCTTTGGCGATCCTGATCAAAGACGATTACGCCAAAGCCGGCGTGCCGATGCTCCCGGTGGTCAAAGGCGACCGGGTCACTGTGATGCAGATCGGCCTCTATGCGGTCATCACGGTCATCCTTTGCGCCTTGCCGTTGCTCCAACGCCAAGCGGGATGGATCTACGCCGTCGGGGCGGGGCTTTTGAACCTGGGGCTCCTGGCCCAATGCGCCGGACTTTGGAAAAAAGCCGACCGGGCCCATGCCCGCTCGGTTTTCAAGTATTCGATGGTCTACCTGGCCCTGATTTTCGTGGTCATCGCGGCCGACCGGGTGTGGCCGATATGAAAACCAGACAAATCAATCCAGATTTGCGCCCGGCAAAACCTGGTGCGAACATGCAACACTTAGGAGGCTCATCCGCAAATGGCACAGCTCTTTAAACCGTCGGCAAACTCGATCGCAAGCACCAGCCTGCTCTTGGCGGCCACCGCCCCCCTGGTGTTGATCGTCAGTGGCTCCCTCATCACCCGGTCGCCGCACAACACCAAACAGTTCATCCCGATCGACCAGCCGGTTCCGTTCAGCCACAAGCACCACGTCAAAGAGCTCGGCATTGATTGCCGCTACTGCCACAACACGGTGGAAGAGCAGGCCAACGCCAGCGTGCCCGCAACCGAAGTCTGCATGAGCTGCCACTCGCAAATTTGGACGAACTCGCCCATGCTGGAGCCGGTGCGCGACAGCTATGCGACCGGCAAACCGATCAAGTGGAACAAAGTGAACGCCGTCCCGGATTTCGTCTATTTCGATCACTCGATCCACATCAGCCGCGGGATCAGTTGCAACAACTGCCACGGGGCGGTTCAAGAAATGCCGATCACCTGGAAAGGCGAGGCGTTCAGTATGGCGTGGTGCCTGGATTGCCACAAGCACCCGGAAAAATACATGGCCCAGTTTTCTGCCTCCGGCATGACCGGCGGCGATGTGCCGGCCGACGGGCACAATGCCGAAGGGGCGAACACGCTGACCCCCAGGGAACAGGTCTTTGAGCTTTATCGCAAGATCGCAGCCGGCGAAGAACTCTCGGAAACCGAGCGCGAATTGAGCAAAGGCGGCACGCAGAGGATCCCGAACGACGAAGTCCACGCCGGATACAAGCGGATGGAAGAAAAGGGGATCAACGTCTCGCAGATGGCTGATTGCTGGGTTTGCCACCGATAGGGCAGGGAATTTTTGAGGAAGGACAAGCGAACGCAAGACATGGGAAAGTCTAACGATCAAGGCAAGGGTGCTCCAATCCGGCTCTACAAGGGGCTGGATCATTACGAGGCCCCGGAAACCGTCGCGCCCTGGGAAGCCGACGAGTTCCCCGACCGCGAAAGCCTGAAGGGGCTTCCACGCCGCGACGTCCTCAAGTTGATGGGCGGGGCGGCGATGCTGGCCGGGTTGGCCGGATGCCGGTATCAGCCGATCCGCAAAATCGTCCCGTTCGCCCAACAGCCGGAAGGTGCCGTGGCCGGGCTCCACAAACGGTATGCCACCGCGGCGGTGAAAGATGGGTTCGCGGTCAGCCTCCTGGCCGAACAAGTCGACGGCCGGCCCGTCCGGCTGGATGGCAACCCGTTGCACGCCACGACACTTGGCTCGATCGATTCCCGGCTTTGCGCCGAAATCCTCAACCTCTACGACCCCGACCGGATGAAAACACCGTCATTCCGGGGCGTGCCGACCGGGTGGAACGAGGTATTCACCAAGATTGAAGAAGCCGTGGCGGTTTCCGCCAAAGGGGCCGGAATCCGCATCTTGTCGGAAACAGTCACATCGCCGACGCTTGCCCGGCTCGCCAGTGATCTCCAGACCAAGCTTCCCGGGCTCAAGTGGCACCAGTACGAACCAGTCAACCGGGATGCCGAAACCCAAGCGTCGCAAATGGCGTTCGGCCAAGATCTGGTTCCGCACTACGATTTCACCCGTGCCGACGTCCTCGTCTCAATCGATTGCGACCTGCTGCATTCCGGGCCGATGAGCATCCGGTACAGCCGGGATGTTGCCAGCCGACGCAACCCGGATGGCGACATGTCGCGGATCTATGCCTTCGAAAGCCAGCCGACCACCCTTGGAGTCAGCAGCGACCATCGGGCCCGGGTCAAGCCGAGCGAAGCCCTCGGCCTCGTGTTGGCTATCGCCCAAGGGCTCGGGTTGCCCGGGGCATCCGCGAATCCGCCGAGTTCAGTGGACAAGGCGATGCTCGATGCGGCGGTCGCCGATCTCCGCGCAGCTGGCCGGCGCGCCGTCCTGGTTGCCGGATCGCACCTTCCCGCCCAGGTCCACGCCGCAGTCATGGCCGTCAACACTATGATCGGCAGCGAAGCGGCCACGTTCCGTAAAAATCCCCAGCCCGTGCCGTCCAGCCAAATGGCCGATCTGGCCGACCTGGTTGCGGCCATGAATTCCAACCAAGTCGACACCCTGATCATCCTGGGTGGCAACCCGGCTTACACGGCCCCCAAAGACCTGGGCTTTAAAGAAGCTTTGTCTAAGGTCAAGCTCAAAGCTTGCCTGGCCACCCACGTCAACGAAACGGCCAAGCTGTGCGACTACGCGTTGCCCGAAACGCACTTCCTCGAATCTTGGGGTGACGGAGTGGCGTTTGACGGCACCCACTGCGTTGTCCAGCCCCTCATCGAGCCTCTTTACGATGGCAAGAGCCCGATCCAAGTGGTTGGCAAGTTCATCGGCGACACTGCCGACCCGCAAGCCTTGGTGAAAGCCACCGCCGAGGCCGAAAAGGGCGGAGACTGGAACGCAATTCTGGCCACCGGCTTTTACGAACCCGCCAGCACTGGCGGGGCGGGGCCGGTCAATCCGACGGTCACGAACGGCATCCTCGGGTCGCTCCCGTCGATCCAATCTGGCGGTACGGAGCTCCTGATCCTTCCCGACCCGATGATCGGCGATGGCCGCAACGCCAACAACATGTGGCTGCAAGAAACACCGAATCCGGTGACCAACCTGGTTTGGGATAACGCCCTCCTGATCAGCCAAAAAACTGCCGACCAGCTCGGGGTCACCGCGCCATACGACAAAAAAACTCCGGTCATCGGCACGCCGTTCTACGGCAAAGCCGACATGGTCGAAGTCACGGCCAACGGCCAGACATTGGAAGTCCCCGTCTGGGTCAACATGGGGCAGGCCGACGACGTCGCCATCCTTCACATGGGGTATGGCCGTACGGAAGCCGGCGACTTTGGGACAACCCGGGGCGAATCCGGCGGCGGCGGCTTCGATGCCAACTCGCTGCGCAGTTCGGCTAACCCGGTTTGGGTGAGTGGTGTCCAAATCAAAAAGACTGGCCGGGAATATGCCCTGGCCAACACCCAGCACCACAACACGATCGATTACCGGCAAGAAGATCGCGACCGGCACATCTGGAAAGGTGCTTCTCTCGCCCAATACAAATCCGGCAAACCGTTCGGTGAGCACGAAGAGGGCCACCATGGCGAGGAGCGGGACTACAACGAATTCGGGAAAGGTGAGGAAACATCTCTCTACCCGGGGTTGGACTTCAAGGACGACGCGAAGAACAACTACCAGTGGGCGATGACGATCGACCTGAGCCTTTGCACCGGTTGTCAGGCGTGTGTCACCGCCTGCCAGGCCGAAAACAACATCCCCACCGTTGGCAAGCAGCAAGTGATGAGAGGCCGGGAAATGCATTGGATGCGCATCGATCGGTACTACAAAGGCACTGGCAAGGACTTGGACAAAGATAACCCGCCGATCGTTGTGCAGCCGGTCACCTGCATGCACTGCGAACAAGCGCCCTGCGAACCAGTCTGCCCGGTCGGCGCCACCGTTCACAGCCACGAAGGCTTGAACCAGATGGTCTACAACCGGTGCGTTGGCACCCGGTACTGCAGCAACAACTGCCCCTACAAAGTCCGGCGCTTCAACTTCTTCCACTTCAGCCAAAGGGCCGACAACGTCCCAGTGCTCAAAATGCTCCAGAACCCGGACGTCACCGTGCGCTACCGCGGGGTCATGGAAAAGTGCACCTACTGCGTGCAGCGCATCAACAAAGCCCGGATCACGGCCAAGAAGGAAGGCCGCGCCGTGGCCGACGGCGAAATCAAAACGGCTTGCCAAGTTGCCTGCCCAAGCCAAGCCATCATCTTTGGCGACATGCGCAACCCGAAAAACGAGGTCGCCATGAGCCGGGCCAGCAAACGCAACTACCTGATGCTCGAAGAGCTCAACACAAGGCCAAGGACCACTTACCTGAGCCGGGTCACTAACCCCAATCCCGCCCTGGAGGAAGCGCACTAAATGAACGATACGCCCGTCGATAAGGACCTGCTGGTCGGACACCACACCAACACCTCGCTCGACGCCACCATCGGCGACATCGTTTTGGTGCCCGCCACCCACAACGAACCCAAAGTCAAAACACCGATCCCCGGAATCTTTAGCAGTCCGTGGCAAATCATGTTTGGGATCGGGTTCGTGTTCGTCAACATCCTGCTGCTCTCCATTGCCATGCTGGTGTGGAACGGCATCGGGATTTGGGGGAACAACCAGCCCGTCGGCTGGGGCTTCGACATCATCAACTTCGTCTGGTGGATCGGGATCGGGCACGCGGGCACCCTGATTTCGGCCGTTTTGCTGCTACTCCGCCAAAAATGGCGCAACTCCATCAACCGGTTTGCCGAAGCGATGACCATTTTCGCCGTCATGTGCGCCGGCATCTATCCGTTGCTGCACACCGGCCGGCCGTGGGTCGCCTATTGGCTGTTCCCGTACCCCAACTGGATGGCACTGTGGCCACAATTCCGCAGCCCGCTCGTTTGGGACGTTTTCGCCGTTTCGACGTACGCCACCGTCTCGGTGCTGTTCTGGTTCGTCGGGATGATCCCCGACTTTGGGACGCTCCGCGACCGGGCCAAAAGCCGTTTTGCCCAGGTCGCTTTCGGCATCGTCAGTCTTGGATGGCGGGGAAGCGCCAAACACTGGCACCGGTACGAACACGCCTCCATCATCCTGGCCGGCCTTTCGACCCCGCTCGTCCTCTCGGTCCACACAGTCGTCTCCTTTGACTTTGCGATGGGGATCGTCCCCGGATGGAACGTCACAATCTTCCCGCCTTACTTTGTCGCGGGGGCCGTTTTTGCCGGATTCGCGATGGTCATCACCTTCGCCATCCCCTTGCGCAAGTGGTACAAGCTGGAAAGCCTGATCACAATGAAGCACCTGGACTGGATGGCCAAGGTCATGCTTGCCACCGGGCTCATCGTCTTCTATGGCTATTTCTGCGAAGTCTTTTACGCCTACTACAGCGGGGTGCCATTCGAAACCGGGCTCCTGCACAACCGCATTGCCCTCAAAGATGCGCCCTACAGCTGGGCGTTCTGGCTCTTGATCCTCTTCAACGGGCTCATCCCGCAATTGATGTGGGCCCCCAAGATGCGCCAAAACCTCAAAGCCCTGTTCCTGGTCTCCATGAGCGTTTCCATCGGGATGTGGTTCGAACGGTACGTCATCATCCCCATTGGCCTCACCCGCGACTATGTGCCGGGCGCGTTCGGGTTCTACTCGCCAACCCTTTGGGATTTTGCGATGTTCTTTGGGACGATCGGGCTGTTCATCTTCCTGATGTTCCTGTTCGTGCGGTTCTTGCCGCTCATCAACATCTTTGAAATGAAGGAGTTGCTCCACCAAATGGAACACGATGAAAAGCATGCTAACGGGCATGCCGGCAACGGCAAGCTCGTTGCCGCAACCGAGGAGGCAGGGCAATGAGCCACGGCAGGGACACTTCCCCGAAACCGTACGGCGTCGTGGCCGAGTTCGAAACGCCGGACGCCTTGCTAGAAGCCGCCCAAAAGGTGCGCGACGCCGGATACCGGGACATGGATGCCTATTCGCCGCTCCCCGTACACGGCCTGACCGACATCATGGGCTGGCGGGACGACAAACTCGGGTGGGTCGTCTTCTTCCACGGCATTCTCGGCTTTGGGGCGGGCTATTTGCTGGAGTGGTGGACCGGCAGCGGGCCCAACATCAGCAGCACCGCCTTGCAGGTCAACGGCCTGTTGCCATACACGCTGAACGTGGGGGGCAAGCCGGAATTCAGCATCCCCGCCTTCTTCCCACCGGCTTATGAACTCACCATCTTGTTGTCGGCCTTCGGCGCAACGTTTGGGATGCTCGCCTTCAACGGGTTGCCCAAACCGCACCACCCGATCCACAACGCGGCCAGCATGGCCCGCGCCACCAGCGACCGGTTCGTGCTCTGCGTCGAAGCGACGGATCCCCGATATGACGAAGACGAAGTCTACGATTTCATGAACGGCCTCAACGCCCTTTCGGTCGAGCGGGTCATGACCACGGAGGGCTACTGATGAACTTGCGTCGCATCGCCCCGATCGGACTCGCTTCGCTTCTCCTGCTCGCCGGGTGCCACTTGGACATGTATCAACAGCCCAAGATCAAATCCCAAAGCGAAAACCTGCTCTTCAGCGATAGCCGGGGGACGAGGATGCCGGTCATGGGCACCATCGAATTCGGTAAACCGCGTGAAGACACCGTGTTCTACACCGGCTATTCAGAAGACGGCAAACTTGCCCGGCAATTCCCGATCGTAATCGATGAAAAGGTCATGGCCCGCGGACGGGAACGGTTCAACATCTACTGCCAACACTGCCACGGCGCGGCCGGCGACGGCAAAGGGATGATCGCCCAACGCGGTTTCGCCCTTGTCCGCCCAATCGGCAACTACCACACAGACCGGCTCCGCCAAATGCCGGTGGGCCACTTCTTCGATGTGATCACCAACGGCTACGGCACCATGTACGGCCATGCCAGCCGGATCAAACCCGAAGACCGCTGGGCTATCGTGGCCTACATCCGGGCCCTCCAATTCAGCCAGTCTGCCGATGCCGGCGACCTCGATGCCGAATCAAGGGCCAAATTCAACTTGGCCGGTGGCCCCGTGAACACCGGACCGATGTTTGTTCCGGCGCCTAACGCACCGGGGACAGTCCCCAACCCAGGCCCTGTCGAAGGCCGGACTATTCCCCAAAACCAACCGCCCGCCAACGGGCAAGGGGGCAACGAATGAGCGAAACCGTCACCGCAAAACCCAACAATGCGGCCGCAATGGCCCAAACCGCCGGAATTGGCATGCTGGTCTTGGGAGCCGTGCTGGCGGGGGCAGGCTTGGCCCAAGGTTTCTCGGTTGAAAAGCTCGCCCCGTCTTTTCTGTTTGGGGCTACGTTCTGGATCATGCTCACCATGGGCTGCTTTGGGCTCATGTTGCTGTTCCATGTCACAAGGGGCCGCTGGGGCACCCCCGTCCTCCGCATTTTCGAAGCAGGCGCAAGCCCCATCAATCTGGTGTTCTGCTTCGTCTTGGTGATGCTTGCCGCCACGGTCTTTAAAGAACCGCTCTATGGGGCTTGGCTGCATCCGGCACCCGGCGATACCGTTGTCACCAACAAATCGGCCTACCTTAACGAGGGATTCTTCCTCGCCCGGCAAGTCCTGTACTTCGTCATCCTGCTGGCATTCCGCATTGTCCTAGGGAACTGGACCCGCAAGGAAGAGCAAACGGGCGACAAATCCTATAGTGACAAGCGGAACAACCTGGCCGCCCCCGGGATCGTTGTCTTCATCCTGACCATGACGTTCTTCATCACCGACTACCTGATGTCGGTGGAACCGCACTGGTACAGCACAGTTTGGGGCTTCTTGTTCACAATCGGCGCCTGCCTGAGCGCACTCGCCCTCGCCGCAACGGTCGTTGTGACTCAAAAAGACAAGGCCCCCTATGCTGGCAAGATCGACCGCCTGATGATGAACGATTTCGGCAACCTGCTCTTGATGCTCACGATGTTGTGGGCCTACCTGAGCTTCAGCCAACTCCTCATCATCTGGTCCGGGAACCTCCGGGAATTCATCCCCTACTACCTGAAGCGGATCGTTGGCAACTACAGCATCCTGGGCTACATGCTTGTCTTCGGTCAGTTCCTCGGGCCATTTCTGCTGCTTCTTTCGCCCCGGCTTAAGCGGACAAGCTGGCTCTTGGTGCCCACGGCTTTCCTGATCATGGGAATGCGGGTTGTGGACATGTACTGGCTCGTTATGCCGTACTTCCGGGAATCGATCGACCTTGCCGCGCTCCCCGGAGACCTTGGCGTCCTTTTGGCCTTTGGCGGCGTTTGGGCAACGATCTTCGCTATCGGACTCCGGGCCGCCCCGCTGGTGACCCCGGCCCACCCTTACCAACACCACAATCACGAACACATGGAGGAGGCAACCGCAAATGTCTGACCTGCACGAAGGCGACCGCATGGAGGGCCGGGACCTCGACCTCCTCGAGGAACTCGGCTACGAACCGACTGACGAAGCGGTTGGAAGCCCCGTCGGAAAATTCACCGTTTGGTTCTTCGTGTTCTTTGCCGTCATGGTTGCTGGGTCTTGGATCTTCTTCACCGTGTTTGGCCGGGTCAACGGTTTTAAAGGGTCTTCCACGGCCGCCGCGCGGGTGATGCCGCCAGAAGGCACCCCGCTGCTCCAAGGCAACATCGCGGCCCATGCAGATATGGAAGAACTCCGCAAAGCCGAGCATGACAAGCTCGAATCGTATAAAGAAGACCCGCAAACTGGCAAATACCGGATTCCCATCCAAAAGGCAATGGAAATCGTGGTGGAACGCGGATTGCCCACGCGGAATGCCCCTGGGGTGCCGGAGGACGCGAAGTGAAAGGCCTTCGCTCCGTCGCCGTCGCTGCCGCCGCCATGGCCGCAGGGCTCGCGGCTGCTCAATTCTATTCGCCGCCCAGTCGGGACATCACCCCGTCCACCAGCCGGATCCCGGCCCAAGCCCCTAGCGGCATCAAAGTCGATCAAAAGCTGGGCACCGTGATCTCGCCCGATTGGACCTTTACCGACCAGGACGGCAAAACCACCACGACCGGTGAATTGTTCACGGGCCGGCCCTCCCTGTTGCTTCTGGTTTTCTACAAATGCACTGGGGTCTGCACCACCGAGATCGAAAGCGTCAAGAAGTTGATCCGGTCATTCAAAAAAGACAACGCGGGCGAACTCTACAACCTCACGATCGTGTCGATCGACCCGACCGAGACCCCCGAAATGGCCCAAGCCAAGCGGCAGGAAGTCATCCAGGCCTACAACCGGCCCGGCACCGACAAGGGCCTCCGGTTCCTAGTCGGGGATGCCAAAAACATCGATGGGCTCGCCGACGAAGTCGGTTTCCGCTTCTACCGCGACCCGGCCAACAACCGGATCACCCACCCCGCCGCGCTTATGGTCGTGTCGCCCAAACGCCGCATCACCCGCTATTTCATCAACGACGAATTCGAGGCCAAACCCACGCTCTTGGCCCTGAAAGATGCCCGGGACGAGAAGATCGGCGAGCGAGACGACCGCCCCTTCTTCTTGGCCTGCGTCAACGTCGACCCGCTGACCGGCCAACGGTCGCTCAACATCCTCAACGTCGTCCGCACCGGCGGTGTCATCACCGTGCTCACCATCATCGGATGGATCTTCGGCATGAACCGCCAAGCCAAAAAGCAAATGAAGAACGCCTTTGAGCAACAAGAGGGGAAAGACTGATGGGTTGGGGGCCGTTCCAATTCCCGATCATGCCGGATAGCGCGTCAGAGCACGCGCCCTATTACGACACCCTGTTCATGACGATCACAGGGCTCACAATCTTCTTCATCATCATCGTCGTGGCGATGATCGTCTTTTTCGCCTCCCGCTACCGCAGAGGGACAAAAGTCGACCGCCGCAACCCGCTGACCCACCACACCGGGCTGGAATTGATTTGGATGGGGATCCCCCTTGTCCTCGCAATGGCGTTCTTTAGCTGGTCGGCCAAAAACTACATGGATGTCCGCACCATGCCCAAAGACGGGGTCGAAATCTTCTGCATCGGCAAGCAGTGGATGTGGCACTTCCAACATATGAACGGCATCCGGGAGAACAACGAGCTCCATGTGGTTGTTGGCCAACCGGTCAAGATGACCATGATCAGCCAAGACGTGTTGCACGCCATGTACCTGCCCGAAATGAGGGCGCAATACCATGTGGTGCCCGGACGCTATACCGACCTCCACTTCACCCCGACTAAACCGGGCCGGTACAAAATCCTCTGCGCCATGCATTGCGGAACCCAACACTCGGAAATGGTTGGGCAACTCTACGTCATGAACCCGACCGAATACGCGGATTGGATCGAAAAAGGCGGCAACCGCTATAAGGAAAAGCCGCTGACCATCGTGGAAGCCGGGCAACAGATCTACGCCGAAAAAGCATGCTCCAACTGTCACACCGGCAACGACACCCCGCGGGCCCCGACCCTTGCCGGGATATTCGGCAAACCCCGGACGATGGCCGACGGGAGCAAGCTCACGGCGGATCGTGATTACCTGAGGGAGGCCATTAAAAACCCCCACAACAACCTCACCGCAGGGTACGAGGACACCATGCCGGTCTATGGCGGCACTCTAACCGAGCTGCAAGTGCTGCAACTCGTCGAATTCATCAAAACGCTGACCCCAGAAAAGGCCGAATACATGAGGCAAGACCTCAAACTCGGCACTCTGGGTTCGGATAGCGACAGTAGCCCTGTCGATATCGCCAACAAGGGGGCAAGCGCGGGCAATGCCCAATTCCGCACCACGGAGGAGAGACGATGAGCTCAACAATTGTCGGCCAAGGGGCCGCAGAACATCCGCATAGCGAAAAGAACTACCTCAACGCCGACCACACCCTCAAGTCGTGGCTGCTCACCGTCGACCATAAGCGGATCGGGATTCTTTATCTCATCTCGGTCACGCTCTTTTTCTTCATCGGCGCCGTTGCGGCCGCGATGATCCGGTACGAGCTCACATCCCCCCACGGGATCTTGCTGAGCAACGAGGTCTACAACAAAACGTTCTCCGCCCACGGTATTTACATGGTCTTCCAGTTCCTGGTTGTCGCCATCCCGGCCGTATTAGGCAACTTCCTGATTCCCATCATGATCGGCGCGCGAGACATGGCGTTCCCGCGCCTGAACCTCCTCAGCTGGTACATGTTCATGACCGGCGGCCTGCTCATCACGATCTCGTTCTTGATGGGTGGTGTGGATGCCGGGTGGACTTTCTACGTCCCGCTTTCCACATTGAGTGAAACCCAAATCAGCACCTGCCTGGTCGGGATCTTCATCACGGGGTTCAGCTCCATCTTCACGGCCGTCAACTTTGTCGCCACCATCCATAAGATGAGGGCACCAGGGATGACCTGGTACCGGTTGCCCCTCTTCATCTGGTCGCACTATGCCACTGCCATCGTCGTGCTTTTGGGGACGCCGGTCGTTGCCATCACCTTGTTCCTCGTCGTAGTGGAACGGTCGTTTGGGTTTGGCATCTTCTCACCCGAACTCGGAGGTGACCCGGTGCTCTTCCAACACCTCTTCTGGTTCTATTCGCACCCGGCGGTCTACATCATGATCCTGCCGGCGTTCGGGATCATTAGCGAACTCATCACGTGCTTCAGTCGCCGGCCGATCTTCGGCTACCGGTTCATTGCGTATTCGTCGCTGGCCATCGCGTTCCTCGGCTTTTTGGTCTGGGGGCACCACATGTTCATCTCCAGCCAATCTGCGTTCCAAGGCATCGTTTTCTCGATCATCACTTGGATCTTGGCGATCCCGTCGGCGATCAAGATTTTCAACTGGGCGACAACCATGTACAAGGGCTCAGTGCACTTCAGCACACCAATGATGTATGCGCTCGGGTTCATGGGCCTGTTCCTCATCGGGGGCTTGACCGGGCTCTACCTCGCCTCGCTCGACACCGACATCCACCTCACCGGAACCTACTTCATCGTTGCCCACTTCCACTACGTTATGGTCGGGGGGACGATCCTCGGGTACTTGGGCGGAATCCACTTCTGGTTCCCCAAAATGTTTGGCCGGACCTACAGCGAGTTCTGGGGCCGGTTGAGCGCCATGATCGTCTTCGTCGGGTTTAACCTCACGTTCTTCCCGCAGTTCATGGTCGGTTACCTGGGCATGCCCCGCCGGTACCACAACTACTACTTCGCGCCCGAGTGGCAGGTCTACCATATCCTGTCCACCGCCGGTTCCACTGTTCTCGGACTTGGGTTCTTGATGCCGGTGATCTACTTGACCTATGCCATCTTCAAAGGCAAAAAGGCGGGCCCCAACCCCTGGGGAGCCAAAGGGCTGGAATGGGAATACACGGCTTCGCCGCCCATTACCGAAAACTTTGAAAAGCCGATCCTCGTCACCGACAACGTTTACGACTACAACCCGGAAGAAGACTCCAAAATGTACGAAGCCGAACACGAACAAGGGATGCTGGGAGGCACCTACTGATGTCCGACCACGCACACCACGGCCCAAGCGACGGGCCAGAGGTCTACTTCCAGTACGAAGACATTGACCAGCAACAGGAAACCTATGTCGTCGGTATGTGGTCGTTCCTGGCAACCGAAGTGATGTTCTTCGGGGCCCTGTTCCTGATCTACACTCTCTACCGGTGGAAGTTCCAAAGTGACTTCTTTGGGGCCCATGAACAGCTCAACTGGAAAATGGGTGGGCTCAACACCTTGGTGCTGTTGTTCAGTTCGGTCATGGTGGCGTTTGCCGTCCATTTCGCCCAACTGGGCAAAAAAGGCCCTCAGCTCGCCTGCCTCGGGGTCACGCTCCTTTGCGCCTTCACATTCTTGGTCGTGAAAACCTATGAATACGGGGCCAAGTTCGACCACCATCTTTTCCCGAACGACACTTTCAGCTTTGCCGACCCCCACCACCCAGAAGCCGAAAGTCATTGGGAAAATGCCTTGCCGGCGTTCCTTAAAGTCGAAAAGAAGGAGCAAGAAGGGGATGCCAAGCACGCCCGCGTGTTCTATAGCCTCTACTTCACCATGACGGGCCTGCACGGGCTGCACGTTGTTATCGGCATCATCGCCATCACCTCGTTGATGGTGCTCATCCAAATCAAGTCGTCGTTGATCACCGACTACGTTCCAACGGAAATGGTGGGCCTCTATTGGCACTTTGTCGACTTGGTGTGGATCTTCCTCTACCCGCTCTTCTATCTCATCCCCAGGTGACCACAATGGCCAGCCACGCACACGAACACGCAGAACTCACAAAAGGCGGGGCCCACCCGCACCACGTGCTCACCCAACCCATGATTATCCGGGTGGCAGGGGCACTCTTCGCCCTGATGGCCATCACCATCATCGCCGCCATCTACATGCCCGAGCCCTATAAGGGATACACCGTGCCCATGCAAGTCCTTGCCTTGGCAATCGCCATCGTCAAAGGGGGACTCGTCGTTTGGTATTACATGGGTGTGCGATTTGGAACCCGACTCATCAAAATCTTCGCTTTCGGCGGATTCATCTGGTTCTTCACCCTGTTTGTCATGCTCTGCGACTACACCACAAGGCCATATGAGCCGGTCAAGGGCTGGGAGAAGGTCTCCAGTTCCGCCCTCCCGCGCTCAACCGCCAAAGAACCGGACTGAGGGGTTTCCATCCACGAGGGTAACGCGGGGTCGGCACTGGGAGCCGGCCCCTTTTGCTTAGCTGGTTTGGCCACTAAGCCGCAAAAGTTCCGATTCAACCCAAGCCATGAATTCTTCGCGGGGGGTTTCCTTGGTGAACCGGCGGGGTTCGCCCCATGTTGCGGTCAGCCAAGAACCGGCCCACTGCGGAGTCATTTTGGGGTGCGGCATCAGGCGGTTTGTCCCCCGGATCCCCACGCAAATGCAAACCGGCTCCGCCCGGCGGACAATTACATGGGCCCCCGGCAATAAGTCGATCAACCGCCCGTCTGGGGATAGCTGGCCTTCCGGAAACAGGCAAACGGCGTTTCCGTCTTTGAGCAACTCCACCGCCCGCCGCAAGGCTTCCGTGTCGGCGCTGGATTGGGTGATCGGAAAGGCACGCCACCACCTCAAGAACGATCCCAGGAACCGCCAACTGAACAGCTCGCGCCTTGCCATGAAGTGAAGGAGCCGGGGAGAGGCGAATTGCACCAGCACGGGATCCGTGTTCGACATATGGTTGCTCAAAACCAAGAGCGGACCATCCATTGGAACATTGCGGGAGTATCGCCTCCTCATGAACGCACCGAAAACCGCAAATACCAGCCACGCAAAAGGGCGCACAAACAAATAGGCAATCCGAAAACTCAGGGGATGGCGGTTCATTTGGCCGTGAAGAGTTGGAAGACCGCCTCCGGATAGGCGATGTGCTCCTGTTCCAGAACCCTTGCCGCCAAAGTCTCGGGCGTGTCCCCAGGGAGCACCGGACACGTGCGCTGAAGGATCGTGTTGCCCTCGTCGTAGCGCTCCGAAACGTAATGAACGGTGCACCCGGTGAGGGCATCCCCAGAGGCGATAACGGCCTCGTGGACATGGTGCCCATACATCCCCTTGCCGCCAAACTTGGGCAGGAGCGCAGGGTGGATGTTCACAATCTGCGTCGGGTGTTGGGCGACAATTTCTTTGGGGAAGAGCCGCGTGTACCCGGCTAAGCACACCAAATCGATACCAAGCTCTTGGATCAGCGATTCGATCTGAACCGCGTAATCCTTAGAATCTGGGTTGAGGATGCGGGTTTCTACCCCCAAAGCCGTTGCCCGTTCCTCGGCCGGGGTTCCTGGACGCGGGGCGACCACGACCGCCACTTGGGCCGGGAAACGCGGATCTTGCGCTGCCTGCACCAATGCCGACATGTTCGACCCCCGACCGCGCGCCCCCGTGAATATCGCTATCTGAGGTCGGCTCATCGGCCCTGGAGCATACATGATCTATGACAAAGCCCCTCCGGTTGTTGGCCGAAGGGGCGTTGGAAAGAGTCGCTAGCCGGACTGGCTTACTTCTTGCGTCGGCGCAGGGCCGCGAGGGCGGCCGCACCGGCGAAGAGAGTCATGGTTGCCGGTTCGGGAACCGCTTGGAGGACGTACGTGTTGCCGGTCATGTCGACCACCGTGCTCCATTCGGCTGGGGTTGCCCCAGTCAAGGAGTCGGTCATCGTGTCCGAACCGCCGTTTGCCGTGGTCACAGCGTCAAAGATGATCGTGTCGCCCAAGGCCAAGCCGAGGTCGGACAAGTTCACCGTGATCGACGTGCCGAACTGGGAAAGGGTGGGAGCAATGGCCCCGTTGTTCAGGTTCCAGGCTCCGTTGTAGGTCCACGCTTGGGCGCCGCCGCCGCTATCGACCCAGCTGCCGATCCAACCGTTTGCGCCACCGCTCAAGTGGCCACTGCGGCCCCAAGCGTTGTTGTTCGCCCCGTTATCGACCGTTGCGTTGGACAGGTTGCGGAAGACGACGCCATATTTGCCCCAGTTGGTGGCGGCGATGTCGCCTTGCAGTGTGAACGCAAAGGTGATCGTGCTGGCCGTGTTGGTGACATTGACAGCCGTGATGTCGAGGTGGGGGAACCCTGCGCCGCCGCCGTTAGTCGGGCCTTGGTCGTTCATCGGGTCGGTGAAAAGGGTCGCATTGGCCGCTCCGGCGGCAACGACGGCAATGGCCGTCAACAAGAATCGGTGCTTCATCGGGGTGTTGGTCTCCTATGACTCGAAGAGGTGGGCCCATCTGGCCCAATCCACAGCCCATCGTATCACGAAAAATACGTATTCACAAGGGCGGACACCCCTTATTTTTGCTAGATTGGGACTATTCTCTGGTGTTTCCGATCATGGTTGCCTCCCCGTCCCCCAATGCGGCCCCGGCCCCAGTGACTTCAGGTAGGCATCGCGCCACCGGTGGATGTCCGACGCCGTCGGGACAGGACGCGGGAGCCGCGCTTCCAGAGGGGGCAAAGCGGGGAGCGGCTCGGCGGACAGGGTTTGGTAGTAATAGGCCACAGTGGCCAATTCCAGGGTCAGGCAGTTGTCGTGCCCATGCTCGATCGAAAAGCTGAGGCTGTTTTGGTAACGGATGGGATCCATGTGGTGAAACCGGTAAAGGTGGGTTCGCCCCAGCCAACCGATGCGGGGCTCCGCATTGCCGAAGCCGGGAACCCGAGCAATCCCAAAGCATGGGTGGTCATACCGTTCGTCGGGTGACCAGGATGTATTGAAATAGTCTTCCGTCCCCGTCCCGTGCAGCCCAGGCCACGGCTCACCATCCACCAGGATCATATCGTCGCCTTCGCCGTACCACATCGGGCCGGGGTTGTTGACATAGTAGTTGACCCCGACAAAATGGCCGGTGCCGGAAGTTTCTAAAACCACAAAGTTGTTTTGAGTCCCCGGGTTTTTCCCATAGGGTCGGAGCAGGGCCCATTCGTTCTCGTCCCGTTCTGCATTTTCCGGCTGGGTGAGTTCTTGCCGGTATTGCGCATGGAAGTACGCCGTATCGGGAGGGAGCCCGTCCAGTTCTTCCCAATCGACGTAAAAGTAGAGGCGCTCCAGCGGGAACTCGGGCGATTCGTTCACCAATTCGATCTTTGCGCCAAGGGCGAACGGCATGGGGAAGTAGCAGACCAACGCCCGCCCGTCGCGAGGGGCACATGCTAGGTATGGGCTAGAAAAGTTGTATGTTTCCCCCCAGCCGTTGCCAAAAAAATCACCGACCGGGCATTCCACGCTCGCATGGGGGTGGCCGTCCCAAGTCATTCTGAGGACGAGGTTTTTCCGATACATCGGGTCGTGTGAGTGGAGCGTTATCCAGATATGTCGAATCACGCCCGCTCCACTACATTCTTGAAGTGTGCAAGTACTGCCAGCAGCGACTTGGACATAGTCGTCGTTGCCGCCCGTGCGGTCATAGCTGGAACTGCGCCGGGACCGCGCACGGGAAATCGTCGTCAGGGCCTGCCAATCGTGCATGACCGCTTATTTTAGGCTCATGTGGAAGCTGCCATCCCAATCTTTTTCCGGCGGCTTGCGCATGAACTTGAGGCAACGCGCATGGAGGATCGCACTTGGCCCGTCGCGGGGGACCTTGGCCAAGATCTCTTCATAGGCTTTTGCAGCCTCTTGAAACCGGCGGTTTTGATAAAGCGCAAAGGCCTCGTTGCTCATCTGGGCCAGCTCCCGCGTTTCCGGCTTGGCCCCTTGGGCAAATCCCAACGGCTCATAGACGGCATCCGGTTCGAGCCGGCCCATCACCGCCACGGAATCGACGAGCCTCCAGACAAAGTTCTCCTCTGATTCCAAAAACGTCTTGTGGCTGGCAAGGATGTGGGTGCCATAAAATTTGTTGAGGCCCTGCAGGCGGCTGGCAAGGTTCACGCTGTCGCCGATGACCGTGTAGGTCATCCGTTTTTTGCTGCCAACATTGCCGACAATGACATCTCCGGTCGCCACCCCAAAACTGGCACTGAGGGTCGGCATGTTGTTGTGCCGCAGCTCCACATGCAAATCGTTGATGGCTTGCAGGCTGCGCAGTGCCGCGCCGATGGCGGCAACCGCATGGTCGCCGGTGACTGTCGGTGCCCCCCAAAATGCCATGACGTCGTCACCATTGAATTTGTCGACCGTGCCTCCGTTATCCAAGACGACATCGCTCAAAACATCCAAGTATTCGGCGAGGATCTCCACCAAATCCTCTGGGGGAAGTTCGTGGCTGAGCCGGGTGAACCCCACAATGTCCCCAAAGTAGGTGGTGATGTGTCGCCGCTCGCCCCCGAGTTTGGCTTCCTGTCCGCTGGCGATCAGAGACCGCGCATATTCGGCAGGGACGAGTTTTTCCATGGACCGGAGCCCGGACTTCAAAGTTTCGAAGGAAGCTGAGAGATTGTCGATTTCGCGGATCCGGCTTTCTAACGGTTTTCCTTCGCCCCACTCAAACCGCTTGATCCGCATCGTTTCTTCCACCAGCTGCTTCAATGGTCGGACAACCCGGCCTGCGAGCAGGGTGGCCATCGTTGCCCCAACCGCCAGGGAGAGGGCGGTGAAGGTGGCGAAGAAAAGGGTGGTTTCGCGGGACCAGTCGACAAAGTCGTTCTGCGGCAGGGCCACCGCCAAAACCCATGGTGGCCTCTGGGCGCCGGCAATCCGGCGAAATCCCAAAAAGTAACGTTCCCGGTTGTATTTGAACTGGCCCAGCCGGGTTTCGTTGGAATCAAACCGCGGCAGCCCGCGGACTGTCTTGGCCACAATCCGCAGCCGGTCATCGGGGATCTCGTCGATGGTCACAAGGCGCGGATTGCCGCCTTCGGTCGTCATAAGTCGCTGAGGCTGGGGGTCGGCGATCACCTTGGTCCGATCCGGAAGCACCTCGATCAAGGTGGCAAACCCGTGTTGGCTGACCTTGACCGTCTGCAGGAAACGGCTCAAATCGGTCAGGGTGATCGAAATCGAAACCACTCCAAAGAACCGGCCCTCGGCGTCGGTGATCGGGGCTGAACAGATTGTGCCGAGTTGGGGCCCCGAGGGGAGGTTCTGCAGGACGTCGGCCGTGGTCCAAGAAACCAATTTGGATTCTTTGGTGATGGAATAGGCGTTGGATGTCCGTTGATCTGCGGCGGTTTCGGAAACCTGTCCGGCTGGCTCCAACCGGTTGCCAAACGGGGTGAACTTCTTCAAGACGGTTTTGCCGCCGGCAATGGCCTGGGTTGTCCGCACGACAACGCCGCCGCTGGGGGACTGCGCGACCTGTAGGAATTCGCCCGTTTTATCCAGCGTTACGGTGACGGCCGCATATTGGGGCTTCACGCGGATCAGCTCGACCAATTGGGGGGCGAAATGGAGGAAATTTTCGGAATTAAGCGGTTTGGATCCTGGCCCGACAATGTTTGGGCTAACCAGGCCGGCGGCGACTCGGGCCTCATTTTCCGTGTCAGAAAGGAGGGCGTCGACCCGTTGGTCGATCAGCCGGCTCGATTGCAGAATGACCCGGTCGCTCAGCTCGTTCGCCATTTTGCCGACCTTGAGGGATGTGTAAGCCGCCGCCGCGCCAAGGGCGATGAGCAAAACAATAGAAATCCGGATCAGGAGGGCGGTTTGGAACGAGATGGTCATCCGTGGCTAGTCGCCGGCGTGATACCTCTCAAAGAGCAAAGCCGCAACCAAAAACGATTCTGGCACAGCAAACGCCGCCCAGGTTTCAAACCGCTTCCGGTCGAATTCGGCCAAAGCATGCAAGGCGCCCCGCTCGTCGCCAGACGAGTACTTTTCCAAGGCAACCGAAAATTGGGGCACGCGGCGGCTGAGTCCCCGGTACCGTCGCAGCAGTTCGGTGTCTCTGACCACTTCGCCAAGGGCAAACAGCCGGTAAAGGTCGCGGTCTAGGTCAAAAAGTTTGGCTGCCCCCAGCAGGCATCTCCGGCGTTTTGTCGAACCAACTGAGGCTTGGGCGGCTTGCAGGATCAGCGGAAGGTCGCCCTCATCCCCGACAGTGCCGAGAGCATAGGCCGTCTCGGAGGTGGCTTCATGCGGATACCACTCCAGGGCCGTTCTCAAGCTTGGGGCCAAGTCTTTGATGGCAAGCTCGGAAATCGCCTCGGCGGCAGCCGTCCGGATGCTGGGGTGTGCTTCCAACAGGGCATCGGCAAAAAGGCTGGGGTCGTTGGCACCCAGATTCCGGAGGGCTTGCAGGGCGGCCCGCCGAATGTCGGCATCGCCAGGTTGGGTGGCGGCTGCACGCAGCGATTCGATCGCCCGGGGGTCGCCAAGTCGGCCCAAAGCCTTGGCCGCGGCCCGGCGGAGGATGCTGCTGGGGTTTTCCAACATTTCGACAAGGAACGAAAGCGCCACCGGCTGGCCCGAATCCCCGAGGGCTTCGATCGTCTCCTCCTCGACTGATTCGGGATGGGCCCGGGCGTGTTCCATCAGGGCTTCGGCCGCCCCCAATGTGCGCAAACGCCCAAGGGCAAAGGTCGCTTCCCGCCGGATTTGCGGCGACGGGTCGTACAGCGCCTCGTGAAGTTCGTTAGTCCCCAGGCTCATCTTGGTTTCCCCCATGGACCGGATCGCCCCGAGACGGGTGCGTTCGTCGGTGCCCCGCCGCACCGTACGCAATGCGGCAAACGACCGGGGGGTCACGCCCGTAATCTGCCGGACGGTTTCCGAAAGCGGGGATGCCCCCCGCTCCTTGACACGGGTCAGAAGCAGCAATGCGATCACCCGCTCCACCGTAACGGCGGCAAAGACGAGTTTGTAGGCCCACTCAGCCCCCTGCAAGGGGCGGAGCGCGGCCAGCATCCAACTGCCCGCCAACGGCGAGACGGCCAGCGCAATGCTGTTGACCGTCAATGCCGTTGCCAAATAGTTGGCGCGGTTCGATTCGTTGGAAGAGGCCAGATATAGGTTCATCTGCCCAACCCCGACCCCCGACCAAAAAATTCCGACAAAAACATGACCGATCCCCAAGATCAACATGTTTTGCAAGGGGTTGCCGGCCTGGCAGGCCACCCACATCAAGGGCGTCAACGTCACGCCCCCGGCGGTCAAGAGCAGGAGCGGCTTGTTGCCATACCGGTCTGCCAGAAATCCGCTGACTTTGACCGTCAACAGAGTGCCGACCGCTGAGGCCACACTGGTCACCTGCAGGACAGTGAAGTCCAATTTTAAGGTCTCGAAAGCAAAGGCCGAGAACAGGTTCCCGGCAAACCCCTGGCTGATGGCGATCCAGGCGCCAAAGGCCATGATGCGGCGGAAGTTCGGATCCCGCAAAGGCTCGCGGACTACCCCCACCACCTCCCGCAAATCGGGCTTAACGACCTCTTCCCGGTTGGAATCGGTCATCCGGTAGTAATAAAGCATGCTCAAAGCGGCAAAAACCCACCCGAGCCCAAAAACAATCGTGAAACCCACGCCTTCATTTGGGGTTCCTTTGAACAAGTCGAGCAGGCGGGCACCGACCAAGCCGACCACCATGCCGGTGACCGTGGCGATCATGGTTCTTTGGCTGAAATACCAACCCCGCGCGCGTTCGGGGACGATTTTGCCGAGCCACTCGTTGTAGATGGGGTTGACCAGGTTCACGCAAAACGCGGCCAACGTGAGGCAGAACAACAAGATGGCCAATTTGGCCGGGTTGGGGAGAGGAGCCAGCGGCAACAGGATGATGGGGAGGAACAAGAGCCTCCAGGCCAGACCGCCCCGGGCCACATAACTCTTGAAACTGGAAGACGCCCGGCCGAGTGCCGCCCCCGGGATCTGCATCAGCCCCATGGCTGCGGGCAGTGCGCCCAACAGGCCGATGGCGAAATCTCCGCCGCCCAAATACTGGACGAAACCGACCATCAACGATCCCCCAAAAAGGGTGATGAACGCCGTGGCGTAAGCCCCGTCCCAATTGGCGACACGGAGCGTATCGAGGGTTTCGAGCCGCGATGGGGCCGCCATCCATTGATTTTGAAGGCGGCAGGGGGGGTGACCTAGGGGCTTTTTAAAGAGCAAAAGGCCCCCCAAATGGAGGGCCAGGTGAGGTTTGGGGTGAAAAGGGCTTACTTCTTGCGGCGGCGGAATGCGGCGGCAATCCCAAGGCCGAGGACGGCGAACGTGGCCGGTTCGGGAACCGGGGTCACCGTGACGCGGGCCAAGTTGCTATTCAATGTCCAATCCTCTTGCTGTTGCCAGCTGTCGCCGACGTTCGGGATGATCGTGTCGTGGATCCGGATGCGGTTGTTGGAATCCGCCGGGTTGCCGGATCCACCCAAGAATCCGAGATCGGCAGCGTTTTGGGTGTTTTGCTCAGTTCCGGCATCCCAGGCGCGGAGCCCGGTGATGACGGTTGAGAAGCTGCGCGCCGTGCCATCTTGCTGGAACAGGAAGATGCCCGCGCTGCTGACGCTTTCCCCTAAGAACCCGTCGTTGGTGTGGCCGAGCATCGTCGCAAAACTCAAGTAGCCGTGGGCCATGTCCGCCGTGAAGGTTGATGTGCTGGAGTTCCCCGTTGTCAAAGGGCTGCCCGGCAAGCGCCCAAAGGACATCACGGCGCTGCCGGCGGCAGTGGCGATGCTAAACATCGGGGTGGTGTTGCCCCCTTCGGCGATGGCTTTGATCCCGGCTGAGCTGGTGCCGTTGATGTCAAAGATGTTGAATGTCGAGTCACTAGCGGAAAAGAAGGCCGGGCTCAAAGGCTGCGGGCCCAGGTTTTCCACGGTGATTTGGAACGTTTGTTGGGCGTTGGCGCCCACGGCAACCGCGGCCAAAGCGGCAAGGGTCAAGATTCGGTTCATTTGGTTGTTTCCTCTTGTAAGTGCAACTGGGCAAATACATGAGGAGAAGAACCAGGCCCCCGTTTGTGTTCCAAGTTTTTTCCCAAAAGGGGCCGCTGGGTCTGGTCTCGGGCGTTTTGTAGCTTGGCCAGTTGGGGCAAATGGGCCGGATACAGTCAAAAAGACGCCAATGTGGACAGAAAGGCCGCACTTTTTGCCAGAAACTGCCCGGGACCCCTTGACCCTGCCTTGGGGACCGCCTATAATTTCACTCGCCCCTCTTGAGGTGGCCAGCAAATTGACAGTTCAATAAAGTGTGAAGACGCAGCATTCAGTAGCAACGAACCGGGCTTCGGCCCAGTTCCGAGCAACATGCAAATACTCCACAAGAGTTTTGTGTGTCCTGTAAAGAACAATTCAGAAAGCCAAAAAGCTTCTCTGTAAGAAAACCATTTCTTCGGAGAGTTTGATCATGGCTCAGGACGAACGCTGGCGGCGTGCCTAAAACATGCAAGTCGAACGGAACTTCGGTTCAGTGGCGAACGGCGGAGTAATACATGAGCAACGTGCCCCTATGACTGGGATATACAGAGGAAACTCTGGGCAATACCGGATGTGGCCACCCCTTGGCATCTTGGGGTGACTAAACGGATTTATTCGCATAGGGAGCGGCTCATGACCCATCAGGTAGTTGGTAGGGTAATGGCCTACCAAGCCGACGACGGGTAGCGGGTCTGAGAGGATGATCCGCCCGAGTGGGACTGAGACACGGCCCACACACCTACGGGTGGCAGCAGTTGGGAATCTTGCACAATGGGGGAAACCCTGATGCAGCGACGCCGCGTGGACGATGAAGGGTTTAGGCCTGTAAAGTCCTTTTGCCAGGAAAGACTTAGGACGGTACCTGGCGAATAAGCTCCGGCTAACTACGTGCCAGCAGCCGCGGTAATACGTAGGGAGCAAGCGTTGTCCGGATTTACTGGGCGTAAAGCGCGCGTAGGCGGCTTGTTAAGTGTGGTGTGAAATCTCCAGGGCTCAACCCGGAAACTGCACCGCATACTGGCAAGCTGGAGGAAGGTAGAGGTAAGTGGAATTCCCCGTGTAACGGTGACATGTGTAGATATGGGGAGGAACACCAATAGCGAAGGCAGCTTACTGGGCCTTTCCTGACGCTGAGGTGCGAAAGCGTGGGTAGCAAACAGAATTAGATACTCTGGTAGTCCACGCCCTAAACGATGGATACTAGGCGTCAAGGGTATCGACCCCCTTGGTGCCGCAGCTAACGCATTAAGTATCCCGCCTGGGGAGTACGGCCGCAAGGTTGAAACTCAAATGAATTGACGGGACCCCGCACAAGCGGTGGAGCATGTGGTTTAATTCGATACTAACCGAAGAACCTTACCCAGGCTTGACATCGATCGCAAGCCCGTGAAAGCGGGCCCTCTACCCACAAGGTAGACGTGAAGACACCTGTTGCATGGCTGTCGTCAGCTCGTGCCGTGAGGTGTTTGGTTAAGTCCAGCAACGAGCGCAACCCTCGTCCTTTGTTGCCAGCGGGTAAAGCCGGGAACTCGAAGGAGACCGCCGGTGTAAACCGGAGGAAGGTGGGGATGACGTCAAGTCAGCATGGCGGTTACGCCTGGGGCTACACACATGCTACAATGGGCGCAACAAAGGGCAGCGATACCGTGAGGTGGAGCTAATCCCAAAAATACGCCCTCAGTTCAGATTGTAGTCTGCAACTCGACTACATGAAGGCGGAATCGCTAGTAAACGCAGGTCAGCTATACTGCGTTGAATACGTTCCCGGGGTTTGTACACACCGCCCGTCAAGTGATCTGAATCGTCTGCACCCGAAGTCCGTGGCCTAACCGTAAGGAGGGAGCGGCCGAAGGTGCGGGGGGTAAGGAGCACTAAGTCGTAACAAGGTACCCGTACCGGAAGGTGTGGGTGGATCACCTCCTTAAAGAGTAAGAACTGAGAACCTCAAGTTTAGGATCTCTCACATACTCAGGTCGAACTGCGCTTTTCACACTGAACTGTCATCAGCCGCCAGGATCTGCAAAGAACCTGGCGGCTTTGCTGTTTTGTTAAAGTCTCTATCGAAGACTTGATTACCACGCCGGGGGGGGGTAGCGTCGCACCATGAGGCACCTCTACTTGCTCTCGTCAACTCTGTTTCTTGCGACAACCGCCGCCATGGCTCACGCCCAATGGAGCGAGACTCTATATAGCCAAAACACTGGAAATATCCAAGACACACGCACTCCCGTATCAAACACCACCGGCAACGAGGTGTATTCGTTTGGGGGATATGTAAACTTCACAGTAACTCAGAAGGTGATCGGCGATTGGTGGAGCGTGAGTGGGCAACCCTTTTCTACAGTTCCGCAATGGAGGTCAGGGTACGAGACTGAAGAGGATCTCAGCACAGATATGTACACTATTGAGTATGGCCCTTGCGAATTGCCAAACGGATATCGCGTCAAAATTACATTGTCAAAGACAATCATCGAGGGTGATAATACTTGGTACTGTACGAGCGACCCCACAGCCTATGCAGGCGCAAAACACCGGAAGCGAACCTGGGAAACACCAGGAACGCCGACGATGGATGTGGAGTTGATCCCATGATTGCCGGTCTTTTGGCATTTCAACTTATTGCAAATAATGCCTGTCGGACGGTTCAAACAAAGGTCGTAGACCTTGTCGTCGTCACCTCATCAGCCCAGGTTGTCGATACTGCAAAACTATTCAGAGCAATTATTGATAAGGACGAGGCGGAAAAAGCACTAAAGAAACTGGGATTCTACTACCGTGATTTTGGTCATGTTGGAGTTCTTTGGGATAATGGTGTTTTCGACCTCGACGCCTCCAATGCGAGAGTAGAGCTATGGCAAGAAATCGCTCAAGGGAAAATAAAACCTAGGGACACTGTGTTGCTGGGCGACACAGTTGACGCATTTTCCAATTCGGCAGCAAGGCTTTGCCGTGATTGGGGAGTCACTCCTGAAAATTGCCAAAATCTCAAGATGCAATTCAATATCTATCGCAAGGTTACCGTCGAGAATGAAACCGGCCAAAGGATGACAAGAGTTCTTTTGGCCGGAAATCCAAATGGCAGTACAGGGCCAACAAACGATCTGTTGGAAAAGCCTGATAAAAACGCTGACGTCTTGGAAGGAACTGGTGCTGCATCCAAATTTGCCGTAGAATTTTTTGGCTTTTCGGAATATCCTCAAAGGAGACTTGACGCGCTTGGCGGATTTTTTGATTGGATTGCAACCAAGCAGGCACAGGAGCTTTCACTGATAGATCAAGCCATCAAACAGTTTGAATCAATTTTTGAGTCCGAGCATCCCGAGTGGGTTAAAGGAAGCACTGTCCTCAATGAGCAGGAACTGATGGCACTACAACAGGAGATGTCTGGATATGTTCAATTGGATCCTTCTTGGGCAAAATTCAGAGTTGCTTCTACTGAGCCGATTGCGGCATTCCACTTAAAGTTTCTCATCAAGAAGAATGGCAATCTGACAATGTACGGTGGCCCTGTTTTGGAACCTGATCGTCCAAAAGAGCCCAAGCCGATTATCAAGCCATAAACTGATTTGGCCCCGGAGTAAACCGGGGCCAAATCGTTTGTCATCGATGATTTCAAGCCTTTCGCTTTCGGCGGATGAGCGCGGCAGCGCCCAACCCAGCCAGGGCGAATGTGCCGGGTTCCGGAACCGGGGTCAGGTCGATGTAAAACGAAGTCGTCGTCGGCGCGGTCAACAAGCCGCCAATCCCCACAAACTTCATGCCATCGTCGGACATCCCGGTGATCGTCCCCAGGTGGAAGCCTTGACGGTTGATCCCGGCCGCATCGGCCAAGTCATCCAGCGTGGCAAAGGTGTTGGTCACGGTGTCATAGCGGAACGCTTTGGCATCCACATAGGGGCTGAAACCAGATTTCAGGTAACGGCCGCCAACATACCGCCCGTCAGACGAAATGCTTGCCATCGTCGCAATCTCAGAATTGGAAAGGTACGGGTTGGGGCCAAAAGTGTAGGTGTCGGCAATTCGGTCGTAAATGTAGAACGAGCCGGAAGTCACCGAGCTGCCATCACCCAAAGCAAAGCGGCCATTGTTACTGATATCTTCAATCGAACCCAGGCTCACCGTGCCGGAACCGAGGTCGGTTTGCATCAGTTTTTCAACGCCGTTCACCCAAATGGCGCCGGGAGCGGTGCCAACCGCGAACCCGCCAACCACCGTCCCATCAAAGTTCGATGCCTGCACCCGGCCGTTGTTGGTGGTGTTGGGGTGGAGGTTCACCGGCGGGCCACCGGGAATTGTGCCCACCGTCGGGTTGACCCGGGCAGCCGTCCCGCCGACCGCGGTCGTGTTGTAATAAGCCTGGCCAACAACCGTGTTGCCGTCGCCCGATAGGCCCCAGCCGCTGCTCGCCGTTGTCCCGCTGTGGTAGCCCAGGTTGCCGTAGCTTGTCCATGCCCCGCCGGCAATGCTGTAAATGGACATCTGGTTGTAGTTGTTTGAGGTGAAGCTGTCAATCGCCAAAGACGTGCCACCAAAACGCGTGCCATCGTTGCTGGCTTGCACGCGGCCAGTGCTGTTGCCGCCAACAAACGTCAAAGCCCCGCCACTGACCGAAGTATCCCAATAGCCCACCGATGCCCCGTTGCCAACAACAAGGTTGCCGCTCCCGCTGATGCCGGAAGGGATGAAAGTGCCGACCGTCCAAAGTTGGATCCCGGCGGCCGAAGATTGAGATGCCAGGGCGGTCACGGCGAAGGCCGCAATGAGGGTTTTGTTCATAAGTGTCTCCAAGGTCAAAGGATTTTTCTTGCAATAACGTTATCATAAAAGTCTTTCGCGTTGTGCTGTAATAAATGCCAGGTTGGGCCGGAGTCCCTAGCTATCTCGGCGGGTTGTCGAAGCCCGGTGGACCACCGACATGTCCAAAACCGTCATCCGCGGCGGGATTGTGGGGTCGGCAATGCGTTGCATCAGCCACTCCCAAGATTGGTCGATCACGGCGTCCACGTCCAGCCGGATGGTGCTGATCGGGACGGCATAATCTTCGGCTTCCGGATAATTGCCCGTCCCAATTACCATGGTATCGGCCGGAACGCCCAACCCCTGCTCGGTCAAAACCCGCGCAACGGCCAAGGCATAGGTGTCGGTGACGCAAAAAACCGCGTCGTACCGGTTTTTGGCAAAATGCGCCCGGAGCGATTCCGCCGCTTCGGTGCTAGTGTCGCCGGCGGCCGGGATCAAAACGGGCTCCAAGCCAGCGGATTCCATTGCCTCCACATAGCCCCGGCGGCGGCGTTCCCGCGGAAAATCCGCCAATATCCAGTCCAACGTGACATGGGCGATTTTGCGCGCCCCCCGTTCGATCAAATCATAGACCGCCCGCTTGGAAGCCCCATCCAAATCCCAAGAGATTGAATCGCCATAAGCCACTTGCTCAAATCCAAGGATGGATACCGGGATGTGGTCGTTCCCTTTCACTTTCCGGAATTCTTGGATCGCCTTGCCCGAGTCGATGCTGACGATGCCGTCCACCGGGTAAAGGGTCGGCGGTCGGCCACCTTCATTCAGCGCATCGTCCCTTTGCAGGCAGTTCACCATCAATTCATAGCCGTCACGACGTGCCAGAGAGCTGATGCGTTTGAGGAACCGCATGTAGGTGACGATCGGCCGATCCACCGGCATCCAAACCGAAATCAAATTGGTTTTGCCGCCCCGGATTGCTTGGGCATGCCGGTTTGGCTGGTAGCCGACTTTTTCTGCCGCCGCCCGCACTTTGCACCTGGTGCTTTCTGGCAGCGAAACGGTTGGGTTCCCGCTTAAAACATGGCTGACCGTTTGGATGGAAACCCCGGCCTCTTTGGCGACGTCGCGCAGGGTGATCCGCTTAGGCTTTTGGGGGGACAAAGTCGATCCTTCCTCCGCAGGGCGCGGCTCTGGAGCTTTATACCTGGCAACCGACTTGGTGGCCCAAAGAAGTACAGTTATTTCAGAAATAATTGAAAAATGAAATCTAGTCAAGCGGATCCGCGGTGTGCCGCCTTACTCCCTGGGCTGCCATCACAGGTACAACCTTGTCATCCGACCATGCCGGAACCCCGTATCGACGACACCCGCATCCGACAAACGCGGCCCCTGATCCAGCCGGCGATCCTCACTGAGGAAATCTCCCGGACGGCGGAGCAATCTGGCCGCATCGCGGAATGGCGGAGGCAAGTCGAATCGGTAGTCCGCGGGGACGACCGGCGCATATTGGTCATTGCCGGGCCATGCAGCGTCCACGACCCGGTGGCCTGCTTGGAATTTGCCGAAGGCCTCAAATCAATTTCGGAGCGCTATTCGGACGATTTGCTTGTTTTGATGCGCGCCTACTTTGAAAAGCCTCGGACGGTCGGAGGTTGGAAGGGGCTCATCAACGACCCCGAGCTCGACGGGACGCACAAAATCAACAAAGGGCTCCGGTTGGCCCGGGGATTCCTCCGCGACCTTGCTGAACTAGGCATGCCCGCCGCCACCGAATTCTTGGACACCACGGTGCCCCAGCATATTGCCGATTTCATCTCCTGGGGGGCAATCGGTGCGCGCACCGTGGAAAGCCAGACCCACCGCGAACTCGCCAGCGGCCTGAGCATGCCCATCGGATTCAAAAATGCCACCGATGGGAGGATCCAACCGGCCGTCGATGCCGTTTTGGCGGCCGCCCGAAGCCATTGGTTCCCAAGCACGACCAAAGATGGGGTTGCCGCCTTGAGCGAAACGACGGGCAACGATTCGTGCCACGTAATTCTGCGCGGGGGATCCGCGGGGCCGAACTACCAGACGTTCCACGTCGCCGAAGCTTGCGAGCGGCTGCGGGCCGCGGGACTCCGGCCTTCCGTCATGGTGGATTGCAGCCACGGAAACTCCGGCAAAGACCACCGGAACCAGCCCAAAGTCAACGAGGCGCTGGCGGAACAAATTGCCACGGCGGAAGGCAAGGTGTTCGGCGTGATGGTCGAAGCCCACTTGTGTGACGGCCGCCAAGACTATCAGCCGGGCCGGGAACTCCTTTATGGCCAAAGCATCACCGATAGCTGCGTCGACCTGAAAACATGCGAAGGCATGTTGGAAAGACTGGCAACGGCCCGGGCGTCCGCAAAGACTTAAGTGCGGATACAATCATCGCGTGGTTGTCACCCTCAAGCCAGATTTCGAGATCAACGACCAATCGTGCCGCGACAGCACGGGTAAGACACTTGGCGAATGGTTCGCTTGGATCGAATCCGAATGCGGGGGGCAGGGCCGGCGGGATACGGTCCAGGCTATCTACAACGCCACCGGTCGCGGCCCAAACATGTGGTGGCCAACAACGTTGTGGGTCGAGTACGAAGCCCACAAGGGGATCGTCAAAAAGGACGGCACAGCTGAGGGGTACACCATCTGTTCGACCAAAACCATCGGGGCATCCGTCGGCGACCTTTACCACGCCATGGTGGGGGCGGCTTCGGAAGGGGAACCATATTCCGATGACGGCGGCAACTCGGGTATGTGGTTGCGGCTCCGGCCAGGAAAAGACCTTCGATTATCGTGGCAGACCGCGGGCGTCGATACCCCGACTCTGGTCGATTGCACCTTTGTGGACAAGGGCAAAGGCAAAACATTGGTGACCCTGACCCATTCCAAAATCCAAACTCGGGCAGAAGCGGATGGCCTCCGCAATGCCTGGGCGGACTTTTTTGACCGCCTTAAAGCGCAGGCCGAGGGCTAACGCTACCGGGTGAGCCTGGGGAGGATGGCGGCGGCAATCGGCAGGGCGATCGCCATAAAGATGGCGATCATGGTGCCCTTTTGCAAAGTGGGCGACGATTGTGAAGTCACCCAGCCGAGACCAAGCGAACTGGCCCGACCCGCTTTGTCGGCATCTTCGCCGGCTTTGTTGAGGGCGTCCCTCGCGCTTTCGTCGGTGCGGCCACAGTTGGGGCAGGCCGGGCCCTTGTTCACCTGACCACATCGACACAGCCACGGTTCGCCTTGAACCACTGCAACTAGAACAACGGGACTTGCTAGGCCCAGGCTGCAACCTGGCCAAAATGTTGCCGTAATATCAAAGTGATATCATCATGATATCGGGATCGCATATGAAAGAGAAACCAATCCGCCCGGTTCCGGGCATGCCGATGCTCCTGCTCGCAATCTTGTTCATCGTCGGAGTGGTCGCCACATTCATCCGCAGTGTTTCCACGGACAACGCCCTGATGGCAGTTGGCGGGGTTGTGGGGATCCTTGTTTGGACCCTCATGATCAGCGGCTTCTTTGTTGTCGAGCCCAACGGTAGCAAAGTCATGCTCCTGTTCGGGAAATACGTGGGGACGGTCAAAGACGACGGATTCCATTGGGCCAACCCGTTCTTCTCCAAACGCAACTTGAGCCTTAGGGTCCGGACGCTGAACGGCGAAAAGCTCAAAGTTAACGACGCGAGCGGCAACCCGATCGAAATCGCAATCGTGCTTGTCTGGAAGGTCGTGGACACCTTTGCCGCCAGCTTTGATGTCGACGACTACGAAAACTACGTCAACCTTCAAAGCGAAACGGCCCTCCGCCATTCGGCCGGCGCCTACCCCTACGATGGCGAAGACCACGAGGTGAGCTTGCGGCAAAACGGGGACGAAGTCAGCGAGCACATCCGACAAGAACTGCAGAGCAAACTCAAGCTGGCCGGGGTCGAAGTCTTGGAGGCCAAGATCTCCCACCTCGCCTATGCCCAAGAAATCGCCGGAGCCATGCTCCGCCGCCAACAAGCCCATGCCGTGATCTCGGCCCGGCAAAAAATCGTCGACGGCGCAGTCGGCATGGTCGAAATGGCTTTGGAACGGATGGATCGCGAAAAGATGATTAGCCTGGACGAAGAGCGCAAGGCTCAAATGGTCAGCAACCTCATGGTCGTCTTGTGCAGCGAGCATCCCGCAAACCCCGTGGTCAACGCCGGATCCATCTACTGAGGGGCCCTCATGGCTGAGAAGAAAGCGTTCCCGCTCCGGCTTCCGCCAGAACTGCACACCGCCGTGCAGCGTCTGGCGGATGCCGAACTGCGCAGTGTGAACGCCCAGATCGAAGTGCTCTTGCGGGAAGCCCTCAAAAGGCGGGGGATTGAGCCCAAAAAGTAAGGCACCCCTTTCCCGACAAGGCATAATCACCCCCATGAAGACGATCCACACCCTCACAGTCCCCGACATGATGTGGGTCAACGCCCAAGTCTGTGGCGGACAGCAACCGTGGGACTATGCAACGCTGGAGGAAGCCGTTTTCAACCAGTACGCTCACGGCGGAAACCACGACCTGGCCGGGCAGGCTGCCCGGTTCCTCATCGGTTTCGGGAAACTCCGGCCATTCAAAATGGGCAACGAGGCCACGGCGTTCGTCGGGTTGGTCGCATTCTTGGCTATGAACGGCAAAGGCCTCCACCTTGAGGATGCGGATGCGGCGGCTTGGGTCGAAAACCTGATGGCCGAGCAGGCTCACGACGGGGCCAAGGCCAAAATCGAGGTCATTTTGGAAGAACATGGCCAGCACGGGCACCACGGGGTTCCTGATGTCCAGGGCATTCTGCGAGAAGCGCTTGCCACCTACCCCAAGGCCGTTTCGGAGCTCAAGGCCAAAGGCCACGTCGCCGCAATCGCCTAGGGCAGGTATTTAGCGGGGACCCCGCCCCACTTTTCGCCTTGGTGAATGTCTTCTAAAGCGACCCCGCCAGCTCCCAGCACGGCCCGGGAAAAGAGTTCCACCCCGGGGATGACCGTGGCACCGGCACCGACTAGCACGAGGTCTTGCAGCGTCACGTTGCCACACAGGGTTGCCCCAGGGGCGACGTGCGCAAAATCGCCGATCCGGCAGTCGTGGTCAATCCGCGAGCCGGTGTTGATGATGCAATGCCGGCCGATGGTCGTCCCGGTTTGGATGATGGCCCCAGCGCACACGAGCGACCCCTCGCCGATCTCAACACCCGGCGCGATGATCGCTGACGGGTGGATCAAGGTTGCGAATCCGCCAAGGACACGGTCAGCCGCCGCCATCCGCGCGGCGTTGTCCCCGATGGCGATAAAGGCGTCGGCATCCCGACGCAGGGGGTCGCTGGGGGAAACCGGTTTGCCAAAAAGGGACTGGATCGAGGCAAAGGGGTCGAAGAATCCCACAACGATCCGCCCTGATGACTCGGCCACCGTATAGGCAACCTTGGCATGGCCCCCGGCCCCGTGGATCAAAATCGGCCGCACTTCCGACATCACCGCCATTCTGCCCTAAGTCGCGGCGCGCCGCGCAAAAAACCGCGTGCGGATGAGCATCGGCACCCCGTAAATCAAGCCCAGGCAAGCCACCGAACTCCAAACGATCCCGTTATAGCCGAATTGGGGGGCCAGGGCAAACTTGGCAGCGGTGGCGGCAACCGTTGCCGCCAACAGCCAGATAAAGTGACTTTTGAGATAATGCCCCGCGGATGCGTAGGCCGTCATCCCGTCCACCAAGGTCCACACCACGATCCAAACAACAAACCCGCCGACCAAATCCCAACCCGGAGCGGCGTATTCCGGCCCAAGGTACCAGGGCAAAAAGATCCGGATCGCCGGGGCAAGGATCAATCCTAGCAAAAGGGTTCCGCCCAGGAACTTGAAGAGTTGCTTGCGGAAGAAACCCAGAGCCTTGTCTTCCTCGTTCCGGGCAAACGACCCCGCCAATGCCGGGGTCCACGCATTGGCCACATACTGCCCCATTGAGCAGATGAAAAAGAACCGCTGGGTCTGACCATAAAGGGCGGCGGCGCCCGCCGAAATCGTCAATCCGATAATGATGGTGTCGGAGAGTAGGAACACTCGGAAGGTTTGGCTCCCAAGGAATTTCAGACCCATCCGGAGGAGATCCTTGGCCAGTTCGGGGTCCCAGTCGGTGCGCCGCAAAGGCCAAAGTTCCTTTTTGCGGAGTTTGAGTTCGACAATATCGTTGGCGAGCCACACAATCCCGGGCATTCCCGCAGCGGCAAAGGCGATCCAGGGCAATGGCAGTTTGAGGGCGACGAAAACAACCGTGAAGACCAGGTTCGTGACATAGCCGAGCGATGTCACCAGAGAGTTGCGGACATTTTCTTGGTAAGCGATCAAGATCTGCTGGCCCACATTCAGGGGGACTAACAGGCAATAGCTGACAAACATAACGAAGGCCGTCGGCATCGCCACGGCCGCCGTAGATTCCTTTTTCACATGCAGCATTTCGGCCCAAGGGATCAACGGGATCACGGCAGCACACAGGGCAGCCATGGCAAGGCCCAAAAGGATCTGCAAAAACAATCCGGCGGCCACCACGCGGCGAGCCTCTCCGGTTTTGCCCTTGCCCAATGCCTGGGCCAGGCGGACGGTGAGGGCCGCCCCTACGCCGAGGTCGCCGACCGGCACGACGGCGACGATCCCCATGACAATCGTCCAATAGCCGAAGGCGTCCTTATCGAGGTAGCGAGTGAGAATCGGGGCCGTGACAAGGCCGACGAGTATGGGGGCGGCCCTCCCGATATAGCCGCCGATCACGTTCCGGCGAACATGGCGTTCATCGATATGCAGGGCCGGGTCAGAACTCATGGGCGGCGAAGGGGCATGCGCATATTCCGCGCCGGCCGGTTAGGGCGGCCTTGAACCGGGCCAATGGTACCTGCAGGCTCAAACTGGTAACCTATCGCCCAGCCATGTCTCGTGGGACGGCCGGAGGGTGCCGATGCGCATATTGACCGTCGTCGGGAACCTGGGGCTTGGCGGAACCCAGCGGACGGCCGTCCAATATTCCGTGATGGCGCGCCAACTCGGCCACGAATGCGCCGTTTTCACCTACCATCCTGGGTTGGAACGGGCTCCCGAGCTGGCCGCGGCGGGGATCGACCTCTTCCCCCAGCCAGACCCATTTTCGCGGGCTATGGGCTGGAAGCCGGACCTTGTCCATTTCCACCGGGCCGGCGAGGCGGGGGCCCGGTATTCGCTCATGATCCGCGCCGCAAAAAACGCGGGTGCCAAAGTGGTCGAGACCAACATCTTCTCCCGTCCGGACTATTCAGCGGAAGGCCGGTTGATCGATCTCCATTGCCAATTGAGCAAATGGTGTTGGCTTCGGTACCGGATGCGCGCGTGGTTCCTTTTTGGAGACGGACCGAGCGTGGAAATGCCCAACCCCGCCGACGATTTTTGGGCGGGGAGCCAAGATTCGGGATCCCGGAAGCGGGGCCGCGAACTGCTCGGCCTGCCGGAAGACGCCTTTGTTTTCGGGCGGATCGCCCAACCCATCGCCAGCAAATGGATGGAATCTGTCCTTGCCGCCTTCCGGCAGGTTGCCGAGCGCCATCCCCACGCATGGCTTGGCCTGATTGGCCCAACCCCGGAATTCATGGCCGCCGCCGACCGGCTACCAGAACCCGTCCGTGCGAGGATTGCCGCCCGGCCCCAGATCAAAGGCGACCAGTTGCTGGCCGACGCCTACGGTGCTTTTGACTGCTTCCTCCATTCCGCATACGGCGGCGAGAGCTTTGGCAATGTCCTGGTGGAATCGATGTTGTGCGGGATCCCGGTCATCACCGAAGCGACTTTGCCTCGGGACAACTCCCAGGGGTTGGTGGTGGGCCACCGCCGGGGAGGTTTGGTCTGCGTCGGGGAATCTGGATTGGCCGAAGCGATGCAAACCGTCATCGCCGAACCCAGCCTTCTGATCCAATTCGGCGAACAGGGCAAAGCCTTTTGCCAAGCCAACTTTTCCTCGTCGGCAATTCTGCCCAAGCTCGAAAGGCTCTACCACCTCGTGGGCCAGTCAACCGGGAAAGTAGACCTTGCCAACCGGCTCCGGTCAAGCGGTGACCTGTTGGAACCCCAAGATGCGCGAGCAGCATGGGAATCGCGCCGCGAGGTCTTGGGCAGTTACCCCAAAAAGGACTTCGTCGAATTCAGGCTCCGCAACAGCGGGCTCATTTATTGGCTGGACTATCAGAAAAACCGGATCCGCCGGTAAATTTGGAGCGGGAGACGAGAATCGAACTCGCTACATTCAGCTTGGGAAGCTGACGTTCTACCAGTGAACTACTCCCGCACGAACCACTATTCTACTGGAGCGGGAGACGAGAATCGAACTCGCATCCCCAGCTTGGAAGGCTGACGCTTTACCACTAAGCTACTCCCGCCCGCTCCAACCGATTCTACCCATGGAGGGGAAGCGGGCCCGACCCTCAAAACGAGACCATGAGCGCCCACCCGGCATATCGCCCCGCCTGCGTGCCGAGGGTTGCGGTGAAGTGGGCGGGGCCAACCCGCCCGCAATCATAAGCCAGCATCTGGTTCCAATGGAACGAGTCGTACTCCAAAAGGGCCTTGAGCCGAGGCGTGACGAGCCTCCCCACGCTACCGAAAACGCCTCGAAATCGCGTGTTGCCATAACCCAGGCTGAAGAATGTGCCCGGTGAGGCTTCCCAAGTCCCCACGACATAAGGGCTCCGCGAGGAATCTGAGTCACCGGAGTTCCCGAACCCCGAAGAACCCCCCGAGCCGCTGACATCCATCACGCCGACGGCAAAGACGACCGGGCCCGATTGTCGAGGGGTGAATTGAGCCGAGCCAATGTTGTCCCCCCGGGAAGACAGCACGGAAAATCCGTAGCAGAAATCGCCCCATTCCCCCAACCTCGTGCCGATTTGCAACACGGCCGTGCCGTTCGCCGAATCCGACCCCCCGGACCGTGAGTTATCGGCAAAACTCGGCCTCAACGTGTCGGACACAAAAGTCCCGCCGATGACCCAATGCCAGTCGCTCAAAGAATAGGCAACCGGGGTGCTGTAGCTAAAAGCACCCCGGAAATCGGGCGCACCATCTCGGTTGATCCCATACCCCTGGCCGGGTAGTCCGTTGAAGTTGCGCAAGGAAGGATATTGCCCCGGACGGTAGAACGAGGATTGCCCCAGCGAAATCCCAACAACCGCCAAAAACACGCCAAGAGCGGGAATCCGAAGCACCATAACCGCAAAGATACCGGGTGGGAGCCTTGGCCCCGCATTAACTGCTAAACTTGCCTGGAATGGGAGAAGACGCCCAAAGAGGCGAATTGGATCTTGCCGCGGTTTTTGGGCGGGTCGCCCGGCGCTGGCCCATAGCCCTTGGCATGGCCCTGGGCGGCGGAGTCTTGGGACTTGGAATCACGGCGGCCCTCACGCCCGAATACGAAGCCAAGGCAACCCTTATCTTTCCCAACGCCACGCCGAGTTTCGGACTCCAAAGCCTGGGATTGCAAAACGCCGTCGGTTCCGAAAACATGGAGCTCGTCGAAGGGATCATCACCAGCCGCGAAGTCGAAGACGGGCTGGTTCAAGCGACGGGTTTGAAACGTAGGGATCTCCGCGAAAATCTGCGGGTCTCCCAAATTCCCGGTCGCCGGCTTGTCACCATCAGCTATGCGTCGCCCGACAAATCACAAGGCCTGAAAGTGGTCACGGAGTCGCTTAGCCGATTGAACCAGGTGCAAGAATCCATCGGGGTCAACACCAGCAAAAAAAGACTGACCGGGTATCGCGAAGCCTATGACGAAAAAGCCCAGACGGTGCGCGAAATCGAGCAGCAGATCGAAAATTTCCAACGACGCTCGGCCACCGTGCCCACGGCGGAAGACGGGTTTACCGGTTCGGATTACCTCAAAAACCAACAAGAGGCATTGCTGAAGTTGCAGGTCGCCACACGCAAAGTCGAAGCAAAACGGGCGGCTGCCCAACGGGTAGGATCAGCGGCGGTCGGCGGGTTGCCGACCGGGCTTGAACGCGAAACCAAATGGCGGGACGAACTCCTGAAAGCCTCGATTGAACTGGACCAGTTGCGGGCCAAATACCAACCCGGCACGGCCCAGGTCAAAGAAGCTGAAGAAAAGCTTGCGACAACAAAGTCCAACTTGACCAAGGAGATCGCCCAGTATGTCAAAAGTGTCCAATCCGGGGCAGACTTGGAAACCGCCGAGCTCATTGCCGACCAAGTCGTTGCCAAATGGGAATACGCCCGGGCCCAAGAACTTGCCCGCGTCGCCCCGCAAGAAGCCGCGGAATACCGGGGCCTCATCGGCAGGCTTCAACAAGAAAGCAAAGCCCGCGACGAGCTCAAAACCGAAGCCGATGCCGAAGCCGTGAGGAACAAAGTCGAAGCCAAAATCTGGCAGGTGCTTGACGAACCCTATGTCGAAGAAGAAGCCGTCAACAAGAAGTTTGGGATGAACACGGGGTTGGGGCTGGTGCTTGGCGGCCTGCTCGGCGCGCTGGCCGCCAACCGGGCCGCTAAAAAATGAGCCGGATCCTTGCGGTCACATACGGGGCGGGGCACGTCAACATGGTCTTGCCCGTCATTTCGGTGTTAAAACGGTCCGGCCATGACGTCTTGATCCTTGCCCTTACCACCGCCCACGGCCCCGCGGCACGGGCGGGATTCACCCCACTCGGGTTCCGCAACTTCCTCAGGGCGAGTGATACGCTGGCTCACGAATGGGGCCCGCGGTTAAGCGGGGGGACGTCCTCCAATCCAGATGTGCACCCCGACGAGACTTCGGCCTACTTGGGACTCAACTACGCCGAGCTAATCGCAACGCACGGGCAAGAAGGCGCCGCGCAAGCCTATGCGGATCGGGGCCGGCAAGCCTTTTTCCCAATCCAAACCGTTGGCCGCATCATCGACGACATCCAACCGGACTTGGTTGTCGCCACCAGCAGCCCCAGAGCCGAACGGGCCGCCGTGACCGCGGCGGCCGCCCGCGGGATCCCCGCCCTCGTCCTCTGCGACTTCATGCCCCAAAGCGAATTGGAATGGCTTGCCGTCCCCGGATATGGAAACCGGCTTTGCGTTATGAGTCAGGGCGTCAAGCATCGGATGGTCGAATCTGGCCGCCATGTCGATGAAATCGTGGTGACCGGGAACCCGGCTTTCGATACCGTCTTCGAACTCGACGCCGAGTCTCTCCGCCAGGACTGGCGTAATCGGCACGGCTTGGGGCCAAATTGCCGTGTCGCCTTGTTTGCCAGTCAGCCGGATCGGGAAGAGAACCTGGGTGCCCTGGCCGCTGTCCGGCTCGCTGAGGCAGGCCGCAGCAAGGGGTGGCTGGTCGTCTACCGACCCCATCCGAACGAACTGTTTGACCCCTCCATCCTTCCGGATTGGATCCCGGTCAGCGGTGGTGACGATTCGATTTGGGAAAGCCTTTGCGGTTGTGATGGGTGCCTTGTCATCAGCTCCACGGTCGGGATCCAAGCTTTGCTCGTTGGTCGGCCAATGGCCGTCTACGACATCCCGGTGAACGCGGACCCCGCCCCATACCCGGCCATGGGATTGGGCGGTTATGGAACCACTCCCGAAGCGGTTTTCGATGCTTTGGAGGCACAAAGTCGTCCCGATGGGTGCGGCATGCCTCGGCGTCCCGCCGCACCTGCCGTTGCCGCCGAGGTGGAGCGGCTCTTGACATGAAGCGGTTCCTCGGATCCAGCATGTGGCTGTTTGCCGGCATCATGCTCGGCCGGATCCTGGGTTTGGTGCGGGACCTCGTGATTGCCAACCAGCTCGGCCAAGGTGTGGACGCCGACCGGGCGATCTTCGTCGTCACGATCCCGGACGTGATGGTCAACATCCTGATCGGCGGGGCGATGGGCGCTGCGTTGATCCCCGAGTTCAAGCGGCGCGGGCCCGGCGACAATTGGGCCCTATTCCGGCAGTCCGGATGGGCGGTCTTCGGCGTGATGGCCGCCGCCACGGCGGCCCTGGCCGTTTTTGCCGGGCCGATCACCCGGATGCTGGTCAGCGGGCTCCCAGAAGAGGCGGTTCCGGGCACGGCGCGGCTCGTGCAAATATGCCTTTGGGCGGTTCCGTTCACCGCGGCTTCGGCGGTGGTGCGGGCCAAACTGCAAAGCCACGAACGGTTTGCCGTTCCTTCGTTTGCGGGGTTTGTCTATAACCTGGCGATCGTTTTGGGCTTGGTTGCGGCCGGATTCTTTGCCGACCTCCGGTGGTTAGCGGTTTCGGCGGTCGGCGGCGCCGTGCTCAGCTTGGGAATGCAAGTCGCCGATTCGTGGAAGTTCCGCGAGACCGGCGGAGCCAAGCCGGGTTTGCAGATCGACCACCGCTTGACGGGCCGGTACATCGGGGCCCTTTTGGCCGGATCGGCCGTCTTGGTGTTACCGGTGGCGATGCGGGCTTTTGCTTCGACCAATGGCCCGGGAGGGCAGGCCGTGGTGTATTACGCCTCCAAACTAGTTGACTTGCCCATGGGGACGGTGCTCACCATTGTCAGCATTGCCATGTTCCCCGCGATCGCCGACGCATTTGCCAAAGCCGAAAGCCATCCAGAAGGTGTCCGACTGGCCCAAAACGGCTTGCGGGCCGTGCTTGCCCTGGCTCTGCCGGTGGCCCTGGGGATGGGCGTGTTCAGCCTGGCTTTTTCTAACCTTTTGTACCGCCACGGGGAAATGGGTTCCGATGGCGCGCGGCATGTCGGCGCACTCGCCGCCGTCATGATGGTGGGTTTGGTGCCGCAAGCCCTAAATTCGATGCTCCTCGTCGTCTTCGATGCCTTGCGAGATATGGTCACCCCGTTCATCTTGAGCCTCGTTGCGATCTTGGGCTTTTTGGCGGCCGGATTCTTGGGTGTGCGGGGACTGTTGCCTTTGGCTTGGCTCTACGCGGGGTTCCACTGGTGTTTGATGGTGGCTCTGGCGGCCGGGCTGGCGATCCGACACAAACTCAGATTGTTCGAACCCGGGTTTGCCACCAAAGCCCTTGCTGGGATCGCTGGTTCTGGGGTCGCGTTCGGGATCTTTTGCTTGGCCGCCTACCGGGCGGCCACCGATTTGCCGCCGGCGGCCGGGGTTTGCCTCGCCATTTTGGGAGGTATTGCCAGCCTCGCCGGCGGGCTCGCCGCCGATCCCGAAACGAGGCGTAGCCTCTCCGGAGCGGTATTGCGCAAACTAAGGAAAGCGGCATGACGCTCTACTTGATCACCGCCTGCCCAGATCTTGCCCGGGCCGCAACCGCTGCCGGGGTGGATCGCATTTTCGTCGACCTGGAAATCGCCGGGAAAGAAGCCCGCCAAGGGCACAAGGACACGGTGATCAGCCGCCATACCCTCGAGGATGTCCACGCCATCCGGCAAGTGGTTCCCCAGGGATCGCTCTTGGTGCGCATCGACCCGTGGGGAGACGGGTCGCCTGGCCAAGTCGAAGCGGTTTTGGATGCCGGTGCCGATGCCCTGATGCTCCCGATGTTTTCCAACGCCCAAGAAGTGGCCGCCTTCACGCATTGTGTGGCAGGGCGGGCCACCACTGTCGGACTTTGCGAAACCGCGGCCGGGCTTGCCCGGCTTGGCCCAATCCTCACCTCGGGGCAGCTGGATGAAATCCACTTTGGGCTCAACGACCTTCACTTGGATATGGGGCTGGACTTCTTGTTCGAAGTATTGGCGGGCGGATTCATGGATTTGGCCGCAAGCCGCTGTCTGGAAGCCGGGGTGCCGTTCGGTTTTGGCGGCGTGGCGCGGGTTGGGGGCGGGGAACTCCCGGCCCGCCTCATCTTGGGCGAACATGAGCGCCTGGGGAGCACCGCGGTCATCCTTTCCCGGGCGTTCACCGGCGGGGCCAAAACTTTGTCGGACATGCCGGCCGACCTGGACCTGAAAGCAGAGGTCGCCCGCGTCCAGGAATGTTTGGAAAGCCTGGCCGAACGCGATGACGACCAGCGCGAAGCCGACCGCCTGGAACTCGCCGGAATCACCCAGGCCATTGCCGACCGCATAGGTGGTCGGGCTTGAAGCGGGCGTTCGACCTGGCTGCTTCGCTGGTGCTGCTGGCCGTGCTGTGGCCCTTGATGCTGGCGGTGGCGATTTGGATCGCCCTCGATTCCCCGGGAGGGGCCGTGTACCGGCAAAAGCGGGTGGGCAAGGGCGGCAAACTCTTCGAGCTTTACAAATTTCGGAGCATGGTGGCCGAGGCGGATCGCATCGGCGGGTATGCAACCGCGGATGGGGATCCCCGGATCACCAAGCCTGGCCGGTTGGTGCGCAAAACCTCGATCGACGAATTGCCCCAATTGGTCAACGTGCTCAAAGGCGATATGAGCCTTGTCGGCCCAAGGCCGGATACACCCATGCAAGAAGCTAACTACTCCCCGCAAGATTGGGCCAAGCGCTGTTCCGTGCGACCCGGCATCACCGGTTTGGCCCAAGCCACGTTGCGGAGCGATGCCACACCGGAAGAGCGGACGCGGCTCGACCTCGACTACGTTGATCGGGCCGGATTGGGATTCGACCTGCGGATCCTGGCCATGACCCTGCGACAGGTACTCTTCCGCGGCGGGAACTGAGCGATGTGCGGCATCCAAGGCTTTTTCGACCACTCAGGGTCGGCACCAGAAGGGCTCTGTTCGACCATGGGGTTTTGCCAATGGCACCGCGGCCCCGATGACCACGGCGTCTTTGAATCCGGCTTTGCGGCCATCGGCAACATGCGCCTTTCGATCATTGACTTGGAATCGGGCCACCAGCCGGTCGTTTCGGCGGACGGCCAAGTCGCCCTCGTCCAAAACGGCGAAATCTACAACTACATCGAACTTCGCGACGAGCTGATTGGGAAGGGTTGCCGGTTCGAGACTGAAAGCGATACCGAAGTGCTGCTGCACGGCTACCTGACGTGGGGAAAATCCTTTGTCTCCCGCCTGACCGGCATGTTTGGGATCGCCATTTGGGACGCCAGGTCGAAGGAGTTGCATTTGTTCCGGGATGCCCTGGGAGTCAAACCCCTGTTCCTTTGCGACCAGGGTGGACGAACCTATTTTGCCAGCGAGATCAAGGCAATCTTGGCGGCCGGGGTGCCAAGGTCGGTTGACCACGAAGCTCTCCATCACTTTTTAAGTTATGGTTTTGTTCCTCCACCCTACACACTCTTTGCTGGAATCAGACATTTAATGCCGGGGTGGATGGCAACTGTTTCGCAACGGGGAACCGAGCTCGCCCAATGGTGGCACCCGGCCGACACCGAACCCGTCCCGATTGGTGAAAGTGATTTTGCCGAACAGTTCTTGAGCCTGCTCGAAGAATCTGTGCGGCTCCGCATGCGCGCGGATGTCCCCTTTGGGGCCTTCCTCAGCGGGGGCTTGGATTCTAGTACGGTGGTCGGGCTGATGGGCCGCTTCACGGACGAACCAGTTAAGACGTTTTCTATAGGTTTTCACGATGAAAGATTTGACGAATCGGAGTGGGGGAAAATGGCGGCGGCCCGGTTTGGAACCGACCACCGCTTGGAATTCGTGGGGCCGGAAATTGTCCACAAATGGGTTCGTGCCGTCTATCATTGCGACCAGCCCCACAGCGATGTCAGCTTTTTGCCCACCATGCGGTTGAGCGAACTAGCCGTCCAACATGTGAAAATGGTGCTCACCGGGGACGGCGGCGACGAACTGTTTGGCGGCTATACAAAATATTCAAGTTATTTTGAAAAACATGGTTTCAACCAATCGACCAAGAATTTTTGTGACGCCTATCACCGGCACATCACGCTCTTCGATGAGGGCGAAAAGCGCGCCATCTACACGTCTTCTCAATCGGACCGCGTCGTGGGGCTCGATTCCTGCTCGGTCACAGAAAGCTGGCTTAAGAAGGTGCCCCAGTTCGATCGGGTCAATCAAGCGTTGTGGCTAGATGTTGCCCTTCTGCTCCCCGGGAACAACTTGGTGAAGCCGGATCGAATGGCCATGGCGGTTTCTCTGGAAGCGCGTGACCCCTATTTGGATAAGCATCTGGCGGAGTTCGCGCTCTCCGTCCCGGGCGACCTTAAAGTCCGCGGCGAAGTCACCCGGTATGCCTACAAAATGGCGGTGGCCCCATTGCTTGGCGATGAACTCACCTACCGGCCCAAGCGGATGTTCACCGTGCCGATCGGAGAATGGTTCAAAGATGTTTTGGCCGGGTTCACGCGCGGGCTGCTTCACTCGGATCGGTTCTTGGAGCGGGGATTGTTTGAACCTGAAGTTGTCAACCGTTTGTTGGAGGAGCACGAGTCCGGGCAGGTTGACCACACCCGGCAGATCCGCTTGCTCTTGGCGTTAGAAATCTGGTTCCGGCTTTTCATCGACCGGGAGGAACTCTCACCTCACCTGGACGAAGAGTCGCTGATCGCGACGGTTTGAACGCCCGGGGCGAACCACTCGGCCGATTTTCGGCGGGCCCATTCAACGCTCGGCCTTTCAAGGAACTTGTAACTTAGGGCCGAGAGGCCAAGCGTTCCTGCAATGGTCAAAACCGCATGCACGGCAGGGAAGTTGCCTAGCCCGACCAATTTGAGGGCTTGGAAGGCAAAGGGGTGGAGCAGGTAAATGCTGTAGCTCCACAGCCCAATAGGGTTAAAAACCCGGTCGAACGGTTTGGGCGTTTCCACTTGGGCAATGCTGATCCAGGCCATCCATGCGGCCAAAAGCACGAAAACCAACCGGCCAACCCCGGTGACGGTGGCCGTGTCGGTGGCGGCAAGGGGCGAACAGACCGCTATGGCCAACAGCACCGCGAGTCCAGCCCGCGAGACCCATGCCGGGCGTGCTGGCTGGTGGCACTGGAAATGCACCGCCAAGTACATCCCCACCGCGAACAAAAACAGGTGGTTCACGGGACTGACGTATTCCGCCCACTGTGGAGCCAGCAGGGCGCGGGAATCCAACTGCCAGGCCGTCCACGCCACCGATCCGGTCGCTAACACGGATACGGCCGCCATCCGCGGCCACGGCCGACCCATGGCACCCATAAGCAACGGGAACGCGGCATAACACACCACCTCAACGCCGATCGACCACCCCCCGATGATCCCCTTGATGCTGGGATCAATGAACCCGAACAAGAGGCTGGTATGGAGCAGCGCGTTCCGCCAATTGACCCCTTCCATGTCGTGGGTGAGCATCCGGAATGCCGTCGCTACGGCGAACGCCGCAACATACAGCGGCCAGAGCCGCATGAACCGTTTCCAATAAAAGTCTTTGAGGCCGATGGCGGTCAAAAGCGGCTTGCCACTATAGACATAAGCCATGGAGAACCCCGAGATGACAAAGAACATCTCGACCCCATAGATTCCCAGCCAGTTCCAAAAATGCTGGAAGAGCCCGTCTTGCAAGATGCCGGTCCAGCCAGTCGTGTGGAACAGCATGATGCCGCAAGCAAGCATCCCCCTCAGCGCGTCCACGCTTTCAATTCGGGGTTTGCCCGCCGGCGCGGCTGGAACCGTCATGCTGGTTCAGGCTCCGCAGGTCCAGTTTCGGGCAGGACGGCGCACCCGGCAAGGCACCAAAGCACCGGCATCAAAAAGGCGATCGCGCCTAGCCCTTCAAACAAAAAGGCGACCGCCGCCGCAGAAAAGAACCACATCAGCGGGCGGGCCGGCCGACCCAGGCTGTTCAGGGCCACCAAAAACCAAACGACCAAAGCTAAAATCCCGATGTAGAGGAAGAACCGCATCTTGTCGTTCACCATGTAGCTGACCAAGATCGTGTTGCGTTCTAATGCGGCACTCAACCCGGTCCCCTTGGCGTAGTCGGCCGTTCCGCTGCCGAAAAACCCCAGCTTGTTCTTGACCGCCGCGACCAAGCCTGCAAATCCCAATGCAAGCGACATGTACAGGCCGATCCGCATTTTCTTCACGGCTTGCAGGTTCATCAAGACGATCATGAACCACGCTAAGGCCACCCCCGAAGACAGAAAACTCATTGCGGCGCTGACATAAAACTGCCAACCTCGGCGGTTGTCAGAAAAGAGATAGATATACAGGTTGGCAATGCCGACGATCACGAGAACCGTTCGATAACTCAGGGCAAACGGAAGCAAAAAAACCACCAACTGGATCAAATGGATCCGGCCGTGGAACCTGGCCGTGGCCACCGTCAACAATACCGGCGCCATCAACACCGCCTCGAACCAGGAGGGCATGCCTTGCAGCCAAGAGAAATACCAAGGCGAAACGATGGCGAACCGCAAGAAATGCACTCCCAAAACGGGCTCCGCGAGAATGTTCAGCTTTCCGGTTGCCAAAAGGATGGAAACGTATTTGATTTGGGAAAAGAATCCATCGGTGTCATCGCCGTTGAACAAGTGGAGACCCCGAACCTGGGAAAGCACGATGAACAACAGGCTGGCCATGGCAACCGCCAGTTGGGAATGCGAAACCACCCAGCGGCGCGGTGGACTGGGCGTCGCGGTGGTGGCCATCAGGTGAGTTTACAGGGCCAAGAACGAGCGGATGACCGTCAAACCGGCTTCACCGCTCTTTTCGGGGTGGAATTGGGTGCCAAACACATTGTCCTTCCGCACGGCGGCCACCACCGGGTACCCGTCATAGTCGCACTCTGCCAAAACGTGCCCAGGATCGTTGGGAATCACACTGAAACTGTGGACGAAATAGAACTGGGCCGAGGGGTTGCTTCCCTCCAGAATTGAGCCTTCCCAGGGGTTGGTCTGGCGCAATGGAGCCCAACCAATGTGGGGGCGCTTGCGAACAGTCCCTTGGTCAGTGCGGCCCGGGATCTCTTGCACAACCCCGGGGATGATGCCGAGGCCGCCATGTTCGCCAAACTCAAAGCTCTTGTCCATCAGCATTTGCATCCCGACGCAGATCCCAAGGAATGGCCGGCCCGTTTGGATGAACCCCTGCACGGTCTCGCGGAAGTGGAGGCGGTTCAACTCCGTGATGCAATTGCCAAAGGCCCCCACTCCGGGCACGATTAGGCGGTCGGCGTTTTCCGCTTCGTCGGGGTGGGCGGCCACGGTGACATCCGCCCCACACGCCTTGAGCGCATTGTGCACGCTGAACAGGTTGCCTGTCCCATAGTTGACAAGGGTGGCTTTCATGATTGGGCCTCTCGGACGGCTGTTTTGATTTCGGCGACCGAAAATGATTTGTAATGGAGGGCGTGGGCCACCGCCACGGCATCGGCACCGCCCAACCGGACGGCCTGCTGGGCGTGCTCCAGAGTGCCCATGCCCCCGCTCAGGATCACCGGCACTTCCACCCGGCTCGTCACCGCCCGGCACAATTCGACATCAAAGCCTTGCTGTGTGCCTTCGTTGTCGACTGAAGTCAGCAGGATTTCCCCCACACCGAGTTCGACCGCTTCGCAAACCCATTCCACCACGTCGCGACCCGTGTGCTCCCGCCCATTGTCGGTGAAGGCTTCCCATTTGCCTTCCCCAGCCGATTTGGCCTCGATGGAAAGCACCATGCACTGCGTTCCAAATCGTTCACTGACTTCGCGGATCAAATCCGGATTCTTGGTCGCCGCCGTGTTGATGGCGACCTTATCCGCCCCTGAATGCAGGAGCTTGGCGGCGTCATCAGCACTCCTGATCCCGCCGCCGACGGTGAGCGGCACAAAGATGTTGCCGGCGGTCTTTTGCAGGAGGTCTTCCAAAGAATTGCGGTTATATAGGCTGGCGACGATATCCATGTAACAAATCTCGTCGATTCCTTGCCGGTAGTAGTCTTCGACGAACTCTTGGGGGTCGCCCAACTTGCGCAGGCCCTCCAGCCGGATGCCTTTGATCAGGTTCGGGCTCTTGATGTCGAGCCGCGCAATCACACGGACGTCGCGCATTTCCGGTTCAAGCGTAGTGGGCCGGCAAGGCCTCGGCCTCAAAGACGGTGTTCCTCAGTTTCCAAACGCCGTTTTCTCGCTTCCACAAGTGCGGCGACCGGAACGAGTCGGCCAAGTTGTCGAAATATTCCCGATCCATGATCGGTTGTTCGAACATCTGGCTGGCTTCCGGGAATTCTTTTTCCGGAATGCTGAGGTAGCGGAAGATCTCGTCGGCAAACCTTTCCGGCCATTCGCCGTCATACTTTTTGACCAAGGCGATGCCTTCCTCCCGCTCGATGTCTTGAGACCGGATCTCTTGGGCGGCATCGTATGTGGCCCGCCCGATCCCAAATTTGATGTAGGTGGTGTAGTAGTGGTAGTCGTCGATCCGGTCGTCGATCGAGTTGTATTTGCTATAGGTGCCAGGGGTTCGCTCGGGACTCGCTTCAAACCCTCCATGCTCAACGCTGTAGTAGTAGCAGCTTTGGGGGTGCCACTTTAGATAGTAGCCGGTGTAGTGGACTTCAATCTTCTTGCGTTCAAGCTCATCGGGGTCAGCCGGGAGATAGGGGTTCAGGTCGGCTTGTTCAAAGCCAAAGTGATCGATCAAGTCTTGCACGCTGGTGCCGCCGATGAAGATTTGCGAGTTGTCTTGCTCGGCAAAATAGGCGTAGTCGCGCTTGGCGCTTGAGGTGTCGGCGATCGGGTTGCCGTATTCAGCCTCGTTTTCACCGTAAAAAACCAGCGGCAAGTTGAACAAGGCCGCCATTTTGGGGGCCAACAACTTTTGCCCGAAAATGAAAGGTTGGAACGGGTGGAACAGGTTTTCCACGGCCAAGCGGGTCAGCAAGCGGTGGGCCCGGCCGTTGGGGGTGCACAAGTAGTTGTCGAACCCGGCATGGATCCACCGCTGGAAGTTGCGCCAGCCCCATTCCGTGTAGACGTGGGGGGCCCAAGTCACCGTCAGCGGGTGCATCCCATATTTTTCTTTTAGGATGTGGGCGGCATAAAAGCTGTCTTTGCCGCCGGAGCCGGGCACCAGACAGTCATAGGAGCCGTCAGTCTTGCGGAACCGGTCGCACAGGTCCACGAGCTCGCGTTCCCGTTCGGCCCAGTCGATCCGGCCGTCGTGCTTTTGTTCTGCCAACCGGCAGGCGTCGCAGACCCCGTTTTCGTCAAAGTTGATCGTGGCTTTTTTGCTGTCGCGTGTGTGTTTGAACTCGACCGCCGAGTTTGGCCGCTGGTTGGATATGACGCACTTCTTGCAGAACTTGATCTCCCGAGGCAAACCGTAATAGATTTCAAGTTGGTCTTCCGGTCGGTCGTACTTGGAGTAGTCGATTTCGCGTCTTGCCGGATACTTTGTCGCCATGGGTTGAGCCGCCGCAATGGGGTGCCCGCTATTCTACTTGTTTCAGGGCGGCTCCGAGTTGGGCCGCCACCCGCGCGGCATCGGCGCGCGTCAAGCCGACCGAGCAGGGCAAGCTCAGGCATTCGCGTTGGAGCTGATCCGCCACCGGGCAATCCCGAGGTGCCAAATGAGAATAGGCCGGCGAACGGTGCAGGCATTGCCACAAGGGTCTTGTTTGAATCCCGGCGGATTCCAGAAACGTGCAAACCGGGCGCCAATGCCGGCCCCGCATGCGGATTGTGTAAAGCCACTTGGCCCCGGTACCGTAGCCAGGCTCGGGCATGGGCTCTATTGGGAGGTCGGCCAACAACTCGGCATACCAGTCGGCAATCTCGGCTTTTTTGGCCAGGAATGCCGGCAGCTGTTCCAATTGCGCCACGCCCATTGCCGCCAGAACATTCACCAATCGGTAGTTGTATCCGACCTCGTCATGGATGAATTCGACCGGTTCGATTTTTGCCGTAGTCGTGAGGTGCTTGGCTTGTTTGGCCAGAGCTTCGTGATTTGTGCAAACCATCCCACCTCCGCCAGTTGTGATGAGTTTGTTACCATTAAAGCTGAACACACCGCAATCGCCGATGCTCCCAACGAGTCGCCCTTGCCACGTGGCGCCCAGCGATTCGGTCGCATCCTCCACAACCTTCAACCCATGGCGTTCCGCCATTGCGGAGATAGGGGCCATGTCGCACGAGATCCCCAAAATATGGACGGGCATGATGGCGGCTACCCGCTGGCCAGTAGCCCGCTCTACGGTTTGCCCGCCCACCATCTCGCATTCATCGGTCAAAAACCTTTCAACCGAACATGGATTCAATTGCCAGGTCTCTTCATCGACATCCAGAAAAATGGGGACAGCGCCAGCATGGGAAACCGCATTGGCACTCGCGATAAAGGTTAGCGCTGGAACCAGGACACGATCGCCGGGCTTGACACCGGCGGCCATGAGCGCGGTGTGCAAGGCGGTTGTTCCGTTGGAACAGGCGACAGCAAACCGCGTTCCCACGGCGGCCGCGAATTCCTGTTCGAACCGTGTCACATAGCTGCCTACGCTGCTGACCCACCCGGTGTCCAGGCATTCTTTGATGTAAACCCACTCGTTGCCCGCCAGATGGGGCACGCAGAGCGGGATGAACGGCGGGTCAGACGGCATAAGTCCCCGGACGGTAATGCCCGATGTGGCCAACAACCCACTCGATGGTCTGGGCGAGCCCCTCCTCCAGGCTGACCCGGGGTTCCCATCCCAGGAGCCGCTTGGCTTTGGAACTGTCGGCCAGCAGTCGTTCGACCTCTGAGTTTCCCGGCCGAACCCGCAGACCATCGGTGACAATTTGAATCGGCTTGCCCATCGTTTCGGCAATCAGCTCCGCCAAGTCGCCGATGGAAATCTCCCGGTTGCTGCCCAAATTGACGACTTCGCCCACCACTTCGTCGGGCCCTGCGGCGGACAGGAACCCTTCAACGGTGTTTGCCACGTAATTCAAATCCCGGGTCGGGGTGAGCGAACCCAACTTGACTTCGGGGCCGTTGCACAGTTGGGAAATGATGGTGGGGATCACTGCTCGGGCCGATTGGCGCGGGCCGAACGTGTTGAACGGCCGGACAGTCACCACGGGAACGCCGAAAGACCGCTGATAGCTTTCGGCCATCATGTCGGCCCCGATCTTGGATGCCGAATAAGGGGATTGCCCCTGCAGCGGGTGGGTCTCGGCGATTGGGACTGTGATCGCCGTACCGTAAGTTTCGCTGGTGCTTGTGTGGATCACGCGGCGCGTGCCGGCTTCGCGGGCGGCTTGCAGCACATTCAAAGTGCCTTCGACATTGGTGCGGACGTAGCTGCGCGGGGCGGAATAGCTGTAAGGGATAGCGATCAGCGCCGCCAAGTGGAACAAGGTGTCTTGCCCTTGCACCGCTTCTTTGACCGATTCGTTGTCGGCGATGTCGCCCGCGTGGATCCGCATCTCGGAAGCGAGAGGACTGTCGTCCAGCCATCCCCACCGCCCGGCTCCGTTGTAATGCACAAACGCCGTGACTTCCGCACCCTGGCGAACCAGCTCTTCGGCCAAGTGGCTGCCGATGAAACCCCCGGCACCCGTGACGAGCACCTTGCGGCCACTCCAATCCATTTGGCTATTTAAGCACGATCCGGGGTTCTAAACCAGCCCCTCGGCCGCATCCCGCTGGGCGCGGTTGTAGTCGTCGATGTGGCCGATGTCCAACCAATATTCCGCGACCGGGAACGTGGCCACTGTGCGGCCAGCCCGGACCAGGCGCTCGACCAACTGGGTCATATCCAAACGACCGTCGGTTCCCAAATAGTCGAACGCTGCCGGGCTCAAAAGGTAGATCCCAGCGTTGACGAAATGCGTATACGTCGGCTTTTCCACCAACTTGCGGAGATAAGGCCCTTCGGTTTCGACCACTCCGTAAGGAACATAAACATCATATCCCCGGACGGCAAGGGTCAAATCTGCATCGTGCTCGTTGTGGAACGCCGTCATGTTCCGAAAGTCGATGTTGGTCAGGATGTCGCCGTTGATCACGAGTGCCGGTCCGGCGGGCCGCTCGATCATCCGCAGGGCTCCGGCCGTCCCCAGCGGGGTCTCTTCGTGCACATAGCTGATGTTGACCCCAAAGTCCTTCCCGTCGCCAAAGTGCTGCTTGATCACTTCCGGCATGAAGTGGGTTGTGACGCTCACCCCGCAAATCCCGGCCGAGGAGAGTTGGCCGATGATCCGTTCCAATAACGGGCGGTCGCCGACGGGCAGCATGGGCTTGGGCGTGTCTTCGGTCAGCGGCCGGAGCCGCGACCCGAATCCACCGGCCATCACCACCGCGTTTACCGGAGGTTCAGTATTCAAAAGGAGGTCATCCAAAAGTACGACGTCGACAACCCGGCAGTCATCATCGACAAGCGGGATTTGGCGCACCGTGTCGCGAACCATCATCTGTCGGATTTGCGCAACCGGCGTGCCCTGGGCCGCAAAGGTGGGGGGGCGGCCAGAAAACGATTCGCCCATGCAGGTGATGGTGGACTCGAGCGAAAAGCCAGAAAGGATGGCCCGCCGGATGTCGCCATCGGTGATCACGCGGATCAACCGACCGTCCGGCTCGGTCAAAAAGACGGCGCCGCAGTTGTTTTCGTTGATCGCCCGCAAAACGTCGCGGAGGGTAGCGGATGGAGTGCAGAGGTATTTGGCAATATCTTTTGTTTTTGGCATTTTTCCTCCTTATTACCTCGTCCTGGCGGCCACCGCCGGCACTATCGCCAAATCCAGCAACCGGAAACCTCGCCGGTGTCAGTTGGACGCAATTTACCCTCTTAATATTGCTTGATCCTGGAACGTCTTTCGAATAAACCCCGGCGTAAGCACTAGGCCCTCTAGGACTTCGACTATGCGGCGGGCGGCATTCCCATCGCCATAAATGTTTGGGACTTTCTTGCAATGGGCCAAGAATCCTTCGGAAAGGGCTTCAGTTATCGCTTCGAGAATGCTTGCTTCGCCCGCACCACAATCCAAAACGTTGCCTGACCTTGCCCGCCCGGCTTGCCGATCGCCGACGTTGACGACCGGCAGGCCAAAGCTGGCCGCCTCGATGATTCCGCTGCTGCTGTTTCCGGCAACCAGACACGCGTTGGCCATCGCTGTCAAATAAAGTCTCGCGCCAAGATTTTCCACCGCGACGAGCTCGCCAGGCTTTGCCCGGAAATCGGCAATGGCCCGGCGGACCTCAAGCCCCCCGGTATCGGCATTGGGCATGGTGAGCAATGTGGGCATTCCGGATTTTGAAACCGCCCGCAAGAACGCCGTTGCCTGAAAATAGGCTTCCCCTGGCTCGGTCGTCACCGGGTGGAACGTCGCCAAAATGTAGGGTCGGCTAAGGGGCGAAGGGAGCGCGGCCAGCAATTCCGAGAACGGGGGGACAGGGCTCTTTTTGATCCGGTCGATTCCTGGGGCTCCGGTCACAAACACCCTTTCCGCGGCCTCGCCCATCTGCCTGATCCGCTGGGCATGGAGCTCGGTGCTGGCAAAGTGGATGTGGCTGAGCTTGGTCAATGAATGCCGCAGGACGTTGTCGATCGCTCCTTCCGACTCTTCGCCCCCGTGGATGTGGGCGACTGGCAGTAAGTGGGGGACGGCGGCAAGCCCGGCCGCATGCATCTCGTACCGATCCCCCAAAAGCAACAGGATATCGGGGCGGAGTTGCGAATAGGCCGCGCTAAATCCGTTTATCCCGAGCGCGGTGGCGCGGTTGACCGCTTCTGGCCCATCGTCCTCTTGCGTCATCTCCACCGTTGCCGCAAGGGGATAGCCGTCGGCCTGGATTTGATCCACCGTTTTGCCAAACCGGGTGCTCAGGTGGGAAGCGGCAGCAATGATCTGGAGTTCAAGGCCGGAGCGGGAGAGGATCTCGTCGAAAATCGGGGTGTAGAGACCGTAGTCGCTGCGCGCCACGGTGACGACGGCAATCTTCCTCAATCTTCCAGATCCTCCAGGGCCAGCAAGCTGAGCCGGGGAACTGCCCTGACCACCTTTTTGCCTAGGAGCATCGGCAGATTGGACGGTGGGATTCCCGTCCCCGGCCGGCGCAAGGCTAAATCACCGGGGGCTAGCCGGTGTCCTGCGGGCAGATCCCGAGCCGCGACAACTGACCTCCGGGCCACCGACGCGGTTAGGATTTCGGCTTCAGTCGGTGCCTTGATTCCGTTACCGAACGCCGATTCCACATCGCGGATCTGCTCCACCATCCGTGCGAGCTCGGCGGTGTCTAGCGAGGCTTGGTGGTCTGGCCCCGGCAAGGATTTGTCGAGCGTGAAATGCTTTTCGATGCAAGAAGCCCCCATCGCCACCGCCGCGATGGGGATGTGCGTGCCCAACGTGTGGTCGCTCAAGCCCACCGGCACCTGGAACCGCTCCCGCATGGTCTGCATGGCGCGCAGGTTCACGGTTTTGGGGTCTGCGGGGTAGTCGCTGACGCAGTGCAGCAGTTGAAAATCGGTGTTCCCCGTGGAGCGGATGACCGCGACCGCCTCTTCGACCTCCCGCAAGGTCGCCATGCCCGTGCTTTGGATCACGGGTTTTCCCTTGGCTGCAACATGCCGGACGAGGGGGTGGTTGGTGAGCTCGCCGCTTGGTATTTTGAACACGCCCATCCCCAGCCGCTCCAACATGTCGGCCGACCCTTCGTCAAATGGCGTGGACATGAAGAGGATCCCCCGTTCACGGCAACGGTGGGCAATAGTTTCGAAAGCCGGCCAATCCAGTTCCAAATCCTTGAGCATTTGGAACTGAGATTGCTGCTCGCCGGTCGCCCGTTTTTGGTATTCGGCTTTGGGGGCGTCTTCGGTGACCAAGTCTTCGGCGCGGAAGGTCTGGAACTTGACGGCATCGGCGCCGGAATCCGCTGCCGCATCCACCAGATCCAAGGCCATGGGCAGCGAACCGTTGTGGTTCACACCCGCTTCGGCAATGATGAAGCAACGCTTGTTCACCACGCGGTGAACCCCCCGTCGACCGCAAGGTCTTGTCCAGACACATAAAGGCTCAGGTCGGTGGCAAAGTAGGCGACCGCCCCGGCGAGGTCGGCTTCTGTCGCCATGCGCCGCATCGGGGTTTTGGAATTGTATTTCGCCACAAAGTCAGGGTGTTGCCCCCTTGCCACCCCGCCCGGGCTAATGAGGTTTGTGCGGATCTCCGGAGTGTAGGTGGTGGTCAGGTAGCGGCAAAGCTGGATCAACCCACCTTTGGCCACCCCGTAACCGACCGGGTTGCCCATGCCAGTGCCTTCATACAGGCCGAAATCAGGCCCGACCTGGCCATAAATGCTGGAAAAAAGGATGATCGAGCCGCGTCCGTTGGCCGCCATGGATGGTCGGAGGCCCTGGGCAAGTTCAAAGGCGCTGGCGACCCCCACGTTCAAGGCCTTGGGCCAAATCTCGGCCGATTGATTTTGGATTTCTTCAGCCCAGCCCGGAATCCGGGTGGTGCCAACCAAGCTGGCCGTGTGGACCAAAATTTCGATTTGTTCGCTTTGCAACCGATCCGCCAAATTGCGCACAGCATCGAGGTCGGCAAGGTCAACCGGCGCGGGCATGGCCCCCAGTTGTGCCGCAACGCCTTCCAGGTTGCCGCCGGGCAAATCCGCGAGGATGACGTTTGCCCCCAGCCCGCCCAGGGTTTCGGCGCACATCCGGCCGATATGGCCAGCCCCCCCAGTGACCAATGCCGTGCGCCCGTCGAGCCTGATGGAGTCGAGGATGTTCATCGGGGTGGTTGCCAAATCAGCCCTTTGCCGAGCGCTTCCTCGGCGTGGGCGAAGTCTTCGGGCGTGTCGACGTGCACCGCCCGGGATTCAGAGATGATGTGGAGCAAAGACTTTCCGTCCCGCCAATTCTCCGCCGATCGCACAAACGCCGCCCGCCACAGGTACAGGCTGGCATTGATGCGATACACGCTGGGCAGGTCTTGCCTCCGGGTGTATGTCCGGCCTTCTGGCACCAAATCTCGCATATAGCCCCCGGATTCCACAACACAATGCCAAATGGGGTTGAACTCGGGCTCGCTGACCCCGACAACGGCATCCGCTCCAGGATCGGCCTCCAACGACCGGATCGCGGTCTCGACATCCTCTGGGGTGCGGCCCGGGCTGGTTGGGTCCAACAGCAAGACGCTTTGGAAATCCACTCCGTAATGGGAACAGGCGCAATCCAAGGCGTGGCGGACAACGGGCCACATCGCGCTGGTGTCGGACGCAAGTTCGGCCGGACGCATGAATGGGAGTTCGGCCCCCATTTCCCGCGCCACATCGGCGATTTCCATGCTGTCAGTGCTGCAAACCACCTTTGCTACGCTAGGCGAATTCAATGCGCATTTGATGGCATAGCCAATCAGAGGCAAGTCGCCGAGCGGACGGATGTTCTTGCCGGGGAGTCCCTTGCTCCCGCCCCGGGCGGGCACAACGGCGAGGACAGGGTGGACAGAGCTCATAGGGTGACCGGCTGCCCGGTCTGGCTGCTCAAGCGTACCGCCTGGCACACGTCCAACGCCTTCTGACCTTCGCAGGCGGTGGCCAAGGGGCCGGGGTTGCCCCCCTGGATGGCGCGGACAAAAGCCTCGGCCTGGCGGATGTACATGCCGTCGAGCTCTTCGTTAAAGCGTTGGTTTTGGTCTGGCCGACCCTCGACCGCGAGCTCTTGGCGGATGAGGTCGGCGGTGACCGTTTCGCCCGCGTATATGGCGGTCGCCCGCCTCGCCCCGATTTTTGAGCTCAAACTAAAGTTGAACCTGGCCTTCACACCTTGGGATTCTGTGCGGAAAACCGCGCGGTCTTCATCAGCGACCTCGATTTTGCCGGTGGAGGCGACCCGCCCGTGCACGGTTTCGGGCCAGCCGAATATCCAGCCGGCATAGTCGATCTCGTGGATCAATTCACGGAGGGCACCCCCTTGCCCAGGTTGGGCACTATACAGGGTGCGGTAATCCCGACCTGGCCGCCAATCCGGCAAGAAGCTGTGGCATTTGATAAAGACTTCCTGGGGCCGGTCGGGCCCGGCGTCGATCAAGTCCTTGAACGCCGACAACGTCTTATGAAACCGTAACACGCATGCGGTGAAAGCCCGGCCCTGCGTTTGGCGCACCAGCTCGGCGAGGCCGGGGGAAGGATCTCCGGCCAGCGGCTTTTCTACCAGGCAAAAGCGGTCGGCAAATTGGGCCCAATCCGCCAAATGCCGGGCGGTGTCCGTGGCAATGACCACACCGGAGGCGTCGCTAGGAACAGCATCGGCCGCTTCCACTCCATCCCCCCGGAGTTCGCGAACGCGCTCGGGCCGGGCCGGCACGGCAACGGCTTCTACCCCGTCAAGCCCGGAAAAACAATGGTAATGCCGCAACCCGATGCTGCCCGTGCCGAGGATCGCGACTTTGACCGCCATGGCGGATAAGTTACCCAGGTGCCGGCAACTCTGCGACTCGGTGGAAAGGGGCCTTTGGTATCCTCGCAAATATGGCGGCCCTTTCGGCGTTCCTCCTGGCGTGCCTGGCGTCCCAAGTGCCCGCGCCGGCAACGATCCATGTGGGCGACAAGCTCAGCGTCGTCGTTGCTGAGGATGAGAAATTGAACGGGGAGTACACGGTCCTCGACGACGGGGCAATCACCGGCGTCGGATTTGGCCGGGTCGTGGTGGCGGGAAAAACAGTCGAACAAGCCCGGCTGCTCATCCGCGATGCCTTCAAAAAGGTACTCAAATCGCCGACCGTCTCGTTGGTCGTTAAGGAACAAAAGAAGCGCTTTGTCTTCGTCACCAGCCTCACAGGCGCCGCCCCGGGGCCTTTGGAGTTCCAAGACGGATTGGATGTACGCCGGGTGATGACGGGGATCGTCGTCCCCGAGCAAGCGGATCAATATGAAGTCCGGCTGTTCCGGAAGGGCCAGCTTGCCGGCAAAGATTTCCTCGACCGCATCCTGACTGGGGTCGGCGAATTTGGTTCCACCGGCCTGAAACCCGACGACGTGGTCACCCTTGCCGAAGTCGCCAAATACCGGGTGTACGTCAGCGGCAAAGTCAAGGCCCCGGGCGAGTTCCGGGTCCGGGAGGGTACCGATGCCCTGCAAGCCGTCGCATTAGCCGGGGGAACCGACGAAGCCGCCGTTGGGGAAGTCTCAACCTCGGTTCAGGTGAGGCGGGGGGCAACGCTCTTTGAAGTTGCGCCAAATGAACGGTTCCCCCTCGAAGCCGGAGACACGGTCATCGTCGCGGTGCCGGAACAAATCAAAGTCAGCGTCGGCGGCGACGTCCAGACGCCAGGGCTGTGGACGGTGCGCAAAGGAACCGAACTTCTCGCCGCGATCCAACGGTCCGGCGGGCTGGACCCCGATGGCTCTCTCCGCGATGTGCTGGTCATCCGCAAGGGCGAGGCTTACTTGGTCGACCTCTCGCCCGCCCAAGATGGCAAACTCGTTAACCCGTTCCCCGTGGAAGACGGCGACACGGTTTATGTCCAACGGAATGAAGACCGGTTGACCATCCTCGGGTTTGTGAAGGAACCAAAAACCGTCACCATGAAAGAGGGCCGAGAATACCGGTTGGCCGAAGCGGTCAGCGAAGGCGGCGGGCCTGATGCCCGGGGAAGCTACCACCGCGTCTACTTGGGCCGCAAAGACCAAAATGGAAAGATCCAAGTTGAGGAATACCGACTGGATGCCTTTTTGAAGGACGGGGACATCACCCAGAACCCGGTTCTGCAAGCCGGCGACGTGGTGATGGTCGGTGAACCAAAAGGGTTCAAATTGGCGGATGTCACGACCGTCCTCTCCAACGCCCTGCTCATCAACACCCTCTTCAAAAAATGAGCCCGGCGCCACAGACATGGGCCGGACGCCCGGCCGTGCAGCGGTTTGCGCTGGACTTGGGGTGGGTGCTGGCCGGGGCTTGGCTCTCTTCGGTGCTCACGGGCCAAAACCCGGTGTTTTGGCGGATGCACCTTGCCCAGGGGGCCTTGGCCGCAGTTTGTGGCGGGCTGTTCCTTCGGTTCTTGGAATTCCACCGGATGCGACGGTTCCCATCGGCGGCCGGCGAGTGGCGGCTGGTCACACGATTGGGCCTCGGCATTTTCGGGGCCTCCACCCTGATCGCCGTGGCCTTGCGGAATAACACCCCGGCCGCTTACGGACTGCTGACGGCGGCTCTGGCCCTTTGCGGTTTGCTGGGCGAGCGGTTTGTCCGCTACCGGCCCGAGCCGACTACGGTGCCCACCGCACCTGGGGGCGGGCAACGGGTTTTGGTCATCGGCGCGGGCGCCGCCGCCGAGATGCTGATCCAAGACCTGCGGCGAAGCCATCCCCATGCCGAGATCGCCGGCTTGCTGGACGACGATCCCCAGAAAATCGGCAGCACCGTGCTTGGGATCCCGGTCCTCGGCCGGGTCGAACAGCTTGGCGAACTTGTCCAAGCCCACCAACCCACAGAAGTCATCATCGCCATTCCCAGCCTCGACCGGGATGGACAAAGCCGAATCTTGGGGCTGTGCAAAGGGCTGAATGCGAAAATCAGGATGATGCCGGCCATCAGCCGGCAACTCGCCGAAGCTGGGTATGGGTTGCCCCAGCTCCGCAACGTCGCGCCCGAGGAGCTCCTGCGCCGGGATGCCATCGAAACCGATATGTCTGGGGCTACCGGCTACATCGAAGGCAAAACGGTGCTCATCACCGGCGGGGGCGGTTCGATCGGCAGCGAACTTGCCCGCCAGGTTTCCAGCCTTCGGCCCGCAAAACTGATCCTGCTGGGCAAAGGGGAAAACTCGATTTTCGAAGTCGAGCAAGAGTTCCGCGACACGGGAGTTGCCGATGTCGTGCCCATCATTGCCGGGGTGAGGGATGCCCAAGCCATCGGCCGGATCATGGCTGAACACAAACCCGATGTCGTGTTCCATGCGGCCGCCCACAAGCATGTCCCGCTCATGGAGCGCGTGCCCATCGAGGCCGTGCGGAACAATGTTCTGGGCACGCTCACGGTTGCCCAGGCCGCCATGGCCCACGGCGTCAAAAAATTTATCTTGATCTCAACTGATAAAGCGGTCAACCCCACCAACGTGATGGGGGCGACCAAACGAGTGGCCGAAATGGTTGTGATGGCTCTTTCGGGGAGGTCGGAGACGCAATTTGCCGCCGTCCGGTTCGGCAACGTGCTGGGGAGCCGGGGGAGTTTGATTCCGATTTTGAAAAGGCAAATCGCCAAAGGCGGGCCGATCACGATCACCGACGAGCGCATGACCCGGTTTTTCATGACGATTCCCGAAGCGGCACAACTTGTCGTCCAGGCCGGATCGCACGGGGGTGCCGGGGAAATTTTCATCCTCGATATGGGTGAGCCCGTCAAGATCGTGGATGTCGCCCGCGGTTTGATCCGACTTTACGGGTTGGAGGAGGGGAAAGATATCGACTTGGTCTTCATCGGGGCGAGGCCGGGAGAAAAGATCCACGAGGAACTGAGTTGGGAAAGCGAGGATCTCGAACGGCTGGACGGCGGCAAGATCTTGCGGCTCAAGTCCCCCGGCATGACGGATTGGGAGAGGTTGGAACCGCAAATTGCCGACCTGTTGGATCTATGCGAAGCGGGCGACCAAGAAGCCGTCCGAAAAGCCCTCATGGCCCTTGTGGCCGGAGACGGAACCATACGTTGCTGACCGGCCCTTAATCCCCGAACTTTCCAAAACCGCCCCGAAACCCTTTCCCCGGTGGGTAGGGTGGAGTTTCATGCTTTCGGCTGACCAGGATAATTCGGTCCGCGAGCCGAAAGGAGTGCTCGCGGAGCTAACCGCCGACCTCACCGAGGACGGGCGGTACGGGGAGCGTATTGTCCGGGTGACCAAACAGGCGGTCACCGTTTCCGACCCCAATGGGGCTGTTTTGGCCACCTACCCGGTTTCTGATCTGGAAAGTGCCAAAAACGATTCGCTCGTCAGCGGAGGGCGGCTGATCCTGAGAACAAAAAACCACGAGGACGTGGTCGCCGCCTCCTATTCGTTGACCCACGCCAACCAATTCGGCGAACTCGCGCGGGGTATCGAACAGCTTGCCAAAGGAAGTGAGTTGGAAATCAACCTCTTGGTTGAAAAAATCCGTTGCCCCAAGTGTGGCAAGCTCCTCCCCGAAAAGGATGGGGTGTGCCCCAGCTGCATCAACCGAGGAAAGACCCTCCTGCGTCTCGGGGCATTCCTCAAACCGTACAAAGCCAAAGGGGTTTTACTCGCCCTTTTTGCTACTTGCTCCACGCTGTTGGCCTTGGTCCCGCCCAAGATCCAGGGCACAATCCTGGACAATTTCAATGCCGGGACACGGGACACCGGGTTCCTTTTGAAAATGGTCGGTTTGTGGGCGCTGGTTTTGGTCGCCCTCGCCGGGCTACAGGTCCTCAGCGGACGGCTCAACACGTGGCTGGGCGCGCACTTGGCCAGCGATTTGCGGACCAAAACCTACCGCTCCATCGAATTCCTCACGCTCAACTATTTCGATAAGAAGCCGGTCGGCGCCATCGCCAGCCGCGTCACGCAAGATACCGACCGGGTGTGGTTCTTCCTCGTCGATGGCTTGCCGTTCTTGGTCATCAACGGATTCATGCTGTGTGCGGTTGCGGCCGTGATTTTTGCCATCAAACCGATGTTGGCGCTCATGATCCTGGCGCCGATCCCCCTTGTCGGGTTCATCAGCGTCAAGGTTTGGAAGCCGATCTCCAACCTCTTCTTCCGGGCCAGCCAAAAAATGGCCCGTGTCCACATGCACCTCAACGAGAGCCTGATGGGGATCAGGGTCGTCAAGGCGTTCGCCAAAGAAGACGACGAGTTCCAGAGATTTAAAACCAGGAGCGAAGAACTCCGGAACGCCAATGTCCGGGCCGACCAAACCTGGCACACCGCCTTTGGGGTTATGACGCTCGCCGTGAGCCTGGGGACTGTCATCCATTGGCTGGTGGGCGGCACCATGCTGTTCAAAGGGGAGCTCACCTTTGGCCAGTTCTATATGATCCACGCTTACCTGGGCATGGTCTATGGCCCGCTGCAATGGTTTGCCAGCGTGAACAACTGGTTTAGCCGCGCCATGGCCGGGGCTGAGCGCATCTTCGAGATCATGGACATGAAGCAAGAGCCAGCCTTTGAAGGGGGCAAAGAGTTGGCCATCAGCGGGGCCGTCGAATTCAAAGATGTCCGGTTCGGGTACGACAAATCCAACCCCGTCATTAACGGGGTCAGTTTTAACGTCAAAGCCGGCGAAATGATTGGGCTTGTCGGCCATTCCGGGGCCGGGAAGTCGACGACGATCAATTTGGTCAGCCGGTTCTATGAACCGGATCAAGGTCAAATCCTCATCGACGGCGTGGATTACCGTGAACTCGACCTCCGCCACTACCGCAACCAAATCGGGATCGTCCTGCAAGAGCCGTTCTTGTTTGCGGGCACGATTGCGGACAACATCAAATACGGCAATGCCGATGCCTCCATGGAAGAAGTGATGGAGGCGGCCAAAGCCGCCAATGCCCACGATTTCATCCTGGGCAAAAGCGACGGTTACGACACCGTTGTGGGAGAAAGAGGGTCGCGGCTGAGCGGCGGAGAAAAGCAACGGATCTCCATCGCCCGGGCCATCCTGCACAACCCGCGGATATTGATCCTGGACGAGGCGACCTCCAGCGTGGATGTCGAAACCGAACGAAAAATTCAAGAAGCCATCCTGAACCTTATCAAAGGGCGCACAACCTTTGCCATCGCCCACCGGCTCAGCACCCTGCGCAATGCCGACCGCCTCTTCGTCCTCGACCGGGGGCAAGTCGTTGAGGAAGGGACGCACGAAGAACTCATGGATAAAAAAGGCAAGTTCTACGACCTTGTCCAAACCCAGAGTGCCGTTAACGAGATCATCGGAATCGGGACGGTCTGAAGTGGTTGCCATCCGTCCAACCGAACCGGACCGCGACGCCCGGCGGATTGCCGAAATCCACAACCAGTACGACCCGGAGCCGATCGTCGCCGAATCCTACGCGGACAAGATCAAATCAACCCCGCCCCAGTGGTCGGTTCTCCGGCTCACGGCCGAGGACGGCGGGGAGACCGTGGGTTTTGCCTATGCCCGCAACAACCCGAGCATGAAACCAGGGCTCCATTTGCTCACAATCGGCGTGGATGGCCGCCGGCAAGGCCAAGGGATCGGCACGCGGCTCCTTGCGGCGGTCAGGGCGGAACTTAGCCGTGTGGAGGGCGCGCGCCTTGTGGCCATGGCCAGGGAAGAACACCCGTTTGCCACGACATTTTTCGCTCAATCGGGTTTCAATCTGGCCATGACGCTGAGGGAAGGGATTTTGGACGTTTCCAGCGCTTTCTTGAAGTCCAGCCAACTCCCAGATGGCTTCCGGTTGGTTCGGTGGAGCGAAATCGACGACACCCCGGAAAACCGCAGCCGGTTCGTGACCATGTTGCAGACAATGGATAACGATGAGCCGGGAACCCAGTTCTTTGGCGGATTCGACGCGGCCACAATCGAACGCGACGCCTTTGACCCCGATCTCAGCGACGGCCAGTACTGCTACCTGGTCGAGCACCAGGGGCAGTGGGTGGCCCACCACCAGTTCAAAAGAGTTGAGCCTGACAATTGGAATGAGGCCGCAGTCACATTCACAGGGACTCTGCCAGAATTCCGGCGGCGGGGGCTGGCCACCGCCCTCAAAAACCTGGCGGTCAAAGAAATGAAGGAACTGGGAGTGCAAAAAGCGATCACCCACAACGATTCGACAAACACCCGCATGCTCTCGATCAACGCGGCCCAAGGATTTGTCGAAAAGCAAGGCTGGGCCATGATGGAGGGCACCGTTTGAACCTTTTTTACCAACCCGAAGGTCGGTTGAGGATGACCACCGAAGACCGGAGTTACCTTGAAGTCAAGCTCGCCTGGGCTTCTCCGCTCAGCTATCCAAACCGCTACCTAGCCTTTTTGGATGGCCGCGGCCACGAGATCTTCATGGTCACCGAGCCGGCACAAGAACTCCCCCCCGATGTGTGGGAATTAGCCCAAACTGAACTCCGGCGGCGCTACCTGAACGGGGTCATCCAAAAAATCGTCTCCCTCAAGACCGAATTCGGCTCCACCTATTGGCGCGTGCTCACCGACCGTGGCGAAAAGGAGTTCTTGACCCAAAGCCTGCAAGAAAACGCCCAGTGGCTGACGCCGACCTACCTAATGCTCGTTGATGTGGACGGCAACCGGTATGAAATCACCGACACCAATGCGCTGGATCAACGGAGCCAAGACCTGCTTTCGGTGACGGTATGAGCGGCGTTGCCACCGGTCTCGACCTCTGCATCTACGATGGGTTTTCCCGGTTCCACGGCAAATCCATCGGCGTCGTGTGCCACCAGGCCAGCATCGCCGGCGACCTGCGCCACCTCCTCGACCATTTGGTTCCGCAACACCAAGCGGGCAAGCTCAAAATCGCCGCCTGTTTTGGCCCCCAACACGGCATTTGGGGACACACCCAAGACAACATGGTCGAATGGGAGGGGTACACCGACCCGAGGACAGGTTTGCCTTTCTTTTCGCTTTATGGCGAACACCGCAAGCCGACCGCCGCGATGCTGGAAGGGGTGGAAGAATTGGTCTTCGACGTCCAAGATGTCGGTTCGCGGTACTACACGTTCATTTGGACATTGGCCCATTGCATGGAAGCGTGTGCCGCACTCGGAATCCCGGTCACTGTGCTCGACCGGCCCAATCCGATTGGTGGAACCCTCCGCGAAGGCCCGGGGTTTGACCCCGAATACAAAAGTTTCGTCGGGCTCTATCCGTTGCCCGTCCGGCACGGCATGACGGTCGGCGAAGTCGCCCTCTCCCTCCGCGACCGGTTCATCCCGGATTGCCAAATCTCGGTGGTGGCAATGCAAGGGTGGGAGCGGGAGATGGCCTTTGGCGATACCGGCTTAGCTTGGGGGATGCCCAGCCCCAACATGCCGAGCCAAGAAACCGCCCTCGTCTATCCCGGGCAATGCCTGGTGGAGGGGACCAAACTCAGCGAGGGGCGGGGGACGACCCGTCCGTTTGAGTACTTTGGCGCGCCATTCATCGATGCGTGGGAGTATTGCGAAGCTGTGAACCGGCTAGGTTTGCCCGGCGTTGTGTTCCGGCCCGTCCACTTTCAGCCGACCTTCCAAAAATTCCAGGGGCAGATTTGCGGCGGCGCGTTCATCCACGTGACGGAAAAGGGGTCGTTCCGGCCCGTCCTCACCACCATGGCGGCACTCGGCGAGATCCGGAGATTGTATGGTGACCAGTTCGAATGGCTCGAACCGCCATATGAATATGAGCCGGTTAAGTTGCCAATCGACATTTTGGCAGGCGGGCCAGATTTCCGCGAAATGGTCGACCGGGGCGAGCCGGTTCCTGCCATGCGGGAATGGATCGACAGCTCCAGCAGGGATCTTTGCGCCAAAACGGCATCCCCCCGGCTTTACTGACGGGGTTTCTTGGGTGGATGGGTGAACCGCACTATACTGAGGCGATGAAACTGGTGGTTTGCGTCGTGCACAACCGGGATCGCAACCGGGTCACCGACGAGATGGTCAAACTTGGATTCAAGTTCACGGTCATCGGGTCGAGCGGGGGGTTCTTGCGCGAGGGGAACACGACCATGCTGATCGGGGTCGAACCGGATCGCCTGCCAGAGCTGATGCGCGTCGTCCAAGACAACTGCGAGCAGCGGGAGCAGATGGTCAATGTCGCGCCGTTCGATTCTGGTGCCCCGGGCGGATTTTTGCCCACACCCGTAAAGGTGCCGGTTGGCGGGGCGGTGATGTTCGTTTTGGATGTGGAGCAATTCCAACGGTTTTGATGGGCACGTTGATCGACCGAATTGTGGGTGGGGGATGCGACCCCCAGGCCGTCCTGCTTTATGGCCCCGACCGCCAAGGGTTGGAATCCTCGGCTTACCGCCTTGCCACCCATTGGTCGGGGATATCGGCCGACCGCATTGGCCGATGTGTCGATTTTCAAAGGATCTCCCCGGATGGCAAGGGGATGCAGATCCGGCTGCGGGCCATTGAGGAAACTAAGCGCACCGAACCGGATAAGGAACCTCCGAAGTGGATCCCCGCCAAAGTGTTCTTCCGCACCAGCCCTTTGACAGCAAAGTGCAAAGTCATCTGGTTTGAGCAGGCAGACCGGCTGAATGGCGATGCGGCCAACGCCTTCCTCAAAACTTTGGAAGAGCTCCCCAACCATGCGCGGGTTGTGCTCACGACTACCGAAATCTCGAAGATCATCCCGACCGTCCGGTCGCGGTGCCTGTGCGTGCCTTGCGGTGCAGACAGCTGGCCAGACGGGCCGCCGGAGGGCGCCATGGAATCCGCTTGGGCCCGGAATGCCGGGGAGTTGGCCGCCATCCGCGAAACCGCCGAACTCCACACCCGCTACTGGGAAAACTTGACTCTGCTGCCTACGGCGCCAGTCGGGGCGGCGATCTGGTTCAGCGAACAAGCGCAGGCCATCGCCGCCGAACATGCGGCCACCACAGGTGGCGGGTTGCGGGAATCCCAAGTCCACTTTTTGGATCTTGCCGCCCGTTGGTGGCTATCGCACTATCCCGAAAGGCCCGAAATCCCCATCCGGTGCGCCGCCGTTGCAAGGGAGATTTTGGGCTACGCCAGCGGTCAGATCGGATACGATACACTTTTTGCGGCGATGTTGATTCAACTAAGGGAACCGGAACAAGGATTGCGGAAGTAGGCCATGGGTAAAGGAGTTGTTGGAGTGATCGTGTCGTGGGCCAAATCCACTGGGAAAGGTGCAGAAGAGCGCCGGCCCCTCTTTGAAAAGCTGATGGCGAACAGTTACCACCAGGCATTCCAGATGGCGTACCGGTTCACGTCGAACCGGTCCGAAGCCGAAGACCTTTTGCAGGAATCGTACATTCGGGCTTACAGGTATTTTTACCGGTATGACGAATCCATGCCCTTCACAGCATGGCTCTACCGGATCATGACCAACCTCCACATCGACACTGTAAGGCGACAGAGCCGGTTGAAAACCGTCAGCATCGACCAACCGGCGAATGAAGGTGGCGGTACTTGGGATCTCCTCGATTCTGAAGCGGCCCGCGGGGACGCAAAGGTTGATGAAACCCTCGGGGAATCGCTGCAGCGCGCCCTGCAAGCCATGACACCAGAATTCAGGACTGCCGTCGTCCTTGCCGATATCGAAGGCATGAGTTACGAAGAAATAGCAGAAGTCATGGAGACTTCGGTTGGAACCGTCCGCTCGCGCATCCATCGCGGAAGGAAACAAATTAAGGAACACCTGCAGCATTTGGCGGCTCAGGGGTTCCGGGAGGCACAGCTTTGAACAGTTGCTACCGTTGCAAATCGCTGCTTTCGGCCTATTTGGACCGGGAGCTGGGCGGGGAAGAAATGATCGCCCTGCGGGATCATATGGCCCAGTGCCCCGAGTGCGCCCTTGAGTTCGAAGAACTTCGGGCCGTCAAGGCGGCGCTCATCCGTGTGCCCCAGGTGGAACCCTCGGAGGACCTGCTTTCCCGCATCCAATCTGAAGTCTTTACCGATTCGGCACCGGTTCCCGTTTCAAAAACCCGCGTCGCCGCCGGGCTGGGAATGGCGGCCGCCATCGCCTTTCTGATGTTCGCGGTCTTGGGTTGGGTCGAAGCCCAGCGGCAGTCCCAAGCCATCCAACAGGGCCAAATCCCCGTTGCCGGCGCCAGCCCAGTTGTTGCCGGCGTCGATCAAGGAGAAGGGCCGGCGATCCGCCCGGCAATCTTGGTCAACGCCTCCGAATAACGCACCGTGAACCCAATTTTCCTTTTCACTTGGTTGGGGCTGGCCGTTGCTCCGGCCCAGCCTCGGGCCGAACCCGCCTCCGACCCGCTCCGGTTGTTGCTCCCGGTCGTGCATGACGATTTTCTGTTCAACGGCGAAATCACGATGCGCATGGACAGTTGGTCCGACGAGCCGGCGACCGTGCAAATCGAGACGGTGAAAGGGAAGGGGGCCAAAGTCACCTGGATCCACCCCAGCACCATGCAAGGGGTGGCCTACTTTGATGATGGCAGGCAGATCCGTCAATACTTTCCCGACAAAAACCTGCTGAGGCTGCGAAAATCCTTCCAGAGTTTTTGGCCAGATGCCGAATCGCTCCTCAAGTTGACCGCCAAAAACTACAGCGTTAAGGATGCGGGCCGCACCACGAGGATTGGACGCGAGGCGAACATCGTCGTCGCGACGGCCAAACACCAAGAATTGGGAATCCGCCGGTTCCTCATCGATAGCCGGCTCCCTGTCGTCTTAGAAGACAGGCACACGGCCGGGGGCGACACGATTTTCCGGTTGCAGGCAATCCAATTGCGTGAGATGCCGGCCGGAGACGTCGACCTCTCCTTGGGTGCGCCAGCCAATGCCGCCATTGCCGAAGGATGGGGGCCAAAGGACATCACGGACATGAAGTTTGCGGCCGGGGTTCTGAAATTCACCCCCCGTATCCCCGAGAAAATCCCGTTTGGCTTCGCGGTGTTTGCCAAGCAATTGGTGGGACGCGAAGAGCAGCCGTTCCTTGTCGTTCGCATCACCGATGGGCTCGCCACGGCCCACATCTATGAATGGCGCTATGGCTATGGGGCCAACAAGAGCATGGCGGAAATCCCCGCGACCCTGGTGGATTCCCGGTCCGATATCGCTTATTCGATCGTTGGCGACCTACCGCCCAAAGCCTCGGAAATTGTATTGCAGTCCTTTGTTTCAGCCTTGGATTAGGCCCTTGGAACGCCAATTGCCTAGACAAGGTTAGAAACGGTTACGCGATTCCAAGCATTCCAGAGAAAGACCCATGACAAAACAACCGTTCCTCGTCATCGCCCTCGCAGCCCTGGTGGCCGCCGGTGCCCTCGTCTTTGGCATTGCCCAATCCCCGGCCAACTCGGCAAAGGCCCCGTGGTCGATCTTGGGCGGCAAGGTCAAGTTTTCAACCCCGGTCAGCAACGGGGCCCAGCCAACCGGAGTGACCAAGAACGGCATGGCCCTGCTCGCCGAACTTGATGACACCCTCGCGGGCATTTCGGAAGAAGCGGCCCGTAGTGTGGTCAGCATTTCCAACGGGCAAGGCTCGGGATCGGGGTTCATCTACCGGTCTGATGGTTGGATCGTCACCAACGACCATGTCGTGGGCAATGCCGACGAAGTCCAAGTCTTGCTGCCCGACGGCCGGACCATGAAAGGCAAGGTCACCCACAGCAACGACGCCCAACTCGACCTGGCTGTCGTCAAAATTCCAGCCACCGACCTGGTGGCCCTGCCGATGGCGGATAGCGATACTGTGCGCGTCGGCGAATTCTCCATTGCCGTCGGCTCGCCGTTCGGCCTCGACGACACTGTCACCATTGGCCATGTCAGCGCATTGGGACGGGGGAGCATGGTCAACGACCCCAATGCCCAAGTGTCGCGCGGTTATTCCGGCCTCATCCAAACCGATGCCTCCATCAACCCAGGCAACAGCGGCGGCCCGCTCCTCAACATCCACGGCGAAGTCATCGGCGTGAACAGCACGATTGTCTCGACCACCATGGCCAGCGCGGGCATCGGCTTCTCCATTCCCAGCAACGTCGTCCGGGCCGTTGCCGACGAACTGATTACCAACGGGAAATTCGACCGCGGCGTCCTCGGAGCCTTCATCCGCGATCTCAAACCATTTGAAAAGAAAGACCTCAAACTAGGTGGCGGTGCCATGATCGATGATGTCGTCGGGACTTCGGCCGCCGGAAAAGCCGGGATCAAGAAGGGTGATGTGGTGGTGGCATTCAACGGCACCGAAATCCGGAGCGAACTGGGATTGCGGATCGACCTATACAAAGCCGCACCGGGCGACACGGTCACGGTGGCCTACATCCGGGATGGCTCCCGCCGCGAAACCCAACTCAAACTCGATGAGCCGGAAAAGCAGACGGTTGCCCAAAACTTCCCGCAGGGTGCGAACCCGTTCCCCTTTGGCAATGGCGGCGGAGAGAACAACGGAGATGGCTTTGCCACCCCGCAACTCCCCCAAGGCCCCGTCAGGCTGGGTATCGGCATCCGGGAGCTTGACGAGACGTCGAGAAGCCAATTCAGCCTTCCCAAAGATGCCACGGGGCTCGTCATCACCAGCGTGGATCCCGGTGGGTTCGCCGATGGGATTGGGGCCAAACCGGGTGACCTGTTGATTGAACTGAACGGAGAACCCATCTCCAAACTGTCCGACGTCCGGTCGGTGTTGGATCAAGTGACCTGGGGCGACAGGGTCACCATCGTCCTAAACCGCTACGAAAACGGCGTGATGACCCGCATCATGCAAACCCGGCGGATCCGCTGACGAGTCAAGGGGCTTGGGCGAGTGCTCAAGCCCCTTGGCATTTGCCGCAAACGCCGCCGACTTCGACCCGGATCTTTTTCGGCCTAAATCCCTGCGAATCGGCCTGTTGCCGCAAATCTTTGGTGGCACACTCGGGGATCGGGAGTTCCGAAACGTCGCCGCATTGCTCGCAAACCAAGTGTTCCGTCTGGAGGTCGTCTTTGCAGTCGGAGGTGCAGACCAAGTACCCCTGCTGGCTGGGAATGTAATGGATGATCCCGAGCTCTTGGAAGGCAGAAAGGGTTCGGTAAATGCTGACGATGTTGACTTTTTGGCCAGCCGCCGTCATTTCGGCATGCAGGTCATAGGCGCCGACTGGCCGCCCCATCGCGGTCAAAGCATCCAGGATCCGGAGCCGGGGCTGGGTCAGTCGCAGGCCGGAATCTTGGATCCGGCGGCGGAATTCGGCAACATCGATAGATTCCATGGGGTTATTCAGCATCATTTTGTCCCTTTTTCGTGCTTTCTACGCGTTCTAACCAGAAAATTCGGCTTGGGGCTTGCACGTTGGGTTCAGTCTAGTTCAAACTACCCTCACTTCAGGTTGAGGTTGGGGTGAATCGAACGAAAGTCCGATACCGTCCAGAGGGAGGCAACCCAATTTCGATTTGGTTGGAAGGCAGACATGCAATTCTACGATCTGAAAACCCGTTCCCACGTTGACGTTCCGGAAGGCGACATCCGCAAGACTAAGATGATCCGCAAGACGAAGAACGGTGAGCAAGTGCGCTACGCGCTCAAAGCGACTTACAATGGCAACACGCTGTTCAAATTCGTCAATGAAGCCACGTTCAATTCAATGAGCGTGCCTGAAGTCTAAGGGCAAAGACTCATCGGGAAAGTTACCGGCCACCCTGTCAGGGTGGCCGGTTTTCGTCTTGGTTCATTGAACCTCTCCTCGAGTTAGGCGTCCTGCCAGGCATGGCAATCACAGGCGACAAGGAAAGGACCGCCCACCTGCTCCGCCGGTTCGGGTTGGGGGCAAGCGAGGCCGAAACCGATTTTTACAGTCAGGGGGGCTGGCGCAAAGCGGTCGACCGGTTGCTGGATTACCCTTCCATCCCAGAACCGATCGAATTCGGCGATGAGTTCCTGAAGGATCAGGATGGACGGATGATCCCCAACCCGCGCCTGGCCCAAACCTCCTGCTACGCCTGGCTGCTCACCACCACCCGGCCCCTCCAAGCCAAAATGACCCTTTTTTGGCACGACCATTTCGCAACGAGCTCCGAAAAGGTCTCCAATGGGCCAGCCATGTACCGCTACTGGCAAACATTGCAACAGGGCGCAACCGGCAAGTTCGGCGACCTGTTGGAAAACGTCAGCAAGTCGCCGGCCATGCTCTATTGGCTCGACAACATCGAAAACATCAAAGGCAAACCCAACGAAAACTTTGCCCGCGAAGTGATGGAGCTGTTCACCCTCGGAGTGGACAACTACTCTGAAAAGGACATCCAAGAAGCCGCCAGGGCCTTCACCGGCTGGAGTTATGGGGTGAGCGTGAACGGCATCACTCGGCCCAACCGCAAAGAAGTCCCCAACCAACTCAGCCAGTACTACCTGGATTTCACCAACCACGACAACGGCACCAAGTCGGTCTTCGGAAAATCTGGGGTTTGGAATGGAGACGACGTAATCGGCATCCTCAGCCAACTCCCCCGGACTTCCACATATATTGCGGAAAAGATTTGGAGTTGGTTCGTCTACCCGAACCCAGACAAGGCGGTGGTGGCCAAACATGCCTCGGCATTCTTGGCCAGCGGGATGGACATCAAATCGCTGCTCCGCTCCATCATGCTGGACGAGGAGACTTTCAGCGACCGGGCCGAACGCAAAATCATCAAGAACCCGATCGACTTCTGCATCCCCACGATGCGCCAGCTCGGACTTGGCGCCCAAATGGCTAATCAGGTGAAAGGCGTGGATACCGCCGACTTCCAGCGCACCCGGTTTGCGCTCCAGATTGCCCGGATCCCGGCGACTTCCACGGCCGCGATGGGGATGGAGATCCTCACCCCACCCGATGTCAGCGGGTGGCCGAGTGGCACCCAATGGATCAGCACAAGCACGATGGTGGAACGCATGAAGTGGAGCGACGCCCTGTTCGCCAGTAACAGGAACGTGACCCAGGCGACAGTTGCGGCCGTCGCCCCGAACGGCGCTACCGCCACCCAGGTCGTAGACAACCTGCTCAGTGTTTTCGATGCTAGTCTCCCGGCGGCAAAGAGAGAGGAGATGGTTCAGGCGGCAAAGCTGGCTTTGGGGGGAGGCGTGGCCAATTTTGCCACCGGGGCCCAGGCGGCGGCCAAAGCGTCGCGTCTGCTTTTCAGCACACCAGAGTTTCAATTCATGTAAACCCAGGGCTGAATTCGGCGTCATTCCGCTATGGCGGGGTGGATCGTCCGCCTAGAACCACGGAGCCGGAGCACCATGCAGTCACCACAAGAAATTGATAAAGTTAAACACCTGCTGAGGAGATTTGGACTCGGGGCCAGTGAAGCGGAAGTGGATTTCTACGGCAGTGGCGGATATGAAGCTGCCGTGGATCGGCTCCTGGAATCAATCAACCACCAAGAATCGGTCGAACTGGGAGTTGAGTATCTGCAAAACAAGGATGGCCAAGTGGTGGCCAACCCCCGCCAGGCCCAAGCGGTGTGGTATGCCGAGCAACTGGTCACCAACCGGCCGCTAAATTACAAAATGGCCCTGTTCTGGCACGACCATTTTGCGACGAGTGCGCAAAAGGTCAGCAACGGCCCAACCATGCTCAACCAGATGCACCTATTCCGGGACAAGGGGCTCGGCTATTTCCGTGATCTCTTGATCGAGGTCAGCCAAGACCCGGCGATGCTCTACTGGCTGGACAACCAAAACAACGTCGTCGGCAAACCCAACGAGAATTTCGCCCGGGAGGTAATGGAGCTCTTCACGTTAGGCGAAGGGAACTACACGGAAAAGGACATCCAAGAAGCCGCCCGGGCGTTCACCGGCATGACCTATGGGTTTCAACGGGGTCAACGCGTCGTTTTGAACCGGAATCAGGTCCCTCCACCGCAAAGCATTTACATCCTGGATCAAAAAAGTCACGACACCGGGTTCAAAACTGTGCTCGGCAACAAAGGGGAATGGAATGGCGACGACGTCGTCGGCATATTGGCTGCCGCCCCCCGCACGGCCGCGTACCTTACAGAAAAACTGTGGAAATGGTTTGTTTCTCCGACTCCCGAAAAATCAACGGTTGACAAGTTCGCCGCAACGTTCCGCAAGGCGAACCTGCACATCCCGACCCTCCTCAAAGCCATCATGCTCTCCGACGAATTCCTTGCGGAGGGTGCCCGGCGCAGCATCATCAAAAATCCGTTCGACTTCTGCATTCCCATGGCCCGGCAGTTGGGCATCGGCGCCGGAATCGCCAACGCCGTCAAATCTGCCGGCGACGACGAGGTCAAACGCCGGGCCGTCCTGGGGGTACCCGTCCTCATCAAACAATCGACATCGGTGATGGGAATGGAACTCATGTATCCGCCAGATGTCAGCGGTTGGCCCTCGGGCACCGATTGGATATCCACTTCGACGATGGTCGAACGGATCAGCTGGGGACAGGAACTGTTCATCCGCAACAGCCGGGCCACCCAGCTCCGCGCTGACCAGATTTTTGGCACCGGCGACCCATCCGCCGTGACTGATCGCGTTTTGAGCGTGTTCGATTGCCGGTTGCCGACCGACAAAAAGGCAGGACTGGTTGCCGCCGCCCGCAAAGAATCTGGGGGAACCGTCACCGCCCGGAACGCGAACCTGGTCTGTGGGGCCATCGCAAAACTCATGTGCTCCACGCCCGAATTCCAGTTCATGTGAGCCCGGCCCAGGTTCAAGCCCGGCGGTAAAATCGACCCCGGCATGACCATCGACGGGCAGATTGAACTCCTACGCCGGGGGACTACCGAAATTATCGGCGAGGAAGACCTGCGGCGGAAGCTCGCCAGCGGGAAGCCCCTCCGGGTCAAGTTAGGAGTGGATCCCACGGCCGCCCACGTCACGTTGGGTTGGGCCGTCGTCTTGCGGAAGCTCCGCGACTTTCAAAAGTTGGGCCACACGGCCTGTCTCATCATCGGCGATTTCACCGCCCTCATCGGAGACCCCAGCGGAAAGAGCAAAACCCGGAAGCAACTCACGCGCGACGAAGTGCAAGCCAACGTGGAAGCGGTCTCCAGCCAAATCTACAAAATTCTGGATCCCGAAAAAACGGTGATCTATTACAACAAAGATTGGCTCGGCAAGATGGGGTTCGAAGATGTCATCCGGCTGTGTTCACGCTACACCGTCGCGAGGATCATGGAGAGGGACGATTTCACCAAAAGGTGGGAAAATCACCAGCCGATTGCCATGCACGAGATTTTGTACCCGCTGTGCCAGGGCATGGACTCGGTCGAAATCGAATCGGATGTCGAGCTGGGGGGCAACGACCAGAAATTCAACAATCTGGTTGGGAGAACGCTGATGGAACAATATGGGCAAGAACCCCAAGCCGTCATCCTTTGCCCACTGCTCGTCGGCACAGATGGCAAAGAAAAAATGTCGCAAAGCTTGGGCAATTACGTCAGCGTCATCGATACGCCCAACGACATGTTCGGCAAAACCATGTCGATCCCCGACAACCTCATCGAAAATTGGTTTGAACTCTGCACCGATGTCCCCATGGATGAAGTCCGGGCGATGCTTGAACCGGGGAAGAACCCGCGAGACGCGAAAATCAGGCTCGGCAAAGAGATCGTGGCTCTCTACCATTCGGTGGAAGATGCAGAGTCGGCAGAGCGGTTCTTCGTCGAAACCTTCAGCCAGAAGAAGCAGGTGACCGATGCCCCCGATTTGGCGGTCTCCGGCGAAATTATGGCTGTGGAGCTCGTCATGCTGGCTGGCGGGGCAGATTCGCGAGGGGCGGCCAAGAAATTGATCCAGGCGGGGGCCGTCTCACTGGACGGAGACAAGATTGCTGACCTGGGTGCCGCCTGGCCGGCAAGCGATTTAGACGGCCGAATCCTCCGGGTCGGCAAAAAGCTCTTCTTCAAGCTATCGGCCCAGTGATCCGCCGTGGGGTCCCATTGCCTTTCAACCCCAAAGCAGCGAATGGCGTCTAACAAGCAATGGCCCATACCCCTGCACCGGTGAAGAGCCCTATCCCTTGGATGGCGATCGTCAATGTCCTGGTCGCAATCCTTTACGGCGCCTCGCCCATCGACTTGATCCCTGATGTCATCCCCGTCTTAGGATGGTTGGATGATGCCATAGCAATCCCCATCTTTCTGGTGATGGCCGTGGTGGCATTCGTCAAGTTCCGCAAACGATTCCGCCAGCCCGGCCCGGGCGTTCAGTCGGCCATCGTGGAAACCAACGCCCGGGAACCGCAAATCCCGCAATCCTTTTCATAAGGTCCACTTAGGTTCAAACTAGGGCTAAAGACTCCCCCCCCAAGTGCTGCAAAAGAGGGGGGGGAGGGGCCTTGTGAAGGCAAGATCATTGTTACAATGACTTTGTGAAGCCGATATTCATTTACAGCTCAGGCTTGTTGCTATCTTTGGGTTCAATCGGCCTCGCGCTCTTGCGGGTGCATGAAGACTCTTTGCCATGATCCTCGTTTCTTGTTGGCGCACGATTGTCAGATAAGACTCAGGCTCTCTTAAATCGAAAGGGAATTGAGTCTTCCAGTGAGTTGAACATTGTTTTCCCGCCCAGTTGCCAGTCGTGTTCCTATGCTCGCTTCCCCAAGGCACGCAAGCTTGATGGAAAATTCTTAGTTGTAAATCCTGAAAATGGCCTTGAAAGTAACTGGTGCAAACTCAATGCCTGTCTTTCATATTCCGATTTTCACCTCGAGCCGAATCTGCCCGTTAACGGCTCAACGATTCTTGGGATCCGGGATCAGAAAGTGACTCAAGTTTTTGAGGATTCAGAAGAAATCAACGGAGTCCTGAAATGATGATTCACGGTCGAAACCGCGGAGTGACACTCGTCGAAATCCTTGTTGTGATCGGCGTCATCCTGATTCTCATGGCAATCACCGTGCCGATCATGTCTTCCGCCAAGCGCACGGCCAAAGTGACGGCAACCATGGTGCGGCTTCGCAACCAGTGGGTTGCCCTCAGCCTCTACCGGTCAGATTATGAAGGCGACGGACGGTATGGGACTTCTCCCGAAATGGGTCTACCAGAGTTTCAAACCCGCTCAATGGCCGTGATCGATCAGACTTGGCCACCCCCATGCGGTGTGCACCCGGATTTGTGGGTCAGTTTCTGGGTGAGGTGTTTCTGCGGCCAAGACGGGATGAGCGAAGAGGAACTGAAGGCGGTTTTGCCAAAGTGCCGTGAAAGGATTGCCGAGGAATCGAATATCTATCGCGAAAATTGGATACTGCTCATCGAAGACAACTGTTCTGACCCTGAAGTCAAATTGAAGAACGACTATCCACGCAAGCGTGCGGTTGGCGTCTTCCTAAGTGGCCAAGTCAAACTGAGGGTCGGAATTGGAGACCACTTGAAACCGGGTTGGTGGGCAAACCCGGAGTGACCTCAAGATCAGAGCCTAGTGGAAATTTGAAGAACATTGATCTAAAAGGGAGATCGTGATGAAGAAACTGACAGCAATAAAATTGATGATGGCCACAACGATTGGGCTTGGCGACTTTTGGTGCGTCGAGTGCACCGATGACCGAACAGCCTGCGCGCATGTGCAGCCAGCGCCAATGAATTGGCAATATTGCCGTTCTAAAGATCTGAGCACAGGTTGCGCTTATTACGAATATCAGTATGAATGGTGCTTGTTGGCAAACCCTCCCGTGCAGGATAAGGTTGTGCGGAATACAGTAAATCTCGCGAAGTCTTGTTCAATTGGCTCAGACTGCTACTAATCCGCAAAAGACTTGGTGGAAATGGGTTTATGGTTCTGCCTGCCTCATCATCATCGTTGCAGGTCTCTATATCTGGTCACGCCCGTCTCTGGACTGGGTCGCCAAAAGGGGGGTTGCTTGCGTCATCAGAGGCGATGGCGATTGCGTCTACGAACTCACACCTCAGGTTGAAAGAGAGGCCTACGGGATGCCTAAAGAAGCCTATTCCAGGGTGCTTAAAGAAGTCGTGCTCCCCCACATCCGGTCTGTCGGTCGGGAAACCGAAGTATTGATCGGCGACAACGGGGTTGCCTTGGCTTCCCATGAGATCATCACGCCCGAGGGGAGGCAGTGGTCAATCGGGGCCGGCGCCTCAGAAACAGATGAGGGCATCAAGTCGCCGTCTCTTTTGACCTTGGCGGTGATGTCTGCCTGCATGAGCGAAAACCAAGGAGGAGTTGCTGGGGTGGCAAAGGCAAGAAGCCAAATCGTGTTCATCCAGAAAAATCGGGCCAAATTGGAAGAGATCGGGATGAAAGGGTTCTACCGGAGTCCAGATGAGGGATTGTGGACTTGGGACAAGTGGGTGGTGCATTGCGAAGAGGCCATCGCCCGCGACGCGGCAAACCGGAACGGAAAGTGATTTGGCAGATTGCATGTTGGCATCCTATGCAGGGACGCCCATACCACGATTCCATTCGCTTTGTTCAAACTGTCTATGTCGCAATTTCATGCTCAAACTAGGCCTAAAGACCGGGGCCGCGCCCGCGCCGGGCGGGGGGGGGGCGGGGCCGGGGGGGCGGGGGGGCGGGGGGGGGGGGGGGGGGGGGGGGGGGGGGGGGGGGGGGGGGGGTAGGGTGGCACGCCCTACGGGGTGCGGTGAAATGGGACCGGGTTTCCGGGGATCTACGCTGCGCT
>JAEURN010000009.1 GCA_016789105.1 Armatimonadota bacterium
GTTTGGAGGTGAAGTTCTGATGAAAACTTGGCAAGTGATTGCGGCCGCTTCGGCGGTGTACCTTGGTGGCTGTGCGGGTTTTGCCGCCTATGTCCCGGATGGCAACACCAACACTGGTGGAACGCCCCTTCAGTGCGCGGCTTTGTCGCTGAGCGGCCCGTCCAACATGTCGGTTCCGCAAGGTGGGCAGAACACGGAAACCTTCACCATCGTGAACGGCCAGGTGAACGCTCTCCAGGGCCGCACGGGCGGTTCGGGGGCAAACGTGTCCTTTTCGGTCAGCGGGCTCCCGTCGGGCGTGACGGCGTCATTCAACCCGGCTACGGCGAATGTGCCGGTGGACAGCCTCCGGAACGTGGATATCACGTTCGACGCCAGCACGCTTTCTGCCGGGTCGAGCTACACGATTACGATCACGGCCACCGAGCAGGGTTGCACCCCGGTGAGCCTCTCGGTTCCCTTCAACATTTTTGTTGATTGACCTTGGACGGCGGCCCGGGCCATGCACCCGGGTCGCCGGCTTATTTCGATGAGGCTGGATCGCCGGAGTTTTTTGGCCATGGGGGCGGCTGGATTTTCGGCCCTAGTTTTGGGCAAACCGCCGGATGCCTTTCATGAGATCGAACGGGCATCGCGATCCCTCCGGTGGGATCGTTTGGCATTTGGCGGACGCATCCACGCCATTGCCGGCCATTTTCTCGGCACCCCGTACGTGGGAAGCACGTTGGAAGGCAATCCCGAGCGGTGCCGCGTGTTCCTTGACCGGTTCGATTGTGTCACGCTTGTCGATTGTTGCTGGGGCTTGGCAAGGATTTGTCCGAACTATTCTGAGGCCCGCTTGGTGAAGGCTGTGACTCAAACCCGCTACCGGCAAGGCAAGGTAGACGGATACTGGAGCCGGCTCCATTACACCACTGACACATTGTCAAACCACTCCCAAGCACGGAGGCTCGAAATTGTTTCCGAGCGGTTTCCGGGTGGCGTGGCATGGGATCCCGTGACGTCCTACATGGGAGACCACCCGTCAGCCTACGGGGCGTCAAAAGCGGATCCCGGGTTTCAGCGCCACGCCCGGGAAATGGAGGCCAGGCTCGATCCGGTGCGGTTCAAGAGGATCCCTAAGGATCACTGGGTGGATTGCTATCCCCTGATGGAGCCAGGTGATTTGCTTGCCCTCTGCACCACAAAAGCGGGACTTGATTTCAGTCACGTGGGGATTTATGCCGGGGATGGGGCGTTCATCCATGCCTCCAGTTCCCAGCGCCAGGTCGTCCGGCAGAGCCTTTCGGCTTGGGGTCAAAGCGTTGGGACTTGCAACGGGTTCGTCGTGTCGCGCCTTGCAGATTTCCCGCTGTGACTGGAGATAATCCGCCATAATCGTTTTCAGCGAATCCAATGAAACATCTCCTTTGTGCCGCCCTGGCGTGTGTTGCCCTCTCGGCCGTTTCCGGTTGCGGCAACAACGGGAAAGAAAAACTCTCCGAGGTCAAAGATTCCCAATCCGCTAGTGGCGCGACATCCGGTGGCGGTTCGGCAGAATCGGGGTCGACAACGGGGTCATCTCCGATCGGAGGGGCAACGTCCGGAACCCCCGGTAATTCGGGGTCGGCGATTTCTGGAACTTCGACGCCTTTGAACAATGGGTCTGCACCCACAAAGAACCCCGCCCTCGATTCCAAGGGCCAGGAAGTCAAATTCGATGGCCAAAATCCTCCTCCGGAGGGTCGGGTCTGGTGCGACAATTGCCATGGCCATTTGCCGAAAGAAGATGCCGTGACCGTGGATGGAAAGACGGTTTGCCCGGCCTGCGCGGAAGAGTTGAAGAACAAAAAGTAGCCATGGTCCGATGACGGGTTGGGTGCTGATTCCGGTACTGGCTTTAGCGGCCTCCACGACGGTGCCCCTGGCGTCTGACGCCGACATTGTGGCGAGCGGGCGGATTCTTGTTGTCAATGGTGTCGATGCGATCACTGTCAAAACGGCGGCCGGCGGCCTCCAGCCGGAAGAACGTGTCGCGGTCATAGCCAAGGCCCTATCTCCATTCAAGCGCGGCCAGACGCTCAAGGTGGTCGCCGACCCCGGTTGGAGGGTCGTTTTGCAGGGGCAAACTGTGGCCACGGTCACCGAAGCGGAGGCAAAGGCCCAGGGTTTGTCCCCCGATAAGCTTGCCGAGCTTTGGGCCAACTCAATCAACAAGGCCCTTTATGTCCCGCCGCTGACGGTGCCTGGCCAACCCCTCTCTTTGGGGGTCGGCCAGCCGCAGCGGGTGAGGGTGATCGGCTCGGCGGCCCGGTCGGCGGCGATTAGCTCGGAACCCCCGGGTCTGGTCGAAGTCACCCGGCAAGGGTTCGACCTGGTTGTCAATCCTTTGAAAAGGGGGGAAGGGGCGATTGTCCTTTCAGCGGGCGGGGCATTAAAGTCGATCCCGTTTTCTGTGCTATCACCGGCGGCGGTGTTCCCCCAGACTTTAACGGTCGAAGTGACGGGTAGCCCGGCCCGCAAAGAATTGGTCTTGCAAGGGATACAAGGGGCGATGTCGACAGAATTCTCAGCCGAACCGGGTGCGTTGGTGCGATACACCGTGCCCGAAATTGCTCCGTTAGGCCCTGGGCAAAGCCGGGTCGTCCCGGTTGATGTGGCCGTCGAGGCCCCCGGATTTGCCACCACCAAAGGGATGGCGAACGTTCTTGTCAAGAATTCCGGCGGGGGGCGGGTTTACGATGACGTCCTTTGGTACAGCAATAATCCCGAAAACCTTGCCGGGCCGGGCCAGCTCTATTTTGCCCGGATGGTGACCGCAATGCCGACCCGGCTTTTGTGGCACCACTTCAACAAATCTGCGCGACCCTTGGCGGTGCAATACATATTGGCGAATCGGTCCGACGTTCCCGCCCGGATTTGGTTGGCGAGTGGTGACGCCGAACCCAATTCCGACCCGACCAAGGCCGGATTTGAGGCAGGGAACCGGTATTTTGCCGACTGGCTCGGCTACCAAGGCACGGTGCTGACACTGCCTCCGCGGTCGGCCACCCCGTTATCCCTGCGGCGTTTGGAACCGGGCCAAACCTCGAGCGGCCTCGCCAGCTTGCGCCTTTTGGCGGGAGGATCCGACGACGTCGTCCTGGTCGGTAACGCTCTGGCGCTTGCCGATGTCGCGGCCGATTGGCAGCCGCAAGGTTTTGGGGACAAACCCTGGCTGGTCCGCCGATCCATCGGGCTGGCGGGTCTGCCGTTCCCGGTTGGCGGCACCGAACGCGACATTTTTTCCGGGCCGGCAAAACAAGTGGGATTCCTTTACCAGGTTGGGGGGCGCCATCAGTTCATCCGGCTCGGCGAACAGGGGATCCCGAGTGCTTTGGGAGGGCCGCCTTTATCCGGCAACTTCGGCGTGCAATATGTGGTTGAGGGGAGGATTGAGAATCCGACCGACCGCAACCAGACAGTGGAAGTGGTGTTTGAAGCGAGTGCGGGGTACTCCGGCGCCATATTTAGTGTCAACGGCAAACTCCTGCCGGGGCGGATTTTGCAGAGTAAAGAATCAATGGTTTTGCTGGAGGCAAAACTGGCACCAGGACAGGCGCAACAGATCCGGATCGACACCATTCCATTGAGCGGTGCGCACTATCCGGCGACGATCACCGTTCGAACCAAAGGGACTAGCTGACCGGACCCAAGGAACGAACCCCCGGCCGAAACGTCTAAGATGGCAAGCGGGAACACAATGGTTCGGACTCGGGTGATGTTGGTGGCGCTAGTGGGCGCCGTGGCTTTTGCAGGGAGCGCCCTAGCGGCGCAAGAAACTTGGAAACGGCAATACGTCGGCAAGTCCGCGCTGAGCCTTAGCCTCCCGGGCAAGTTGGAGTCGGCAGGCGAAACCAAGGTCGAAGACAAAGATGATTGGGTTTTGACCACCGACGATTTCTCCTTTGAATCCGACGATTTTTATCTTTTGGTGAGTGTGTTCAATGGCCGTCCGGGCACTGTGGCGGATGACAAGCACTTGGCCCAAGTCGCCAAAGACCTTGTAACCGGCATGAGCGACAAGGACGAAGACGTCAAGGTCAATGGGTTCAAGGCAGGCAAGTTGGATGAGAAGCCGACGATCCTTCAATCTCACACCATTGGCAAAGGCGAAAAGGCGACGCTATTCAAGAGTTTCCTGTTGGGTGATGGCACCAAGGTTTATGCCGTGATGGCGATTGGCTACCCCAGCGACCCCAAGAGCGTGGCGGCAATCGACAAAGCTTTTGCTTCCATCCGGTTCAAAGCCGGGTTGAAGGAATAGCGGATCGCGGATTCCCAGTCGGGCCCGGCCGAACCGGTAACCTAGCCGAATGCTCAATGTCGAGGAGAAGGCAGGGTGGTTGAAGGTTGCTCTCAACCGGCCAGAGGTTCGCAATGCGTTTGATGACAGCCTGATCGGTTCGCTCACCGCTTTGTTCGCCGATTTGGATCCTGCCATCCGCGCCGTGTTGGTCACCGGCGAGGGCCCCGTTTTCTGTGCAGGGGGCGACCTCAATTGGATGCGCAAGGCTGCCGGTTACACCGAAGAGCAGAACGCTCAGGATGCCTTGAAACTGGCTGGCCTGTTCGAATCGATTGCGACTTCCCGGGCGGTTGTGGTGACGGCGGTCCACGGCGCGGCGTTCGGCGGTGGCTGCGGGCTTGTGGCGGCGGCCGACGTGGCCGTTGCCGCCGAAGGCTGCAAGTTCAGTTTCAGCGAGGTGCGGCTTGGTCTGGTGCCGGCAACCATATCCCCATTTGTGATCCCCAAAACCGGGGCCGGTCATGCGCGGGCCCTGTTCACTACGGGGGAGGTTTTCGACTCTGAGAAGGCGTTGAGAATCGGCCTCGTCCACGACGTTTGCCCGTTGGAAGAACTGGAATCGCAGGCAAAGAAGAAGATTGCCGACGTGCTGCGAAACGGGCCCGAATCGGTGGCCCTTTGCAAAAAACTCGCGGCAGAAGCGCCGCTGGGCAAGGAAGAATCGAGCCGGCTTTTGGCGCGCGCCCGCGCCGGGGCAGAAGGGAAGGAGGGCGTCGCCGCGTTTTTGGAAAAACGCCCCGCATCGTTTGTGCAGGAGGTTGTGGATTGATCAAGAAGGTCTTGGTTGCCAACCGGGGCGAGATCGCCGTCCGGGTTTTTGCTGCATGCCGAGAAATGGGGGTTCGCACGGTTGCGGTCTACAGCGAAGCGGATGCCCATTCGATGCACGTTGCGCAGGCCGACGAGGCCGTCCCCATCGGGGGATCCGAGCCGGCGCAAAGTTACTTAAACATCGCGGCGGTTTTGGATGCGGCCAAGACGACGGGGGCGGACGCGATCCATCCCGGGTACGGATTTTTGAGCGAGAGACCGGAGTTTGCCGAGACTTGTGCCGTAGCGGGAGTCACATTCATCGGGCCCAGCGCGTCGGCAATGCGCAAACTCGGCGAGAAAATCGATGCCAAACGGCTGGCCGTGGAAAGCGGGGTCCCCGTCACCCCGGGCTTTTTTGAACCCGGAGCAACCCCCGAAGTACTGAAAGAAGAAGCTACCAAAATCGGTTACCCCGTGATGCTCAAAGCAAGCGCCGGAGGCGGCGGCAGGGGGATGAGGGTGGTTCGCGATCCGGCAGAATTCGACCGCGAATGCCGCCTCGCCATGGATGAAGCCCGGAAGGGGTTCGGTTCGGACGCGATGATGGTGGAGAAGCTGGTCGAACGGCCCCGCCACATCGAGGTGCAGGTGTTGGCCGACAGCCATGGAAACGTCGCCTGCCTGTTCGAGCGCGAATGCAGTCTCCAGCGCCGCCACCAAAAGGTTTTGGAAGAGTCGCCCAGCCCGGTCATGACCCCCGATCTTTGGCAGCGGATGCAATCGGCATGCCGGAAATTGGTTGCGGCCGCGGGATACACCGGAGCGGGGACTGTCGAATTCATGTTCGATGAACCCAGCGGCGAGTTTTACTTTTTGGAAGTGAATGCCCGCTTGCAGGTGGAGCATCCGGTGACGGAGATGGTTACGGGAGTTGACCTTGTCCGCCAGCAGATCCGGATTGCCCAGGGCGACCCCTTAGACTTGCCGGAGCCGTTGCTGGCCGGTGACCGGTCGGCAATCCATGGCCATGCCATCGAAGTCCGGCTGATTGCCGAGGATCCGGCGAAGGGCTTTTTGCCGAGCATCGGCACCCTTCTCAAAGTCGTGCCCCCAATTGGGAACGGGATCCGGTTTGATGGCGGTTACCGTAGCGGGGATGAGGTCAGCCGGTACTACGATTCGTTGCTGGGCAAGCTGATCGTCCATGCCGCGGATCGGGAAGCGGCGGTTGCGCGTCTCCAACAGGCCCTTTGCGACACGCATATTGTCGGGGTCAAGACGAACCAATCGTATTTGCTCGATGTGGTCTCCGCTGCCCAGTTTCAGGCGGGGAGGTTTGATACCGGCTTCTTAGGGAGGGAATTCGCCGATTGGACGCCAGGCGGTGGATTTCCGGCATATCTGCCTGATTTGATGGCGGCTGCTAGTTCTCGTCCGGCGATGGGGCAAAGAGGCGAAACCCGGGAGGGCTCATCGGCGTGGGGACTCGGTGACAGATTCCGCAATGCGAGGCTGGACTGATGGACGAGAAGCGGATATTCAGTGAGAAAGAAGCGGCAGATTTGATTGTCCAGGCGGCAAAGCTGCAAGAGGCCTCTGGCGATTCCGGCAAATACACGGCCGGAGTGACATGGGAAGAGCTCAAACGGATGGCCGATGACGTTGGGGTCGACCCCTCGTTTTTGCGCCAAGCGATGTCGGCGGCCCCCGGTTCGATTGAAAAGAGCGGTGCCAAGCGGCCGCGGCAATTTTTGGGCATGCCCCTCAGCGAAGAGTTCGAGATGGTGGTCGACGCTGAAATCGCGCCCGAGAACTTCGATGTGATCGCCGGGGAATTCTATAACCCAGGCTATGGCGGCGGAACTGCCGGGGCCGGTGCCGGCAGCTGGGGGCCGACCGTCGTCGGCCGCATGATCAAAGGCCAGTTTTACGAAGGCCTGTTGATGGGGACGATGGAAGTCAGTTCCCGGCACGGCCGGACGCGCATCAAGGCGGTGACGAGCAACGTGATCGCCACAATGGCCATCTACTTCCCGATCATGCTGGTGTGGTTCTTGATCGCTATGGGGGTCGGCCTCAAGGGGGGTGGGGTCAATTTCATCCCGATGATGGCGTCGTTCGGTGTGGGCGCGGTCGGCTTTTGGGCGGTTTTGGGCGGATTCCTCAAGAATGCGATGAAGCGCATCCCCGGCCGTCTGGAGCGGATCGCCGATGCCATCCGTGACGAAGCGGAGCTCAATCGCGAGAGCCTCGCCGCGAGCTCGCCCGGGAGCATCGTGGAAACCGGCGAACTCCGTGAAAACCTCGGGCGCGACTGACGCGTAAGCAGTTATAGATTGTCTGACCGCAAGTACAGCAAAGAGGAGGCGATGGAAGCGCTGATGGCGGCGGCAAGTCGCCAATTGGGCAGTTCGCCGGAGGATTCGGTCGCGGAATCGGAGTTGTATTCGATGGCGGAGGAACTCGGCATCGATTCAAACAGGCTTCGCGAGGTCTTGGGTCGGGGGACGGGGGTCGTCCAAAGCCGGGATCAAATCAGCCCCGGAATCCGTTGGCCAGGTCCGGAACAGTTTGAACGGATTTTGGACGGCGAACTTTCTGAAGCCCAGTTGGAAGAACTGGCCGACCAGGTCGGATCACGCTACGAAGACCCGGGGACGCCGGGAGCCCGTGAATCGCGAGAGTTTTGGCAAGGTTGGCGCTATGTCACGGTCGATTTGGTCAAGAGGGAAGGGAAAACGCGGATCGTGGCGCGCTCCCGCATTTCGTCCAGCCGCCTCCTTCCGTTGATGCCGTTTGCCTTTTTGCCGATCATGATTAACCTTGCGCTGATTGCCAAAAGCCCGAACCCGGCCAACCTTGTTGGATTTGCGGCGTTGCTCGGCGTGATGGTCGCCACTTGGTTCCTCATCGGTTGGCAGATGCGCCGGAACCGGGAAACCATCCGGGGCAAGGTCGATGACTTGGCGCAGGCGGCCAAGTCGGCTATCCAGTCGCATCCCCTGACATCGGCGGTTGACACACGGGAGTTGAGCCATGGTTTCGACCACTTGGGCCGGTAGCGTGCCGGTATGATTTGAAAACCTGGTGGACAAGCGGTATTTCAGCGAGCAAGAGGCGGCAGATTTGGTGGTCAAAGCTGCCAAATTGCAGGAAAAGGCGGGAGGCGACAAATACACGCCTGGGATCAGCTATTCCGAGTTGGAAAAAATGGCTGCCGAAGCGGGCATCGACCCCACGTTTTTGGAGCAGGCGTTCAAAGGCGAGCCCACGGGTGAAGAGGAAGCCAAGTCGTTTTTGGGGATTCCCTTGTGGACTGAATTCGAACGGGTTGTGGAAGTCGAACTTCCGCCAGAAAACTTCGATGTCGTCAGCGAGTTATTGCCACCCAGGATGGGCGGCCATGGGCCGCGTGGCACGCGGATGTTGAATGTGGGCCAACAAGTGGGGCGAAGCCTTCAAATGCCGATCATGAAGGGCCCGGCCTATGGCACGATGCGCATGACCAGCCGCAACGGGAGGACCCGCATCACCACCCGGCAAACAATGTTCTTGCCATTCATGGCGGGACTCTATCCAGGCTTGATCGGCGCGTTCGTCTCGACGATGATGCTGTTGCCGGGCGAAACGCGGGGCCCCGGCAACCCGTTGGTGAACATCCCCATCGCGATCGCCCTGCTGGTCGCGGGCCTGATCGCTTACTTTGCGTTGGCCAAATCCGGCCAACGGAAGATGCGCGAACTCACGGACGAAATCGCCCACCGGGTGCAGGAGGAAGGGGAATCGTTGCGGGCCAATTTAGAACGCCCAACGGCGGCAAAGGCAGAATCGACCGAACAAACCGTCGACGGGCACCAAGGGCTCTGAGGATCGCTACGACGGGACGTGTCGGTTTCCGGGTGGGGTAACGTGGCTTCTCCCCAATGGACTCCGCGCCAAAAACGATAGCCCACCCCGTATTTGGGAGGTGCCTTTGCCTTTCCAACGGCGATGCCGAGGTTTTGGCGACCCTTGATTTCGGTCCCCGGATCATCTCCTACCGTCTGCAGGAGGGCGAGAACGTGCTTGGGGAATTCCCCAACCGCCATATTGAGACCGGGATTGGCACATTCCGGATTTGGGGCGGTCACCGGTTATGGGTGGCCCCTGAGAATTGGCCCGTGACTTACGCGGCCGACGACGGGCCAGTCGAGTTGGTGCTTGAAGGGCGGAACGCCTCGCTCCGCTCTCCGGTCGAACCCCTTTCGGGGTTGCAGAAAACGGTCAAGGTAAGTCTGTCGGAAAGAGGTTCGAGAGTTGATATCGACCATGGGGTGCGCAACTGTGGTGCCGAACCGGTCCATTTAGCGCCTTGGGCACTGACCATCATGCGTCCCGGAGGCGTTGTCGTGATCCCAAACGAACCGTTTGCCCCCCATGCCCCCGACCGCTTGTTGCCGGTGCGAACCATGGCCCTTTGGTCATACACCCAGTTGAACGACCCTCGGTTTTCTTGGGGTAGCGACTCGTTGCGGATCGCCGTCGATGAAATCCATGCTTCACCGCAAAAGGTCGGGATCCTTAATCGGACGGGAGTTTGTCGGTATGAACTGCCCGACGTGGCCTTTGTGAAGAAGCACGGCTTTGAACCCGAGGCGTCCTATCCGGATTTTGGGGTCAACTCCGAAATCTATTCGGAAGGATCATTTGTGGAAATTGAAACGCTCGGCCCCCTATCGACGGTGGTACCGGGGGAAACGGCCTGGCACCATGAGTCATGGATGTTAGAAAAGCCCTAACCCAAGTCCAGCGTTTTTTTCTTTTTCTGGTTTGCAGCCTTGATTTGTTCGGGAGTGCCTTGGATGACGTCAACGCCTTGGCCGGCGATTTTCTCCCAGGTGCCTTCCCCCGCCTTGCGATAGGTGGTCAGGCCGCGTTTGGCGGCGTTGTCTGCGCTGGTATCGGTTGCGGTTTTGACCTGCACCTGGCTGACGACTTTTCGGACATTGAGCCCACAGGTCGGGCAATGTTTGAGTTCTGGTTCATCCAGCGATTGGATGACGGCAAATCGGCCTGGGCAGATTTCGCAGTCGCCATCCGATTTTTCGTACTCGTAGGTGGGCATTTTTGGAACTGGGTGTAGGATCGGGCCATGGATTTTGACGCAGTGAACCGGGGGATCGTTGCATGCGGGAAGTGCCCCCGCCTGCGGGATTGGTGCCGATCCGTTGCGCTGGCAAAGCGCCGAGGCTTTGCCGATTGGGAATATTGGGGCCGCCCCGTGCCCAACTTTGGGGATCCCGCCGCGCGTGGGTTGATTATCGGGCTCGCCCCTGCGGCGCACGGGGCCAACCGGACCGGGCGGATGTTCACCGGAGACCGGAGTGGCGACTGGCTCTACCGGGCGTTGCACCGGGCGGGATTGGCCAATCAGCCAACGGCGGAATCGGCGGATGATGGGTTGGCCTTGAGCCGGTGCCTCATCACCGCGACCTGCCACTGTGCCCCGCCGGACAACAAACCCACGCACGAAGAGATCGCCAACTGTCGGGTTTGGCTGGAATCAACCTGGGCGTTACAGGAATGGCACGCTGTTTTGTGCCTGGGCGGCATTGCCTGGTCCCAGGTTTTCAAGATGCTCGGCGCACGGGCGCCCAAGTTCGGGCATGGGGTTGAGGCATCGGTCGAGGTGGCACCCGGGCGATCCATCTTGATTCTCGGAAGCTACCACCCCAGCCAGCAGAACACGTTCACGGGGCGGCTCACCGAGCCGATGCTGGATGACGTTGTCAGTCGGTTTGCCAAAGTCATCCAGGCATGAGTTGCCGGTTCCGTCCCGGCTTGCGGGGTAAACCTGAGGGCAGATGTCCCGCCTGAGAGCCTTGCCGCGTGCCTTCGTCGAGATCCCTGGGCTAGACCCAAGCCAGCCCATCTTGATCCCTGAATTGGAGATGAAGAAGTTCCGGAGCGTTTTGCGGCTCGGTTCGGGCGACCAAGTTTTGCTGTTGCCCGGGGACGGTTCGGCCATCCGTTGCCGGCTCGACGGGAAATCGGCAATTCCGCTTGAAACCGTCCATCCGTCCACTGAGAGCCCGCTCAAGATCACATTGGCCCTTGGGCTGCCAAAGCCCGACGCGCTCGAGGATTCGGTCAGGATGGCCTCTGAGCTTGGCGTTGCCAAGTTCTGCCTGTTCCCCGCGCGTCGCAGCGTGGTCAAGTGGGAGGCATCCAAATTTGAGAAAAAGCTGGAGCGGCTTCGGGCGATCTCGCGGGAGGCGTGCGAAGTCGCCTACCGGATGCGGCTCCCCGAATTTGAAACCTGCACCGGTCTCGGCGATGTCTTGGCCCGGTATCCCGGATCGGTAGTGCTCAGCGAGTCCGAGACAGCCCAAGCGGGATTCCCAGAATTGGCAGGCGAGGCCGTCCTGGTGGTCGGCCCCGAAGGGGGGTGGGACCCGCAGGAATCAGAGATGATCAAGAACCCGGTCACTTTGGGGCCAAGGGTTTTGCGGGTCGGCACCGCGGTTGCCGCAGCCTGCACCTTGGCCCTCTCGGGCCGGTAGACTTTAGAGCCTATGCGCAGCGATGGCCGGGCCAACGACCAGTTGAGGGACGTGGTCCTTGAAGCAGGATTTTCAAAATATGCCGAAGGCTCTTGCCTCATCAAGATGGGCGACACCCACATGCATGTGACCGCAACGGTCGAAGAGAACATCCCTCGCTGGCTCAAAGGCACGGGCAGCGGGTGGGTTACGGCCGAATATTCGATGCTCCCCCGGTCTGGCCGGGATCGCAACCAGCGCGATGCCATGAGGGGTGGCCCCAATGGCCGGACTATGGAGATTCAGCGTCTCATCGGCCGGGCGTTGCGAACCGTGGTGGACCTTGAACGCATGGGCGAGCGCACCATCACCATCGATTGCGATGCTTTGTTGGCCGACGGGGGAACCCGGACGGCTAGCATCACGGCTGCCTATGTCGCTTGCCACCAAGCCGTCACGTGGATGTTGGAACGGAAGATGATCAAGCGGCATCTGATGAAAGAACCCATGGCTGCGGTATCGGTCGGCGTTGTCCGGGGTGTCGAGATGCTCGACCTGTGCTACGAGGAAGATTCGACCGCCCAAACCGACATGAATATTGTGATGACGAAGTCGGGCAAATTCATCGAAATCCAGGGGACGGCCGAAGCCGAACCGTTCGGTGCTGATGCTTTGGGCCGGATGCTCGCCCTAGGCAAGAAGGGAGTCACCGAACTCATCGCTCTGCAAGAGGCCGCGCTGGGACTTTGAATGGACTCAATTTCTAGCCGGGTTGCCGGTTGCGGCAACAGTGGCAGCGGCCTTTGGAGGCAACTGGGGAACGGCAACACTCAATGAACTTGCAGACCCTTGTAATAGCCACCCACAACCCCAAAAAGGCGGGTGAGATGATGGCCATCCTTTCGGCCCGCTTTCCGGCATTGGTTTTCAAGACCCTAGCCGACTATCCCGGTTCGCCAGAACCCGAAGAAACGGGGGAGACCTATGCAGAGAATGCGGCGATCAAGGCCGAATCTGCGGTTGTGCAGACCGGGGAATGGTGCCTGGCCGACGACGCGGGACTGGAGATCGACGCGTTACCGGGCGAGCTCGGGGTGTGGAGCAAGCGGTTTGCCGGTGAAGAAACCCCTTTCCCAGACAAGATGGCGATCATTATGGAGCGGATGCAAGGCGTCCCGGAATCGCAACGGGGGGCAAGGTTCCGGTGCCATATCGCCCTTGCTCGGCTCGGGATGCCAACCCTGGATTTTTCAGCTGTTTGCGAGGGGCGGATTGCATTTGAACCCAGCGGGAACGGGGGGTTTGGCTACGACCCAATCTTCTTTCTTCCGGAACTCGGATGCACGATGGCCGAGTTGACGGCTGACCAGAAGCATTCCGTTTCCCACCGGGGGAAGGTCTTGAGGGAATTCGGCGACTGGCTTGCGGGGCAAATTTGACCCTGAGAGTTTAGGCGGAGGGGCGCGCAAACGTTGCCGCAATCCAACCGTCTTCCGTGAACTGTTCCGCCAGCACGAATCCGCACCGTTCGGCCTTGTCCAAAACGTCTGGCCAATTCTTATCGATGACTCCGCTGATAACCCAATGCCCCCCGGGGCGCACACGGCGCGCCGCTTCGTGGGCGAGGCCGATGAGGGCCGCCGAGATGATGTTGCTCAGGACGATGTCGTAAGTTTCATTGGTGGGAAGGGGGGCAAATCCTTCGCCTTGGAAGACTTGCCCTTCCACCCCGTTCCTCATAAGGTTTTCGCGCGCGCTTTCGCAGGCAACGGCTTCGGTGTCCACGGCAACGAGCGAGGCGGCGCCGAGCAGCCCGGCCCCGATGGAGAGAATGCCGCTACCGCAGCCGATGTCGGCGACATCTTTGCCCGTCGCGCCGACTTTCTCAATGAGTTGCAGGCAACCCCTTGTCGTCGGGTGGTCGCCGGTTCCAAAGGCCTGTCCCGGGTCGAGCGTGATCACGAGGTCGCCGGGCTCCGCCTTGAAATGTTCCGTCCAACTGGGGACGACCATGAACCGTTCCCCAACCCTACGGGGGATAAAGAATTGCTTCCAGGCTTCCGCCCAATCCACTTCGTCGACCTTGCTGGTCGTAACGCTGCTAGCCCCAGCCTTGAGGAGCAGGGATTCCAACTCGGCGATGGATTCTTCAGAACCTGGTGGGACGAATCCGGAAATGGTCGGGGGCTCGTCGGTTTGTACGGTGCCGTTGACCCCGGCTTCTTCAAAAATCTCATCCCATGTGGACCAGTCGAGCGGGATGGCTTTCAAATGGGCCTTGACTTCGATCCATTCCGACATCGTTAGCGCCTTTTAAAGATCTTCTCGAAGATGTTGGCTGGTTTGCCTGGCCCGCCGGGGATGGGTTCGCCACGGAGTTCGGCATACTCCTTCAAAAGCTTGGATTCGGCTTCGGAAGTCCGTTTGGGAACCGTGATTTTGGCTTCGACGTAAAGGTCTCCCCGGTTTCCTCCCCCAAGGCGGGGAAGGCCCTCTTGCTTGATCCGGAACGTGTCGCCCGGTTGGGTTCCGGGTTCGATCGAGAGTTCCAACGGCCCGGTCAAGCCGTCGATTTCGATCGAGTCACCGATGGCAGCCTGGGCAAAGCTGATTTCGGCGACGGTGGCCAAGTCGCGTCCTTCCCGGATGAACCGTTTGTCTTCAAGGACATGGACGACGACGTAGAGGTCGCCGCGCTGCCCGCCCCGGGCCCCGTCTCCGCCTTTACCGGCAACCCTCAAGGTTTGGCCCCCTTCGATTCCGGCGGGGACGTTGACGAACAGTTCTTCTTGCTTGGGGGTCACGCCCTCGCCGCGGCATTCCGGGCAAGGATTTTCGATTTTGATGCCTTCACCCCGGCATGTCGGGCACGGCATTTGAGTCCGGATGCTGCCGATGACGGTCTGACGGGTTTGGGTGACGGCCCCCATGCCGTTGCAGGTGGGGCAAGCTTTGGGCGGGGCTTTGTCCGCCGTGCCCGTTCCGTCACACGTCCCGCAAGTTGCCGAACGGCGGTAGGAAACTTTTTTCTCGATCCCGGCCAAGACTTCCACGAGGGAGACGCTGGTTTCGGTGCGGATGTCGTCACCTTCCCGTAGGCCCCCACGGGCGCGGGGGGCTCCGCCAGCCCCGCCGAAAAACGCTTCGAAAAGGTCGCCGAATCCGGCCCCTCCCGTGAAAAAGTCGGCTCCGGGGGGCATGCCCCCGCCGTCGTCAACCCTGCCGAACCGGTCGAACTGCGCCCGCTTGTCGGGATCGCTGAGGATGGCGTATGCCGTGCTGAGTTCCTTGAATTTGGCTTCGGCCTCAGGGTTGTCCGGGTTGACGTCGGGGTGGTACTGCCGCGCGAGTTTGCGGTAGGCAGATTTGATCTGGTCCGGGCTCGCGTCTCGCGAAACCCCTAAGACGGCGTAGGGGTCTTGGTCTGGCATGGGCAATCAGTCGTTTTCGTCGTCTTCTGCGCCGGCTTCTTCTTCGCTGGCCAAATCGTCGAGCGACATTTCCGGCCCGTCGTCTTCGGCAACGGCGACATCTTCTTCATCGTCGGCCGCGGCAACTGCCCCGGTGTCGTCGTCTTCGAGCAAAGCGGCGACCGTCTCGTCGGCATCGCCTTCAAGGGTGAGGTCTTCTTCGTCGTCGTCATCCCCAAATCCGAGGTCATCCAGGCCGAGGAGGTCGAGGTCGTCGTCATCGGCGTCGTCATCATCGACTCCGGGGAGGAGGAGGCCCACATCATCCAAGCCGAGCTCGTCGAGAGCGCTGTAGTCTTCGTCGAGTTCGGCGGCTTGGGCGTCGCTGCCGAGGATCGGCTTGATTTTGCCTTTGGCGATTTCTTCCAAGGCAATGGAAAGCGGGTGGTTGGTGTCGATCCGGACGAGCGGGGGCGCGCCTTCTTTGATTTGTTTTGCCCGTTTCGCGGCGAGGTTAGTGAGGACAAACTTACCGTATTCGACTTCGTTGAGGATATCCGGGGCAGGGAAGATCTTCTCGTTGGCGCTCATGGGGAACGCACTATGATACCAGTCGTGACGGCAAAGGAATTGCCCTGGGCCTATGCCGGGCATTTCGGCGGTTAAGAAGTGTTAACAAGGGGCCCGGACCCGTTCGCGCTCCCGTTTCCGCCGATTAGAATTCGTGCATGTCCAGCGAGAAACAAACCCACTACGACCATGATGAGGTGGTGCGGTCGGATAGGGGCCGCGGCGATGAATTCGGAGACGTGGTGTCCCGGCGCATCGACCGTCGCGGCTTCCTCAAAAGCGGATTGGTGGCGAGCATCGCCGCAACATCAGTCGGCAAGGCCTTGGGCCAGGCGGCAGGCGCACCTGGGGCGGCCGAGGGGCTGGATTTCCGGCCGATCGCCCCGAGCACGGCCAAGGGTTTGGCCCTTTCGCCCGGTTACGGCTACCAGGTTGTTTTGAGCTGGGGAGACCGGCTTGACACGGGCAAGCCAAGCGACGTGGCCAAATTGACGGGTGCAGAGCAGGCGGTCTCGTTCGGCTACAACAACGATTTTGTCGCCTATCTTCCTCTTCCATTTGGATCTGATTCAAGCGACCATGGGTTGCTGGCCGTTAACCACGAATATGTCAATCCGGAGTTGATGTTCCCGGTCGAGGATGTCACGGCAATCGATCGGTCTCAAGCCGAGGTTTCAATGGAAGCGGTGGGGTTTTCGGTCAGCGAGATCAAACGCGAAGGCGGCAAGTGGAAACTTGTTCCCGGCGGGAATTTTAACAAGCGTTATTCGGCGACGTCACCTATGCGGATTTCGGGCCCGGCCAAAGGCGATGCGCGGCTCAAAACATCGGCCCACCGCGATGGGACAACCTGCACGGGGACTTTTTCGAACTGTTCCGGCGGGACGACTCCTTGGGGCACGGTATTGAGCGGGGAGGAGAATTTCCAAGATCTGTTCGGGCACGCGGAATACACCTCTGAAAAGGACAAGCGTTCGGCGGAACGGTATGGCGTGGGATCTGGTGCAAGTCAATATGGGTGGGAAAAGCACGTGGATCGGTTTAATTCTGCGATTGAGCCGAACGAACCCTATCACTTTGGCTGGGTGGTGGAGATCGACCCGTTCGATCCGGATTGGGTTCCCGTGAAGCGGACGGCGCTCGGCCGGTTCCGGCACGAGGCCGCCACAACCCACGTGGCAAAAGGTGGCCAAGTGGTGATGTATTCGGGCGACGACTCGCGGTTCGAATATGTGTACAAATTTGTGTCGGCCAACCGGTTCAATGCTAAAGACCGCAAAGCGAACCGGGATTTGATGGACAACGGAACCCTTTATGTGGCGAGGTTCGACGAAGATGGGACGGGGCAGTGGTTGCCGCTTGTTTATGGGACCGGCCCGTTAACAGCCGATAACGGCTTCCACTCGCAGGCGGACGTGGTGGTTGATGCCCGAATCGCCGCGGACCTGTTGGGGGCGACGAAGATGGACCGGCCAGAAGACATCGAAGTCAACCCGGTCAACGAGCGGGTCTACATTGTTTGTACAAACAACACGGATCGGGGCAAGGAAGGCAAAGAAGGGAAGACCAAGAGCAATCCCCGGAATTCCAACCAGCATGGCCATATCGTCGAATTGATCGAGGAGGGCAACGACCACGCGTCGCAAAACTTTAAGTGGGATCTGTTCCTTGTTTGTGGGAACCCCGGAGACGAGTCGACCTATTACGCTGGCTTCCCCAAGGAGGGGGTGAGCCCCATCAGCTGTCCGGACAACATCTGCTTTGACCGGCATGGCAACCTTTGGATTGCGACCGATGGCCAAGAGAAGACGCTGAAGCTGCGGGACGGGTTTTTTGCCGTTCCGACCGAAGGTCCGGAGAGGGGCAAACTCCGGCAGTTCATGGCCAGCGTGATGGGGAGCGAAGTTTGCGGGCCGGCGTTCACCCCTGATGGCACGACCGCCTTCCTGGCAATTCAGCACCCGGACGAAGGGGGGAAATTTGGTGCATTTGAGAACAGTTGGCCAGAACCGGGCAAGCCGTCCCGCCCTAGCATTGTTGCCATCCAAGCCGACAATGGCGCGCCGATCGGTTCCCCCGAGGCGAATGCGGTCTCGCGCCGGAACGTGATCGCGGGAATCTTGGGAAGGTAGATTCAAGACGATGGCAAGCTACAAAGTCACGGTTCCGGGAACCGGTTCATTCGATGTCGCCGAAGGCACAAAACTCGTCAAAGCGATCGAAGGCAACGGGATCGACATCAGCCACCGATGTGGGGGTAATGCGCGCTGCACCACATGCCGGGTTCAATTCCATTCCGAAGAACCAGCCATGGGGCAAGCCGAGCACGATTGCCTTGAAGAGGATGGGGTTTTGGGCCAGTTCCGGCTGAGCTGCCAGATCCGTGTGGATCGGGATATGGAGGTCACCCCCTTGATGCTCGCCAGCGCACAAGGGTGGGATCCCGGGGTCGAGGTCGAGGACTGACCCTCCTCAGCACCGGAAGGTAAAACGGCAATCCATGGCCAAGCTCCTTGCCGAAAGCCTGATCCGCGATGTCCCCGACTTTCCCAAACCGGGGATCATGTTCAAGGACATCCACCCTGTCTTGCAGAGCCCTCAGGCGTTCCGCGAGGTCGCAGACCGGCTTTGTGCCGATGCCAAAGCCAAGGGGGCCGAGGTCGTTGCCGGCATCGAAAGCCGCGGATTTTTGTTTGGCGTCCCGATTGCCCTCGATTTGGGGTTGCCGTTCGCGTTGACGCGCAAGATTGGAAAATTGCCGTACGAAAAAATCACCGAGGAGTACGAATTGGAATACGGCACGGCCACCATCGAAATGCATGTCGATGCAATTTCGCCGGGGCAGCGCGTTTATGTGGTGGATGACTTGCTGGCCACAGGCGGCACGGCCCAGGCGGCAGCACGCTTGATCGAGCGGTTGAACGGCAATGTCTGCGGATTCGGGTTCATGGTCGAGCTCGGGTTCCTGAATGGCCGGGAGAGGCTGTCCGGGTACGAGATCGAGAGCCTGATAAAATATTGACCATGAAACGGTTTCTGGTTCTTGGCGTTTTCGCCCTCGCCGCCATCTCGTTGGCGGCAACCGTCACGGTTGACACCTTGCTGAAAGACAAGGCCAAATACGACGGCAAAGAGGTCGTGGTCTCTGGCAAAGTCGCCGAATACAAAGCCAGGACGAGTCGGGCCGGCAACCCATACATCACTTTCAAGCTAAAAGGTGCCTCCGCAACGGCCAATGTCTATCTCCGAGGCAAACTTGAAGGCGACGCCGCCCCCAAAGACGGCGACAAGGTCGAAGTTAGCGGCATCTACCGCAAGGAAAAGAAAGTGACGGACACGTTCACTTCCAAAGATGAGATCGACGCATCGCCCGTTGCCAAAAAGAAATTCGGGGTGAAGATCACCGAACGGGCAAAGGGCTAGTCGCCGCCAGCCGGATTTAGTCGTCCCGGTCGACACCGCCGCCCAAACCGAGTTTCAGCCCGAGTTTGGAAAGCCCCCGCCCGTGGGCTCCTGTCCATTCTGAGGGATATGGCTTTTCACCCATTTGCGCATGCCAGACATAGCGCGAGAGGATGTCCATTTCCCGGTCGGTTTGGACTTCTCGCCGCGTCAGATCGATGGCTTGAACCTTTTTCCAATAGGCCCAAGCAGTTTGCCCCAACGATTCCGCTGAGTTGTATTCGTCAAGCTTCTGCGATGGCGTGATGGCCGCATAGGGGGCGATGTCCGGCTTGAGGTTGAAACAGGCGTCCATTAGATTTGCCGCCCCATCGTTTTGGTTCATCGGGGCAATCGCAAAAATCCGGTTGATGGTCTTCAGGACCGAGTTCTGGTTGTAGAACTCGCTGACTGTCCCCTTGCCGCGGGTGTAGGGGCTGATCACCAGGCAGATGGATCGGTGGCCATCCACATGGTCGGTTCCGGCCTGGGGATCGTCTTCGTTGACAAAGATCACCGTGTCCTTCCAGAACCGGGAGTGGCTGACGGCTTCCACGAGCCGCCCGACAGCCAGGTCATTGTCGGCCATGTGGGCAGCAGGGGTCACGGGGCCCCCCGTGTGGTCTTCGGGAAGATAGAGGGTGATAAAGTTGGGCAATTCGCCGTCGGATTCAAACTTCCGGAATTCTTCCAAGAAGCGGTCCATCCGCAGTTGGTCGGGAATGTTCATGTTCCAACCGGGGTAAGTGGGGCAAGAATAGTTTTTGAGGTTGGCAATGCCGATGTTTTGGGAGAACGTGAGGCGTTCGCCAGCAAAGTACTTTGTGAAGATCTCCTTGCCGGACATGTTGGGGACCGGCGTGGCGTAATCCATCTCGCCATAGTTGCGGAATGAGAGCCCGGCCGCCAAAACGCCATCCCAGATGAACCCGGATTGTGAGTATGTGATCGGGTCGTCACCAAAGGTGTAGCTCCGGTTGAATCCCCCGAACGCCCGGTTGAGATAGGGCGTCAGGTTCCCCTCGGTTGCCCAAGAGTGGCCGTCGGCACTCAGCACTCCGTTGCAATAGTAGTTGTCCAGCAAGACGAATTGGCGGGCCAAGGCGCGGTGGTTCGGGATGTGGGCGTCGGTAAAGCTGTTCAGGCTGGCTTCGCCATTTCCTTCCGGGATGTTCCCAAAGCATTGGTCGTAGGTGCGGTTTTCTTTGATCACGTAGATGACGTGTTTAATGAGTGAGGGCTCCCCGAGCTTTTTGGGGACGGGCACGGGTGCCACGCCCGAAGCTGAAGCCCTTTGAATCTCGCTCAGGATTTTGGATTGCTTGGTGAGCTCGGCAGAGAGTTTGGTGTAGGCGGGCAGGTCTTTGTCGTTTAGTGCAACCTTGATGAGCGTGCCGTTTTTTTCATGCGAATTGTAGGCCGGCTTCTTGACTCCGCCGACCGGCCGGGCTCCGATTCCCTTGTTGTTGAGGATGAACAGGTTGCCCTGTTGCTTGATGAGCGCCGAAGGATACCAATCGGTGGGGATTTGGCCGAGGAGGCGCGGATTCTTGGTCATGTCGAACACGGCCACGGCATTGTTGCCCGCATTGGCAACATAGAGTCTCTTTTCGGATGGGGAGTAGCACAGAGCGTTCGGCATCGAACCATAAGGCAACTTCCCATCCGGTTTGCAACTGAAACTCCCGAGGTCTCTTTTTGAGCCGAGGTCGATGCGCCGGACGGAGTCGTTGTTGGTTTCGGCCACAAACGCGATGCCTGCAGCAGAGTCGATGGCGATTTCGCTGGGTTGGAGGCCGGTGACGAACTGGGCGGAGACTGCTCCCGTGTCCAGGTTGAGCAGGCTCACGGATCCATTAGCGGCAACCCCGCGGCTATCGACCGCGGTCTCGGTTCCGGCACTGGGGGCGGTTTTGGTGCCGGTCGTGGGCTTGGGGCCTCCTTGTTCTGAAACGACAACTAAGCCCTTGTGGATGGCGACCCCAAACGGGGCGACCCCGACCGGGGATTTCCAGAGTTGGGCACCGGTCGCCGGGTTGAGGCACAGCACTTCGTTGTTGATGCTGAGGGCAACAACGACTTTTGTTCCGTCTGGGGCAAAGGCGATGCCACAAGGGAAAGAGTTTTGGCCTTTTGCCGATTTTGGCAAGGCGATTTCCCGGATTTTGACGGGCTTGGCACGGTCGGCTATATCAAATACCTGGATCGCGTTGGCGGCATTGGTCACCCAGACTTCAGATGTTTTGGGGCGCTGCGCGATGCCAAAGAGCGATGCTCCCCCTGGTAACGCAGCTGAACCGAGCAGGGTGTGGGACTGGGGGTTGACGGTGCGGATCGCGTTGTCATCTTTGATCACGATCGTCTGGCCATCTTCGGTCAAGAGGGCGTCAACCGGCCGCCCCGGCATTTCCAGCCGCTGCCCTGGGGATTGAAGCCGATGGCCCGTTGGGAGGATGTTGGGTTCGACGCCAACCACGGTCGCCGATTGACAACCCGCCAGGGCGGCGACGCAGATTCCCAGGCATGCGATCCGGTTCATGTGGGCAAGGATAACCCGCCCTGATGTAGAAATTCCCGTTTGGGTCCGTTGTTAACGACTCGTTGACAATCTTGCTCAGTTGAGGATCGGCTTGTTGAGCATGGGCTCGCGTTTGAGCTCATGCCGGTTGAGGACGCCATCCCGAGAAGTGGCAACATGGATGATGCTCCCCGGTTCGCCTTCCAAAACCCGAAGGAGGGCCCGGAAACCCATGGCTTGGACTTCTTGGCCTTCAATGGAGACAAGGTAGTCGCCCCGTTTGATCCCCGCCCGTTCGGCCGGGCTTCCGGGCAGAACTCGGGTAATGACCATGCGGTTGCTCCTTGGGTCAAAGAACGCATAGAATCCGACATCCCCGGTTTTTGGGGTGGAGACTTGCCCGGTGAAGTTTTCCAGCATCACCAACCGGCGTTCCATGTCCACAGTGATGATGAAATTCTTGAGGAACCCAAATCCGACTGTCCCGTCGCCTTCGGCGTCGCTGGCGGGCCGGTCGATGATGTTCCACACAGAATAAGGCACGTCGTGGCCAAAGATGTTCATATTTTCCAGTTCAAGATCCCAACTATCGACGGCCCCCGATGCGACGAACGATTGTTTGACGTAGTTGGGTTTGACTCCGGTTTTCCAAAGCCCGATCCGTTCCAAGCTGTCTTTGTGGGTGGTGCTGTAAAAGGCGTTCCCGGTATCCAGCGCCAAGTTCAACTTTTTCCCATTGGGGGCTTTGGCCTGGAGCTCGATCGAGTTGTTGCCGATTGGCAACATTTTGAGGACGATTTTGCCCGGCTGGCCTTTGAACTGCGAGATGTCGTAGCTATCTGGGTGAAAGATGAATTTGGATTGTTGGAAGTCGATGGTCGTGATGCGGTGGGCGATGACTTCCAACCCCATGATTCCGTCGCAGTGGGTGCCGTAGTTGAGGGTGTAATCCTCGTCGGGCATTTGCACAACCTCTTTGCCTTCGGTGTCGAACTTAACTTCGCCCATTTTGAGGGAGGTGACTTTGACGGTTGGGGCTTCAAAGACCCCGACAAAGTCTTTAAGGCTCATGGTGCCGGTGGGCTTGCCGACGTTCACACTTTGGTTCAACACATATGAACCGGAAAACCCGGTGTCGAACATGCACGAGACGCGCCTTCCGTTGACCTCGCTATCAACGACAATCGCGTCTGGCAAAATTTTGAAAGGCCACTCGGATTTGCTTTGGGCTGCGTTGGAATTCAGGACGGCGGCGGCGATGGCGGCAGTGAACATTCGTTGACCCCAGAGTCTACTTGAGTTGACGTCTAGGGCGGCTGATCGTTGCAGATGGACGGGAACGGGCTCCGGTAAAATCGCGCGCGATGGCGATGGGGCTTCCGATGGTGCTGCTAGGCTTGGCGCTTTTGGGGCAACCTGCCACCTTGCCGCCGATCATCCCGCAGCCGCAAGAGTATGTCCGCAAATCCGGCGAGTTCGAAATCTTGCCATCGACGGTTATCGTTGCCGGCGCGGGCGAATTGGCGGAGGCGGAGAAGTTCGCGGCCATGCTCCGCCGCTCGACGGGGTATCCGTTGCCGATCCAACCGGCAAAGCCGGCCAAAGACTACATCGAGTTCGAACTCAAGCCAGAAATGAAGTGGCTTGGCGGGGAAGGCTACCGGGTCAGCATCCGCCCGGGGTTTGCCTCGATCCGCTCCTTTGCCGCCGACGGGTTGTTCCACGGCATCCAGACCTTCCGCCAATTGCTGCCGGTCGCAGTCGAATCTGGCGAGCCCGTTTATGCGCCGTGGAAAGTCCCTGCGGTCGAAATTTCGGACACCCCCCGGTTTGGTTGGCGGGGAATGCACCTTGATGAGTCGCGGCACTTTTTCGGCAAGGCCGCGGTGGAGAAGTTCATCGACGTTTTGGCCCTTTATAAGTTCAACCGGTTCCATTGGCATTTGGTGGATGACGGCGGCTGGCGGCTGGAAATCAAGAAATATCCCGACCTCACCCGGGTTGGGGCGTGGCGCATCGGCGACGGACGGGGGTTCAACCCGGCTGAGCTGTTTTTCAACCAGAACGATGGCGTTTACGAGGTTTATGGCGGGTTCTACACCCAGGAAGAAGTGAAGGAAGTGGTTGCTTATGCGGCTGAGCGTCACATCGAAGTCATCCCAGAAATCGAGATGCCGAGCCACTGCCTGCCCGCATTGTGGGCCTACCGCCAGCTGGCCTGCGACAGTGAAAGCGTCAACAAGGTGTTGCCCAGTTTGCGCACTCAGTTTGTGAACACGTTCTGCCCGGGAAAGGAGGAAACCATGTCCTTTATCACCGGGGTGCTGGATGAAGTCTGCGCCCTGTTCCCAAGTCGCGAAATCCACATCGGGGGTGACGAGCCAGATTTGCGGACATGGGAGAGCTGCCGTTCCTGCCAGAGCTTGCGGGAAAGGAACCAACTCAGTGGGGTGGAAGCGGAATACGGCTGGTTTATGCGCCAAGTTTCCGGCTACCTCAAGTCCAAGGGGAAAACCCCGGTGGCATGGGACGAGTCGATCGATTCCGGCCCGATCCCAGGTTTGACGGTGATGAGTTGGCGGGGGATCTCGGGCGCGGTGTCGGCGGTCAAAGCGGGGCTGCCAGCAGTTTTGGCCCCCCAAGACACCGCCTACTTCGACCGGTCGGAATCCATCACCTCAACCGAGAATGTCTACGCCTTCGACCCGATGCCTCCCGGACTCACGGCAGGCCAACAAGCCTTGATCCGGGGTGGCCAAGGCCAGTTATGGACCGAGCGGCTCAACGACTGGCGAGCGGTTGAACAGGCGGCATTCCCGAGGGTGCTTGCCCTGTCAGAAGCCCTTTGGAGCGACACCAAGACGAAAGATTGGGGCCGCTTTGAATCCGGCCTGGGATCACATATCGCGCGCTTGGATGCGATGGGGATCCAGAGCCACATCGAACGGCCGAAGCTGGGTCCAGTGATGGTGGCTTTCCGGGAACGCATTTCGGTGGATCCGCCCGAGACCCCGCCCGGGATGACCTTGCGCCGAACACTGGACGGCAGTGCCCCAACCCCATCAAGCGAGGTGTATGACGGCCCTTTTGCCGTGGCCGCAAGCACGACGCTAAAAGCGGCATTTCAAAGGGGGGGCGGGCCGATGGGAGAGGCTACGACCGTGGAATATGTCTTGGTCGGCCCGGCGCGGGCTGGCCTGCAACCTGGCCTTTGGGCGGATTGGCACCGTGGGCGTTTTCGAAGCGTCGACGGGTTCGCCGATCCTACGGAACGCGGGCAAGTCCCGACTTGGGCAAACCAATGGCGGTATTTGGCCGAGCCGCTTGGTGCAAAGTTTTCTGGTTATCTGCGTATCCCGGCCGATGGCGACTACACCTTTTATTTGCGTAGCGACGACGGTAGCCGGCTGACCTTGGCTGGAGTCCAGCTCATCGATTTGCCGAACGTGGGTGTCGCGCAGGCATCGCAGGCAACGGCGCGGCTGGTCAAAGGGGACTATCCTTTTGAATTGAGCTACTTTGACATGGGCGGCAACCGCGAACTACTTTGGGAAGTCGAGGCAAAGGGTTTCCGCCGCCGCAGCGTGCCAACCGAATGGCTGTTCCGCGACCGGTAACGCGGTAGAGTACGGTGTGGATAGCGGTCCGCGGCGGATTTCGAAGTCTGCTTTCAAGGATGGCAAACGGTGCCCCAAGCGGCTTTGGTTCAGGTGGAACGCTCCTGACCTGGCCACCTCAGACGAGGCGATGCTGGCAAGGGCCGCGCTCGGCCACGAAATCGGACAGTTGGCCCGGGGGCTCAACCCGGGGGGCGTTGAATCGGCGGGGGATACAACTGCATTGCGCCTTGAATCGACCCGTGGCCTTTTGGCCGGTGGCGCCGAGACCATCTATGAGGCCGCATTTGAAGCCGATGGGCTCTACGCCCAAGTGGACATCCTTTACCGTGGACGATCCGGCTGGGTGATCCGCGAGGTGAAGTCGGCGAAGTCAGTCAACGACCAACATGTGACGGATTCCGCCTTCCAACTGATGGTGTTGGAGCGGTCCGGCCTATCGGTCGAACGGGTGGAGATCGTAACGGTGGCCCTGGATGCCCCGGCAATCGCAAGCAGCCGGATCCAAGATTTGTTTGCCGTCCAAGATGTGACCGGTCCCGCAAGGGGCGAGTCGATCGAACTCTTCGATCAGGTCAGAGAACTCCGGGCAATCATCGAGGATGGCCGGGCCGAGGCGGTGGAGCCGGGGCGGCACTGTGATTCGGCCTGCCCCTTTTACTCCCACTGCTTTGCAGCCCTGCCCGACGACGACCTGTTGTTTGCCCCCAACCTCAGCAAAGGGAAGTATGAGGAACTCCGCGCCGCCGGTTACCGCCGGATGTCGGAGTTACCGGACTCTGTGGTCTTGAGCCCCAACGCCGAACATGTTCGCCAAGTCCTGGCATCGGGCCAGGTGCCGTGGGTGGATGCCAGCCTCGCCAAAGCAGTCAGCGGGATGAAGTTCCCTCTCGTGTTTTTGGATTTTGAGACTGCCTCTCCGTTGTTTCCCGTCAACCCGGGGATGCGCGGCGGGGAACTGGTGGTGTTCCAGTTCAGCGCCCATGTCCTTTCCGGGCCAGGCGGCCCGTTGGCCCACTATGAACACATCGACCTCGAATCGCCGGATCCTCACCCTGGAGTTGTGGCCGCTTTGGCCCCGGTCTTTTCAGGTGCTGGTTCAATCTTGCACTACTCGCCGTTTGAAAAGCGGTGCCTCAACCGGTTGGTCGCGGCCGGGGTCGAAGGGGCGAATGGTTTGCTCGGCCAGTTCTTACGGTCGGCGGTGGATATGGAAGGGTTTTTCAAAGGCCCGGTCTATCACCCGGCGATGCGGGGCAAAACATCGATCAAAGTGGTTTTGCCCGCTTTGGTCCCCGACTTGGACTATTCCGATTTGGAGATCAAAAGCGGGGGGATGGCCGAAATGAGTTACATCGAGGCACGGACGGGCAAGCTTGCCGGAGATGAGCTAAACCGCCGCCGCGAGGCTTTGTTGCGTTATTGCGAGCGAGACACCGAGGCCATGGTTCGGCTTTTCAACCGGATTTGGGAACTCTGTCGCTGATTGAGCCATCCGCCCAACCTTGCCAGGATGGGCCCGGGTTCAAATCCGAGCCCATGAAGCAGATTCGAACCTGGTCAATCGTCGTCGCCAAAGAACCTGGGTTCCAACCAAAGGCCGAATCGGGGTTTGGGCGTTGGGGAATCTTTGCCCTTGATCGACTTCCACAAGATGTCGTTCAAGTCTTCGTCGATCCGGCTGTCTTCGGTGTAGAGCGGGATCTTTTCACTATCCGACGACCGGTAGGCCGTCTTCTCATTGAGTTGGCAGACGATCTCGCGGGATGGTTGGATGGCTTTGTAGGGCTCCGAGTTGGAAGCCGCATTGCCGAACACGGCTATCGGCGAAGCCACCGCAACGTATTGGTTCATCGGTCGCAACCCCAAGATCAATTCCATTGTGCGGAGCATGGAATTGGTGTTGTAAAAGGTGCTGTCGTGCGTGCCCTTGCCGATGTAAGGGCTGACCACATAGGCGGTGGACCGGTGGGCGTCGACATGGTCGATTCCGGCTTGGGCATCGTCTTCCAGGATGCAAATGGCCGTTTCTTTCCAAAACTTGGAATGGCTGACGGCTTCAACGAGCTTGCCCACGGCATAGTCGTTGTCGGCGACCTGCGATGACGGGGTGGGGACTCCGGCCCGAGTGCCCAAGGTGTGGTCGTTCCCCAACCTCACGGTTTGGAACCGGGGCATCTCGCCTTGCTCGACAAATTGCTGGAACTCGCGGTTCCACTCGTCGAACCGGTTTGTCGACTTGAATTCCCCATAAGTTTTGACCCGGGCTTGCCAAGTGAAACCGCCATATTCGTCGTAGATTGGCGAATCGCTATAGTTGTTGTCGTAGTGCCGGAAGTTGACATTGGTGTGCCCCTGGAGAACGGGGATAAGGGGGTAGCTGTCGCGGGCATTGGGATCCAGCGATTTGCGCTTGTCATCGTCACCGACGAACGCAGCAAACATTCCGTAGTTCCGGTAGGTGACTTTGTTGGCGGCCATATTCTCCCAAATGTAGCCACTCGCCGGCTTGGCCACGTTTTTTTGGCCAAAAAGCTCGACGGGCTCGCCGTTGACTCCGCCTTCGGTGTCGTAGTTCCGGCCACGGCCGCTGTAGTTGTAGGGCGTGTTCCGGGATCCGTAGGGCGAAGTGTTGCCACTAAGCGACCATTGCCAACCGTCTTGGCTGACTTCGGCGCAGACATAGAAGTTGTCCAGCAGAACGAACCGTTCGGCTAAGGCGTGCTGGTTCGGGGTGACGGCGCGGGGGAACAGGGTGAGCTTTGGGTCGCCGTTCCCTTTGGGGATGTCGCCCAGGACATTGTCATATGTCCGGTTTTCTTTGATGATGTAGATGACGTACTTGATTCCCGGGTTTTGGAATCCGGTGCGCTTGGTGGCGTCGAGCCCGGGCTTGATTCGGTTGTTGACCACAACTTGGCGCGTTAGGGACTTGAACTCTGACGGTTTGGGTGTGGCCAAGTGGGTCACCGTCCCGGCGATGATATCTTGGATGTAGGTGCCTTTTTCTTCCACGGGTGGGTTGTTGGGGTTCATGGCCTGTGTCCCTTTGGCACAGGTGACCAGCATGTGGCCCTTGGATTCCACGACGGCGGTCGGCAGCCAACCGGTCGGGAAGTAGGCCTCCAGCGCGCCCCTTTTGAGGTCGACGGCGGCGACCGCGTCCATATCGCCGAGGGTGGCGTAAAGCGTGCGTTCGTCATCCGAGAGGGTGACACCGAGCGGCCCCGCCCCAGGGATGTTGATCATATCGGTCGGCCGCAGCATGATGGTGTCAACGACCCGGTCGCTGGCCGTGTCGATCACGCTGACGGTGTCGCTGCTGGCGTTGGCGACATAAAGGCGGGTCTGCGCTCGATTGAAGACCATCCCGACCGGCGCGGCCCCGACTTGGATCGACTTGGCAACCTTTCTCGCCCGCAGGTCGAGAACATCGACGACCCCATCCCTTTCACCGGCGACATAAGCCTTGGTGTCGGCCCCGGCCCCGCGCGTTTTATAAGCAGCGGCCAGGGGGAAGCCCGTGGTCGGGATTTCGAACAACGGCTTGCCGGTGTCGGTTTGGTAAATGGTCACAGACCCCTGATAACCCGTTTTGCTGTTGGTCTGGTTGTTGGCAACCAACAACCGGGAACCGTTCGAGTTGAACGACATCCCGGCAAAGTTGTAGGGGAGTCCCCGGTCTTTGGGGGCTTGCGCTTTGATCGGCGTATCGATTTCGGAAAGCATTCCGTCAACCAGCGAATAGTGGGTGACCATGTCTTGGGCACCGCGGGAGACATAGACATCGCCGGTCTTGGGGTGGATGGCGATCCCGAAATACAGGCCGACCTTTTCCGGGTTGTCCTTGCTTGTCTTGTAGTCGATTTGGGAGACGATCTTCCCGGTTGCGACATCGACACAGGAGAGTTTTTGGCGGAAGCCTATTGTGGTGACAACGGCAAACCGCTTATCGGCAGTGGCCACCATGTTGACCGGGTAGGAGCCGACTTCTTGGTGGGTTCCGAGCGGCGTGATGAGTTTGCCGACCGGCAACATTTGGCCCTGTTGCGCCAGGGCGGCGGCGGCGAGCGCGGACACCATCATGCCCCGAACTTTACCGGGCTTTCGGTCAGATTATTGTTAAGGGACGCCCATTAGGGAACGGTCGATGGTGCGTCAGTATCCCTGAGGGCACCATCGACCGTGCAAGCGAGTTACTTCTTCCGCCTCTTCAGCAGGGGCAGCAAAACAATGCCCAAAGCGAAGGTCGCCGGCTCCGGAACCGTTTCAATCGTCCCGTTGAGTTCAAAAGCAAGGTTGGCTCCCGTGCTGTTGGTCCAGGTGCCCCAGCCCCCGCCCGCGCTGTTTTGGGACAGATAGTTGGAGATTCCGCTGCCCGTCCCGCTGAATGCCCAGGCAAAGGTGGCGTTGTTCGACCCGGAAACCCCGAAGTTGAGGTAGTAGTTGCCGCCAGTCCCCAATCCGATCGGTGCTCCGGAAAGGTCGAATGTGGTCTTGTAGAAGTTGAAGCCGGTATTGGCGCCGGTCCCAGCGGCCGCGAATGCGGTGGAAACGGCACTGTCCCCCGCGCTGAAAGTCCGTGTAAAGAGCACGGTGTGGGTCGGGTTTCCGCCCCCGTCGGCCGCTAGGATGTTGATTTCGTAGGTTCCAATGGCCGAATTGGGGAGTTGGCTGAGCCCGAGCCCGTTCAAAGCGAATCCGGTTACCGATAGCGAGGTCAATTGGTAATCGTTGCTGGAATCGATGGCGAGGTTAAAGTTGTCGGCCGCCGTGATGTGGCTGGGGCCGGCCCCGTTGGTCGAATAGCGATCAGAGACGGCAACGCCGTTGGCGGCCCCAAAATTGGGGGTTTGGTTGATGTTGAACGGCGACGAGGCATGCGCCAACGCGGCGATCCCGGCGGCAAAAACCGCCAAAAGGCATTTAAGGTTGTTCAATTGTGTGCTCCTTTCCAGTTGCGGTGGGCAAAGCCCAAATCATGCGGTGCCAATTGGCATCTGCTCCATTATGCCGCATATTCTTTGCACGGCATTCGGCTCTTCATATTAAACCTAGTAAAATTACTGATTCTCCCAATAGGATTGACACAGGGGGAGGGGGGGGGGGGGGGTACATTGTTGGAATGATAATGGGATTTATTGGAGTTTGCCTTCAATTCGATCCAACGTGGGAATTGCAAACGAGGCCGATCTTGACGATCACGACGTTTGAGACTGTTGGCCCGACCACAATAAACAGTGGAGAAACTTCAATAAATGTTCCTGTTTCAACTCACAGCTGGCAAAAAGCAAAATCATGCGTTGAAACGAGTCAAGGCGGTTCAGGAAGTCCAGCTTGGACAACACCAGTTGCCAACCTATATGATTCGACCGTGGGTCCGATTCTCGTTACTTGTGGCGGCGTATCACTGGCCCCAAATTTCGTCTATCATAAGGCGATGAAAGTGGATTGATATTGTCAATATGATGTTGTTCTAGTCAACGGGTATCCAACAGTTCAAAACTACGTGCAGCCGGCGGTCGAAACATGGCAAGAAAACGTTCCGATTGGCCCAAGCAGAACGAGAGTCCTAAGCAGTTTTGCTGGAACTGAGGCTGTCGACGTGTTTGACGAGTATGAGGGCCCTATCAGAAATTGAATACCTAAGAAGGTAATTGGGAGCGCCATATGCTAGTTGCATCAGTGATGTTTTTCGTAGGCCAGTTAACTTTTCATATTAGCGGGACAAGGGATTCTGCAGTAGTTTGTATTTCTAGGCATTCATTGCCTAGTGACTTGCCCCATATCAGAAAGGATCTGGAGGTGTATTCTAAAGAGCACTTTTGGGAAGAGAAAGAGTTTTTTGGACTTGGAGTTGCATTTATTGACAGAGACGCGATCGGATTGACTGCGTCAGAAGACAAACTAATCTTAGCAAGAGGATGTTTGGGTGATGTGGAGCAGAATGATTTTGCATCAGCACTTGCTCGGAGAGTAGCGTCAACTTTTGGAAACGAGTCACTGAAATCGTTGCCATCAAACGGGAGCTTATGGATTTCAATCCAGCCAAATGGGAGGCTAACGTTTGCGGATCGTGCTGGAATTCCTGGTTTTGTCAGATTTTCAACAGGCTTTCCGCCGAAGTCCCTTTCGATTCCATTTCAATCCCTGCGCAATTCTCGCTTGACATCATCTTCAACATCGTTGAGTGATCAATACACTATAACAGCTTTCGGATCTGATGCTGAGACACGGGCGAAACTTATCCAGAATAGCGTTGCATACATAACTGAGGAGAGATTGAAATATTCGCAGAATTTGGCAAATATTTGCAGTGAACTGGGGACTAGTGGTAATGGTTCATTTGAGAGATACGAGATATTGGGAAATAAAAATATGTCGGGTGCTGTAATCTCTGAATTGCTTCCCGAACTGAATGTGCCGGCTGATTTTGCAGGTCGAAGTATGAGCGGGGCCAATATGATCATTACTCTTGAATTCAGAATTGGTGAGAGATCGCAACTGGTTAACATAATAATCAAGTAAAGATTATCTCCCTTTGAACAGTCCGCCCAAGATCCCCCGGAGGATGCTCCCGCTGTTCTTGCTCAGCTCGCGGCCGATTTGCGAGCCTGCCGAGCGCATGGCGGATTTCATCATGGCTTCGACCGGGGTGTCGCGGGTGGATCGGGCGCGCGAGGTGACGCGCTGCACTTTCTCCCTTTCTTTGGCCGCCTGGGCATCGGCTTTTGCCTGGGCTTCGGCCTGTTCGGCCCGTTCAGCTTCAAGGGCGGCTTGTTCAGCCCGTTTGCTCAGGACTTCGTAAGCCGATTCGCGGTCAACGACGTTTTCGTAAATGGCGCCGACGGGGGAATCGGCCATCACTTGCCTCCGCTCATCGGGAGTGGCCGGCCCAAGGCGGGATGATGGCGGCCGGATGAGTGTTTTTTGCACGACGATGGGGGTGCCTTTGCCTTCCAAGGTGCTGACGAGGGCTTCGCCGACGCCGAGTTGGGTGATGACCTCTTCCGTGCTGAAATCCGGGTTTTCGCGGAAGGTGGTGGCGGCCGCCTTGACGGCTTTTTGGTCGCGCGGGGTGAAGGCCCGCAAGGCATGCTGATACCGGTTGCCCAGTTGGCCGAGAACGGCATCGGGGATATCGAGCGGGTTTTGGGTGACGAAATAGACGCCGACGCCTTTGGACCGGATGAGCCGCACGACTTGCTCGACTTTGTCCACAAGGGGCTTGGGCGCATCCGAGAACAGCAGGTGGGCTTCGTCAAAGAAGAAAACTAACTTGGGTTGGTCGGGGTCGCCGACTTCTGGGAGTTCTTCGAACAATTCGCTCAGCAGCCAAAGCAAAAATGTCGCGTAGAGCTTGGGCGATTGCATGAGCTTGTCGGCGGCCAGGATGTTGATGTAGCCCAACCCATCCCGCGTTGTCCGCATGAGGTCTTTGAGATCCAGGGCAGGTTCGCCGAAGAAGTTCTCTCCTCCCTGTTGCTCCAAAACAAGCAGGGCGCGTTGGATCGCGCCGACGCTGGCGCCGCTCACCTGCCCGTATTCGCTTTGAATGTCTTTGGCGTTTTGCGCGATGAAGTTGAGCATCCCCCTCAAGTCCTTGAGGTCGAGCATGAGGAGGTTCTGGTCGTCGGTGATTTTGAAGGCGATGTTGAGTACCCCTTCTTGGGTTTCGTTGAGTTCCAGCAACCGGGCAAGCAAAAGCGGCCCCATTTCGCTGATGGTCGTCCGGATGCGGTGGCCTTGTTCGGCAAAGAGATCCCAAAAAATGACAGGGCTTGCTTTGTAGCCATATGGCGAAAGCCCAATTTGTTGCGCCCGCTCTTCCAGTTTGGGGTTGCCGCCGCCAGCCTGGCACATCCCGCTCAAGTCACCCTTCACGTCGGCCATGAATACCGGTGTTCCCATCGCCGAAAACTGTTCAGCCAAGATTTGCAGGGTAACGGTTTTGCCGGTGCCCGTCGCCCCGGCAATTAGGCCGTGCCGGTTGCTGAGTTTGGGGAGCTGGTAGACGGGCTCGGTTGATTTGCCAACAAAGATCGGTTCGGCCATGACTGATAGGGATGATAACCCAACCGGGCCGGTTGACGGGGCAACCTCGGGAATCATGTTGGTAACATGGCTGGCGTATGGCTAAGAAGTTGAAAGTCGGGGTTATCGGAACCGGGATGATCGCCAATCACGCCCATCTTCCCGGGTACGCCTCCATTCCCGACGAGGTCGAAGTCAAGTGGCTTTGCGATATCAAGCCCGACATTCTGAAAGAAAACGCGACCAAGTGGGGCGTTTCAAAGACGACGGCCGACTACCGGGATATTTTGAAAGACCCCGAGATCGACGCTGTCAGCGTTGCCACCCCGAATTTGGAGCACATGCAAATGACAGTGGACGCCCTCAAGGCTGGCAAGCACGTGATTTGCGAAAAGCCGTTGAGCATGAATGCCGAGCAGAGCAAGGCGATGTGCCGGGCGGCCAAAGAAAGCGGAAAGGTGTTGCAAGTCGGCTTGCAGTACCGTTTCTGCGGCCCCGGCGTCTTCATGAAGGATTACATTTCCAAAGGCCACATGGGCGACATCTATTACGGCCGGGCGCAGGCGATGCGCCGCCGGGGTGTCCCTGGTTGGGGGGTCTTTACCAACAAGGCCAAACAAGGCGGTGGCCCGCTCATCGACATCGGGGTGCACATCCTCGACTTCACCCTCCATCTGATGGGCTATCCCAAACCCGTTGCGGCAACCGGCATGACTTGGGATCTGCTGGGCAAGAACCCGGAGATCGTCAACTTCATGGGCGATTTCGACCGGGATGCCTTCACGGTGGAAGACATGGCGGCGGCCATGATCCGGTTTGAAGGCGGCCAAATGGTGTTGTTGGAAAGCTCGTTCATGGCCAACATCGCCGAAGAGTTTTTCAAAACGACTTTGATGGGCACCAAAAGCGGTGCTGAGGTCTATCCGGCGTTTAACGATGACCCGATCGTCATCTTTAGCGAACGCGACCGCCAATGCTTTAACGAACGCCCGGTGAACATCCCGCACGTGGCCAGTTCCCACGTCAAAGAAGTTCAAGAGTTCGTGCGGACCATTCGCGAAGGCGGCGAGTCGCTCGTCCCCGGCGAGCACGGATTGATCCTGAACGCCATTTTCGACGCGGTCTACAAGAGCGCCGAAACCGGCAAAGAAGAACGGATCGACGTCAGCTACTGACTTATTGGCCCCTCTCCTTGAGGAGAGGGGCCATCTTCAACCCGCAGGCTCCCAGTCCGAGCCGCCGATGAGTTCCCACAACGGCCAAATCGGGCAAAAGTCATCGCCGGGGCCAAACGGCGTGTTGTTCAAACGGGTCACTGTCCCATCAGACGATTTGCGGAATGCGCTGATGCCGGGCAGAAGGGACGCCCGGCCGTCACCGCTTTCTTGCGCCGGCTGGAAGTACCCCATATCTTGTGAAAAAGCCCGATCGGCATCCCGAACCATGCGGTAATCCCAATTGTGCGAGGCTTGCATGGCCCGTTGGGTTTCCAAACTGTCCATGTTGCACAGTGCAACCTCGGCTTTGGTGCGAAGAATGGGAACGATCGGGTTCAGGGTGTCAGCCCACAGCGTGCAATATTGGCACCCTTTGCCCATGTTGTGGATGACATAGAGGAAATCCTTGCCGCCAAAGAGTTCAGCGAGTTTCACCGGCCCATCGGCCGATTCAAATTCGTAATTGGCAACCGGCTCGGGGGGATTGGCCTTCCTGGCCTCGGCGAGTTGCTGTTTGAGTTCAATAATCTGTGATTCGAGTTCGGCTGGGCTCGGCATCGCGACAGCATACCACTAATGCAACAAATTAGTTGCATGAAATCAGTGGGAGCGGAAAAGCACTTCGTAGAGCAAGAGGATCACCGTCACAAACGCCGCCGAAAACCAGAGGATCGGCACATGTTTCACCTGGATTCTGGGCACGGTTAGAGGTTACCTTTGCTAGTTGAGCCGGTTCTTGCGGATGAATTCGAGGGCTTTGTCCAGTTGAGGGTCGTGCCCTGGTTCGGCAAATTTGAATCCTTCGAAGTCACGGGGGATGTCTGCTTCTATGTCTGGCTTGAGCCCTCCGCTGAGGTAGGCGCCGTCTTCATCGACCTTCCGCCCGATATCTCCGCTGGAGGGGAGGAAGTATCGTGCAATGGTCACTTTGACGCTGGCGCCATCGGGGACGCGGCGCAACTCTTGGACAGAAGCCTTGCCGTAGCTGTGGGTTCCAATGAGCTTTGCTTTGCCGTAATCACGCATAACACCGCTAAAGATTTCGGCGGCCGAGGCGGAATCCTCGTTGATGAGGATCGTGATGGGATAGCTTCCCGAAATGGCTTGCCCCCGGTTGGTTTTTAGGGTTGCGGATTTCCCATCGCGCGCTTTGATGGTAACGGCGGGTTTGTCGTCGACAAACAGGGACAACATCTTGACTGCCGATTCCAAGAGCCCGCCGGGGTTTCCGCGGAGGTCGAGAATCATTCCGGCGGGGTTGCGCGCATCGGCTTGGCGGACGGCCTCTTCAAATTGCATCGGGGTCGGCTCGCTGAATCCAGAGATGGAGATATAGGCGATGTTCCCCTCGAGGTTTTTGCTTTCCACCGTGGGGATGACGACCTTTTGCCGGACGATCGGCATCTGGATGATCCCGTCCTGTCCTGTCCTGATGATGCCGAGGGTGACTGGGGTTCCGGCTTCACCCAGGATGTGGTCGACGATGTCATCAACAGGCTTACCGGCAACGTTTTTCCCATCGACTTGCGTGATGATGTCGCCTTCTTTGATCCCGGCGTTGCCAGCCGGACCACCGGCAAAGACTACGGCGATGCGGGCGCCTAGGGGGTCTTGTTGCAAGCGTGCCCCAACCCCGCTATAGTTGCCGCTGGTCTCGGTGTTGAACTTTTCATTGACCTTGGGCTCCAAGAAATTGGTGTGGGGGTCGCCCAAGCTGGCTACAAGCCCGCCCATTGCGGCGTACCGGAGTTTTTCCGGCGTCGTGTTTTGCCCGTGTTTGGCAAGGATGTAGCCATAGTTGGCCTGAAACGTTTCAACCGGGTTCTGAGTTTTTTTGTCTGGTGCGGCCGCCAGCCTTCCAAATGCCCCGAAGTCGGGTCGGTTCCCGGCCAAGACATCCCGGGCAAAGAATCCGAGGCCGAACAAGATGCCGAAAAGGGCGATGGTCAGGGTGATCCGGGCTGCTTTCATGTCATTTGTCCTCGACGGTTGGTTTGCCGCCGTTTTGGGCGACGGCGGCCGTGTTGGGGGCTTGGGCCGAGTACTTGCCGATGGCCAGGGTGTATCCGCTGCCATCTGGAAGGGTTTGAACTTCGACCCAACTGGACTCGGCCGGCATGGCGCCTTGGATTTGGGCCACTCCGCTTGATTCCAGGATGTGGGCAAAGGTGGCGGCGGCCCCGATTGTCGAGTTGTCCACGATCAACGTTACTTTCAGTTTCTGCTCGGTGCCGGTCAAGGCGTTGATTGGCCGGACAGGTTTGCCGTCTGCGTTGTAGATGGCACCGTGGGGCCCGGCGGAGACGAATTTTGCCAGGGACCGCTCCATTTCGTCATAGTTGCCATTCCCGGAATTCCGGAGGTCGAAGACCATACCGCTTTCCACCGTGAGCTGTTGGATTTGTGCGGCCGCGCCACGAAAGAACCGGAGGGCGATCCGGCCATCCAGGTTTTTGTCGATGGCCGGAACTACGGTCTGGGCCCGGCCGACATCAAAGGGCATCTCTTTGCCATTGCGGCGGATGGTCATTTGGATTTCGCCTTCCGTGCCCGAAGTCAGGATGGTGCGGGCCTTGACCGACGTGATGGAATTCTTGGCGTGGTCTTGGACGGCATCACGCAGTTTGTTGAGTTGCTCGACCGTCGCCTTTTTTTCCGTCACCTTGGTTTGCATGTCCCGCAGATCCTGGATGTCTTGGCCAGTCACAAGGTACTTGCCTTGGATGATCCGGATTTCGTCGCCGGGTAATAGGCCGGCCCTTTCGGCTGGGCTACCCGGCATCACGCAGGAAATCACGACTTTGGGGAGCAAAAGCAGGGAATCGACATCGGATTTGCCGTCTTGTAGCTTTTTCAGCTCAGATTGGTTGAAGATGTAGTCGAGTTCCACGCCAATCCCGCTGTAGTTCCCGGATTGGCTGTCTTGGAAGGTTTTGAACTGTTCCGGTTCATAGAAGTTGCTTTCCGGGTCGAGAAGGCTGGCAACCATGCCTTTGACCGCTCCGGAGGCCATTTTCTGGTCGACTTCCACAGGTTCGACATAGTATTGGTGAAGCAGTTCGGCGATTTCATAAAAGTATTCCGCTTCGCTGGTTTCGCCTTTTTTGTCGGTGCTGGCCAAGAGTCCGACACCGAGTGGTTTGTTTGAGGCCAGCGATCCCATGTCGGCTTTGTTCCGGGCCAAGAACCCGGCGCAGAGGCTGCCCACGGCGGCGACCAGGACGATGAATGTCCAGACTGTGTTTTTGCCTTCTGCCATTGTGTTTGGTGGCTTGTCAGGGGGTGATTTCTTGCCCGAGGAGGGTGACCCTGTGCGCGTGCCTTTCTGAGTTATCGGGCTGGGATTCCAAAAACCTGTCGACAATCGCGGTCGCCAAGCTTAAAGATATCATACGTTCGCCAAGGCACAAGACGTTTGCGTGGTTGTGCTCGCGGGCCAATTGGGCCATGTCTTCGGAAGTGCAAAGGGCGGCGCGTATGGCCGGATACCGGTTCGCGCGGATGGACATGCCGATCCCGCTGCCGCAGATGAGGATCCCCATGTCGGAGACTCCCCGGCCAACCCTTTGGGCCACCAAATCGGCGGCAAGGGGGTAGTCGTACCTTTCCGCCCCTTCGCTCCCGACCATTTCCACATCGTGCCCTTTGCCGATCAGGTGTTGGGCGACCTCCCTCTTGTAATGGTCGCCGGCGTGGTCGCTCCCGACGACGATTTTCACCGTGTCCCGCCCTGAAGTTTTTTGGCCAGGTCGCTGACGGCCTTTTCCGGCGAGGCGGCAAGCCGGGCGAGTTCTTCGGCCGGCAACTTGAACTGCTTGGACTGGGCCAACTGCAACAAGGCGAGTTGGACCGGGATTGCCGGGCTGCCAACGGTGTTGGCGACTTCGCCCAGCTCGACCGGTTCCGGCAGTTGGCTGAATGCCTTGAGGACGAGGGCCTGGACTACAGGGTCTTTGTCCAAGACGGCGATGCGGTAGGTCGCTCGGTATTTTTCGTCGGGTTTGGCCATGATTTTGGCCAAGATCGCCAGGCGAACCAAACGGCTTTCGTCTTTCACGCCTTTAAGGGCCTCACCAACCAAGGCGGCATCTTTGGCGTCGAGAAGTTTGGTGTAGCAAGTGGCCCGGATGTCCTCGCTTGCATCGTTGACGGCCAAGTAGAGGAGCCGCCGTCCACTGAGGATGTTGTCCGGATCCAGGAGTTTGGCGATTTCCCCGCGGACGTTGACTGAAGGGTCGAAGAGCGAAGCGACCAAATAGGTTTGGGCCGCGTCCGACTTGGTCATGGCAATGAGCCTGGCGCCTTGCAGGCGTGTATTCCAGCTCCGCGCCGTGAGGAGCAGGTTGCCAATGTCGAGGAAGCCCTTTTCGCCGGGTTCGGAAACGGCCATGGCGGCAAAGCGTCGGTTGAAGTCGAACGGGCCTTCGTTCAACGTCTTCAAAATCTCCGCCTTTGCTTCTGGCGATTTGAGTTGGGCTAGGGCTTTGCTACCCATGTAGGCGGCCGCCGAGCTGGCCGACCGGCTGAAACTGCCGAAGAAAGCCGCTTGACTTTCGACAGGTTGATCGGCCAAGGCTCCGAGAGCGGCAATCGCGACTTCGCTGTTTGACCCTTGAGCGAGCCGTTCGAGCTCAGCGTTGGGCGCGTTCCGGTCAAACACATCAATCGGCTGCGCTTCGTCGGTGAAGCTGTCTCCGGTTTGAGGGCTGATCACAAAGCTCCCGAACTCGATGAATTTGGTCTCTCCGGCAATTGCCGATGAAGGGATGGGATTGTCCGGCACGGCAAGCGCGATCCGGTAGACCGGCGATTTGAGGAAGTTCAAGGGGATCGTGCTGGTCTGGAAATCCTTGCCGGTGAACGACTTCCGAAGAACCATATCCATTCCGGCCTGTTTTGGCCCGGAGATTTGTACTTGCCCGACCCTTTCTCCATCCTTTCCAAAAAACTGGAGGCACAGGATCTCCCGAGTGTCGGATTTCAGCGAATAGGTCAGCGCTTTACCTTCGGGCTTGGCTATTACCGGGATTTGACGGCGTTGAACCAGGGTGACGCCCCCCCGTGGACAGTATCCGAACTGCGTGAAGGTGTTGGGAATCGGCTCAAGCGAGGTCAATGGCTTTGTCGGCCGAAAGAATCCATAGGGTTTGAAATCGAGGGGCAGCGGGCCCGATTCAGGAATTGCCGTCTCGCCTTTGGCTTCGGCAGGCGGTGTGACTCCGAAAACGGCATCCAGCGAGTCATATCCCTCAGCTTTGTACATCGTCCAAACGCGGCCTTGGTAGTCGAGTCCCCGCTCTGGGTCAGAAAGTTTTGGCGGGTTCGCAGATTGCATGGCTTGGGCTAGGAGCCAAGTTCCCATGCCCGTCACGGCGAGCTTGCCATCGGGCAAAAGGACGGCGGTGGAATCGACGGGGTGCGAGTGGAGCGGGCTCTCGGTTGGCAAGGGCACAACTGGCGGGGCCGGCATCCGGCCGAAAAGGTCGACTGGTTTGGCAAGCGTCATGTCCGGGCCAGGGACGACCGGTGACGGTTTGGTTTGCACCTGGATCGGCAAGCGGCCGGGGAGTTTAGCGGCGGTCAACTGCCACTTGGTCGCACTGAACAGGTATGCGGCCAAATCGACGTCATAAGACATCGGGCTCAGCCTTGTGAGCGGGATGACGCAGGCTGGGGTTTGGTCAAGCCAGCCGTAGTAGGACCGCGACATCGGGACGGTGGTTAGCGCGAGGATAACGTCGAACGGCCCGTGATCGACGGGATCTTCGCCGGCAAAACGCTGGTCGTTGACATCGGGGGCCATGATGGAGGCAATGGACGCTGCTGCTTGCTCAGGATCCGAAAGAACAAGGATGTCGTTGTCTTCCGTCAGCGAGACTTGGGGGTCGAACCCGCTCGCCTTCAGCAAGTCCACATATTGCTTCACCGAGTTGTCGAAGGCATCCCGCTCTGGGCCGACGAGCAATGTGCGGTCGGCCGTGTAGTTGTTGTTGTACCGGGCGACGGTCAAGGTTTCGGGGAACAGGTAGATCTTCACCTTGAGCTTGGGCATTGCCGGCGCCGAGGCGGTGTTGGAATCGGCGGCTGACTTCACCCCCGCCCAAACGTCGGAGGAGCCTTTTGGAATTGCGGCCCCATATTCGTGGCTGGATTTGTAATGAAAAAGGTAGGGCCCTTGTTCAAAAACCCGATCGGGCACCGGGAATGCCGGCGGCTTCGAGACCTCCTGGAGCGGGGTTGCGAGCAACAGGGCCGCACACGCAAAGCTGATCATTGTCCTTTAGTTTGTCCTCATTTGCCGGTTCGATTGTTGGCTCAATCAAAGATCCGGATGTCGTATTGGCTAGACGCGTGGCCATCGCCCCTTGTGAATTGCAAGCCGTCCTTTTTGCCCAGGGAATCCAGGTCGTGGGGAAACTTGCGGATCATATCCAAGACGACTTTGCGAGCGTTTTCGGCGTTTTGCTGGAAGACTTCCAGGACGCTGTGGGCGGTGACGGCTTCGACGTCGGCAACCACCCCGGAGTCGTAATCGGTGACCAGGCTGATGTTGACGACGGCCATGCCGAGTTCGTGGCAGAGGTACCCCTCGGGGTATTGGGTCATGTTGATGATTTCCCAACCCATTTTTGTAAACCAAACTGACTCGGCCTTGGTGCTGAACCGGGGCCCTTGGATGACAACGACCGTCCCCCCGTCGTGGGCCTCGATCCCATGCTCACGGATGGTTTCGACCGCGATCTGCCTCAAGGTTTTGTCGTACATGTCGGCCGGGCTAACGTGGCTGGTGATGGGGCCATCGTAAAAGGTGTCGTCCCGTCCTTTGGTGCGATCCACAAATTGGTCGGCAACCAGGAACGAGCCGGGGGCGATGTGGGATTGCAGAGACCCGACCGCGCACGGCGAGATCACGGCCTTGACCCCGAGCTTGTGCATGGCCCAAACGTTTGCCCGATAGTTGATCTTGTGGGGCGGAATTGTGTGCTGCCTGCCGTGGCGGGGAAGGAAGGCGACTTTTCGGCCGGCGACTTCGGCGAGCATCACGGCGTCGCTGGGTGGCCCATAGGGGGTATCCACTTTGACTTCCGTCACGTCTTCCAGCAGGCTGTAAAAGCCCGATCCGCCGAATACGCCGATTTCTGCAACTGCCATATCGGCCCTAATTTACACCGCCCTCACTTTTCGATGAGGGCATTGACTCGCCCGATCCCGGTGGCGACGTTGTCGAGGAGCTTTTCCACTCGGCCCCCGTTCCGCAAAAGCAGATCGGGGTCAATCCCCATGACCGCACCTTTGGCGATGGCATCCACCGGCTTCAAGGCTTGATCCTTGGCCACTTTGTCGGAATCGGCAAAGGTCGAGATGACGACTTTGGGGTTCATCGCAATCAGCTGTTCGGCGCTGACCTTTTCAAACCGGCTGGAGTCCGGCCCGACAAAATCGCCTCCGGCGCGTTTGACAAATTCGGCAAAGAGCGTTTTGTTCCCCATGGCCATGTACCCGGTTGCGGGGTCGCCAATCACGACGGAAATCTTTGTGCCGCTGGCCATATTGGCTTTGAGGACGTCGGCCGCTGCAAAGACTTTGTCGATATAGGCGCTGGTGCTGACTTCCGTGCCTCCGCCTTTGGAAATCAGAACGAGGAGTTGACGGTACTTTTCGGGGGTGTCGATATCGGCGACGAGAACTTCCGGGCCAAGATCTTTAAGCTTTTGAATGGTGGCCTCGGAATAGAGGTCTTTCTCGAGGATGATCCTTTGTGGCTTGAGGGCGGCGATCTTTTCAAAGTCCGGGGTTGTGCCGTTGACCACAACTGGCACTTTTGTGAGGTTGGCCGGATAGTTGCAAGCCGCGGTCCGGCCCAACAGCTTTGTGGTCGGAATCCCGCAGACGAACAGGATCTCGGTGGTGCTCGGGCTCAGGCTGACGTATTCCAAAACCTGTTCCGAGTCGTGGTTCCTGCCGCCGATCCCGCTGCCGGTCTGTCCGCATCCGATGAGTGAGAATGCGATAGGCAAGGCGGCCAGCAAAGGCGAAATCCGAAGCTTCATGGTGCTATTCTGGCAGACACATCCCGGCTCCGTTTAGTGCCCGCTGGGTGCAGTCCCCCGGGAAAATCCAGTGCCATGAAAATCTCCGTTCAGCTTTACACCTTGCGCACCTTGCTTGAAAAAGACCTTTGGGGGACTTTGGACAAGCTCAGCTCCGAAGGGTTTCGCAACGTGGAGTTGGCCGGGCTTTATGGCCACACGCCCGAAGAGTTCCGGATGGGCTTGTCTGAACGGGGATTGAAGGCCCATTCGATGCACGTAGGGCTCGACCAAGCCAAAGGACATTTGGATCAGACCGTCCAGGAAGCCCATACGATCGGTTTGGAGTTCGTGGTCGTCCCTTGGCTCGACCCGAAGTCGTTCGACGGAGGTTGGAAGGAGATTGCCGAAACCCTGGGTGGCCTGGCGCAGGACTATAAACAGAACGACCTGAAACTCGGCTACCACAACCACGCCTTTGAGTTCGAGCAAACCGGAGGGAAGACTGGATTTGAAGTGCTTTGGGAGAGTGCCGGGCCGGACCTCCATGCCGAAGTGGACCTTTTCTGGGTCAAAAAGGGCGGCGGAAACCCCGTGGATTGGCTGCACCGTTTGGCCAAGCAATGCGACCAAGCCCACTTTAAAGATATGGACGCCGACGGGGAATTCACCGAAGTCGGATCTGGGAGTCTGGATTGGGATGCAATCATCCGGGCGGGTAAGGAGATGGGGCTGCGGTATGCGATTATCGAAAACGACCAGCCCAAGATCGACCCGCTCGAATCTGTTGCCAAAAGCCGAAAGTTCTTGTTAGGCAAGGGCCTCACCGATTGATGCCGGTCAACCTCGTCGTGTTTGACCTTGGCGGGGTGATGATCCGGATCCGCCACCGGTGGTCGGAAGTTTTGGAGGAACTCTGTTTGCCGGTTCCGGAAGGATTCGACCAAGACCGCCTGGCCGAGCACCGGTTGCTGACGGCCTTCCAGGAGGGCCTGTTGGGAGAAAACGATTTTCTGGTGGCGTTGGCGGGGGAGTTCGGTCTGACCATCAGCCAGGCAGAGCAAGCTCACGGCTATATCCTCGACCGGGAATACGAAGGTGCCCTGGAATTGGTCCGCGATATCAAGTCGAGCGGGATCCAGGTGTATTGCCTTAGCAACACGAATGCCCTGCATTACCGGGAGTTTTTCTCGGGCCGTTTCCCAGTTTGTGAAGCCTTCGACACGCTTTTGGCCAGCCACCGGCTAGGGATGGGGAAGCCGGATCCCCGGATCTACCGCCACGTCGAAGAGGTTTCGGGCTTCAAGGGCGGGGAAATCGCCTTCTTTGATGATGCCGAGAAAAACGTAACCGCCGCCCGGGCCGTGGGTTGGCATGCCGAAACGGTGGATCCCGCTGGCGACCCTCCAGGTTTTATTCGGCAATCACTGGCGGCTCTTGGCCCGCTTGAACGTTGAAGACGAAGACGATCGACCAGGCTGCTTCGCACAGCATGGCAACCGGGAACTGCAAGGGGAGCGGCAGGCTGTAGACCGCGGTCAAAACCGGGGTCCAAAACGCCCAGCACAAAACGACCCCCGGCAACACCTGGCCGGCATAAAAGCCTGGGGACAGGATCCGTTTCGTTAGTCCGGGTTCTGCGCGGTGCCCCCACCAATAGAGCATCGCCGTGGCAAGCGGAATGCTCAGGAACGGGCTGAAAACCAACATGTCGATTGCGACCTTCGCCACGGTTGCCCCTGGCGAGCGGTTCCCTTGGAATGCGGCATCGAGGATGAGGTAGAGACCGAAAACCAAGCCGCCGACGACGGCATAGACAAGCCCGGTGAAGCAAACTGACCCTGCCCAGCCCGGCTCCCTGAACCGCGATTGACCGGTGAGAGCTTTTGCGATTTCGGGCACGACGCTCCCGGCGAGGAACCCCATGGCAAATACCGCAGCCAAACCGCCGGCTTCACGGAACTCGCCAAGCGTCACCAAGGCGGATCGGACTTGAGCGGAGCAAAAGTACCCGGCCGTCACGGCGGCAGCCCCCGCCTGCACCACAACCATCGGCAGCCATGTGGCCCTGACCGATTCCCATCCTTGGCCGATCGCGCGGCTCCAGTGGCGATCCCGGCCGATCATTCTGGCGGGGCGTGGGATTCGGGTCGGTGGACCAAGAAGACGAACAGCAGGCTCCAGGCGGCCTGGCAAAACGAGCTCACCACAAACTGGAGCCGCTCGGGCAAAAAGTACATGGCAAAGGTAATTGGCCCCCAGTACGACCAGCACATCACCAAGGCGGGCAAGACATTTTCTCGGTACCCGGACAGTGAGGCGACCGAGCGCCACGCCTTGAAGTCGAACTTGTCTTTCCTCCACCGGAACAGCCCAACCGCCAATGGGATGCTGACGAACGGACTAAATATTAGTTGGTCAACAAGGACTTTCTTGACCACCATCCCCAATGTCCCCGAATCACCGAAAAGCACAACCTGAAGTTTGAAAAAGGCGACCACAAGGAACGTGACAAGCATATAAACCGACCCCGTGTAAAGAGTCGAGTTGACCCAATCCCGGTCGGTTTTGCCGATTTTGCCCACGAGGGCTTTAGCGATTTCGGGCAAGATCCCGCCCGCAAAGAATCCGACGGCCAACACCAAAGGCACGCCGCCCCGGTCTTTGTATTCGGCTACGCGTTCCATCACCTGTTGAAATCCAGGATTGAGGAAATATCCGGCAACGGTCAGAACCAGGGCGGACTGGACGATCAGCATCGGCCGCCACATTGCCTGGAGGGATTCCAGGCCAGGTCGGAAATACCGGGAGATCCCGCCTGACACCGCCATCCCGCAGAGTTTGGCACCTGGCTTGCAACCGACTGGGCCAGCAGAAAGCAATAATGCCAACCGGTCGACACCCGGACAAATTGCCAGGAACATTAAGAAAACTTAACAAGTCTCAAGGCATATCGGCTAATATTGGGGACTGTGTCCGGGCCACGAAGCCCGGCGTTTCCCAGGAGACGATCAAACCCACATGAAAACCCGTGCTTTCACCCTTATCGAACTGCTGGTCGTGATCGCGATTATCGCGATCTTGGCCGCCATCCTTTTCCCGGTTTTTGCCCAGGCTAAGGATGCAGCAAAGAAAACCCAGTCCATCAGCAACCTCAAGCAGGTTGGAACGGCGGTCGCCATCTATAACTCGGATTACGACGACATCATGCCCGCCAGCGCCTACTTCGTCGGCCTGGGAACCCTTAACCAAGTGTTCTCGGTTTACGATGCGCTTGACCCCTACATGAAGAACAAGCAGATTTTGGTCAGCCCTGCCGACGGCCAAGGCCAAAGCTGGAAGGATCGTCTGAACGCCCTTGGCCTGAACACCATGCCCAACGGTGTGGAGCGCGCAAGCTATATCCCGAACCTCGGCCTGTTTGGCGAAAACCTTTGCGGATTCAAAACGGCCAAGACCCCGGTGACCAGCGCAACAGCCATGGAAACGGTTGCCGGCACGATCATGTTCTTTGACGGTTACATCCGCAAGTCGATCCCGACCCTGGACTTTTTCACGTTCATGGGAATGCCCCGACATGCTGACGGCTTGGTGATCAACTTTGCCGACACCCATAGCAAGTATTACAAGGCGACCGCAATCAACACGATCGCAGCGGACATCCCGACCCCGGCGGGCAGCCGCGCTCCGGTTTACTACAGCTGGCGGCGCGATGCCGTCAACTGCACCACCGGTGCTCTTTGCCGCACCGAAGGCCAGTTGCAAGCCGTTCCGATCTCGCCGGTCGGATTCACCCTGGATGGCGTGGTCGGCCCCTACAACGACCTGCACGGCATTCCGGGCAGCAACATCACCGATAGCGAAGACACCGCCGCCTGCCCGTAACCGGTCAGAAAACGGTAGGAATTCAGGGGCGGGCTGGTGGCAGCCCGCCCCTCATTTTTGGTAAGGTCCGTTTATGGCAGAACTTACGTATGACAAACTGTCGGCCGCCGGAATCGAGGCGGAACTCCCCTCGGTCCCTAATTGGACTATTGAAGAAGGGGAATTGACCCGCCGGTTTACATTTGAAACCTACAAAGATGGCCTTGTTTTCGCCGTGGCAGTCGGCTATGCCGCCGACGAACTGAACCACCACCCGGAATTGACGATCGGCATTGGCCATGTCCGGGTCAGCCTCGTCACTCATGAAGCCGGCGGCGGACTGACTGCTTACGATTTTGAATTCGCCCGACGGGTAGACCGTCTGGGACGCTGAGTCACCGGGCGAAGAGGATTGTCCAGTAGTGCTTCCTCTGGACTTGCCCGGGATCATCATCGATGTAGGTGTGCCCGACCCCGATGGTCTTGAGGTCAGGGTTCAGGATGTCCCGGGCGTAGTTCTTGATCAGCGACGCAGCTAGGGCGCGGGAATCCAGTGAATCGAACACCAATCCGACCGTCGCTTCGGGAGTGCCGTCCCGGGCCGCCAGACTGGTGACCGACAGGCCGATCCTTTCATCTCGGGTGTCGAAGAAATCGCCGTCGACCATGCTGACCGTCCAGGCTTGGGCGGTGCGAGCGAGCCCTGCGTCAAAGACAAGGTCTTTGAGCCCTTTGAGCTGCCGCTGGGCGTTAACCTCCTCCAAAACTTCCTTGGCCAAATTTTCAAGGTACTTGTCGTCAGGCCCCAGGAGGATGGTCCCGCCTGCAGGAGGTGGCGCAGGCTCGGCGAGCTGCCCAGCATCTGTGCGTTCATTAGGCGGGATCGGGGCGGTCATTTGGGCATTGAGGTTCCTGACCGCAAAAAGTTGCGTGAGTTCTTGGCCGTGCCCGGGCGGGGTCATCCGGGCGATAGAACTGATCCGATCCCCAACTACAACGTTATCCAGGGTGAGCCCATCGGGCATGCCAAAAACGCGGAAGAGCGACTTATCGTCCGCGATTAAAAATTCGCGCGTGGGTTTGGTCACGCTTGTTAGGCCCTTGCCATTGGTGTCGGTGGCCAAAAGGTCGACGACCAGTACCTTGCGGTCGCGGTCGATTTTGCGGATGACGCCGTCGTAGCGTGCGCTCCCCTTGGGGATTTCAAGATCCGGAGCAGGCGCAAAAACGACCGGTTGGGCAAGCCGTTTGGCCGCTTGCAGGGAAGGAAAAGCGTTGTAAACCGCCCCGGTGACTTGGTTCCACAGTTCAAAATGGACATGTGATCCGGTGCTTTCGGCGTTCCCTGAATCTCCGACCCAGCCGATGAGTTGCCCGGCGTTGACGCGGTCGCCGGATTTGAGTCCGGGGGCGAAGCAATATTCGGCTGTGCCCCGGGCGTCGTCTGTGCCTGGGGTGTCGTTATTCATGTGGTAGTACTCGGCCGTCCAGCCGTTATCGCCATAGATCGTGACCGTGTTTCCGGCATTGCCGAGCCCCACATTGAGTTCAACCACGCCGTCAAAGCAAGCGATGGCCGGGTTGAGCTTGGCGGACATGAGGTCTTGCCCATGGTGCCGCCGGGAGCCGCCGCCCCGTGACGCAAGGAAAGAATCGGAGTAGCTGACCTTGCCAGCGATGGGGAAAATGAGGGGCACGGTAACCCGGTCTTTGCAGACTTTGTCAGGCTCAATGGGGTTTTGACCGTCGGGGACGACGGCGGTCTGGCGGACGGCGTTCGGGTCGCTGGCCTGGATCAAAATCCGGTCGGCAAGAACGCGGCCTCCGTCCGTCCGGCCATACACAGCGAGCGGCGTCCCTGGTTTGACCTCTCGGAGTGAAACCCACCTCGCCGGGTTGTTTGCGTAATGGATCGGTGTCGAAGCATCGACGGCAAAGGTGTTTTGAGGCGGTGTCCCGTAATTCAGCTCTGTGCCATCGGGCTGGATGACCGACTCGGTTGTGGCAACAACGGTTTTTGCTGGGAAGTCGACGGCGGTGACGGTGGCGTTGTAGCGGATTGCCACTTGGGCCTTCGCCGCGCCACATGGAAGTCCAAGGGCAATTGCGGCAAGGAGCACGCTTGGGAATCTTTGGGACAGGTTCTTGACCGGCATCGCTTCCACCTTCAAAGACAGATTATGGATCCTGGGGGACCCGGCAATTTGTCTAGATTTTGCAGACGTATACACAATGTTAGAAATAGTAGACATATTAGTAGAATGTTTGATAGTGAATAACGAAAATGCGAAAAATTGTCAAAAAGTGTTGCTATTTCCCATAAAATCCCGTATAGTTCCAATCAATCCAGTTTCAACCCACGGATGGGGCGCAGTTGGAGGGATTTGGACAGGGGTGTCCGAAAAAGATGGGGTCGGCCCTAGGAAGAACAGCCGGCCCCAGCTTCATCAAAGAGGTTAGGCGAGGCGACTATGGCAGACGGCGTGGAATCAGCAACCCACTTGGCGGCCGTTCAGTCTTTGCTCTCTGGCCGGGATAAAACCACCCTCGACAAAAAGGGCCGGATGATGTTGCCCAAAACCGTCCGCGATGCGGTCGGGGTCAATTTTGTTTTACTGATCGGTCGCAAAGGGTGCCTTGAAGTTACCTCGAACCAGTATTACAACGAGCTGTGGGCCGAGATCAACCGCTATAGCAAGCACTCCGAGTACCGTCGCGACTACGCCCTCGAAGTGATGGGCAATGCTTTCCCCGGAGTTGAGGCAGAAGAGAGCGGGCGGTTCGTCGTTCCCCAGGCTATCGGCGACGAATGCAAGTTGACGCGGGGCGAAGCCGTGGTCGTCATCGGTGCGGGCGACGTGGCCGAGATTTGGTCGGAAAGCGAATACGCGGTTTACCAACGCGACCCCAAGGGCTACAACCGCGAACGGCGTGACCGCATCGCCGAACTTTACAAAGGCATGTTGGCCGAAGGGCCGGTGGCATGATGGAACGGATCCACGTCCCTGTCATGGCCCGCGAGGTGATGGAGGTCCTGCCGCTGGGGCCCGGCGCGACAGCGGTGGATGGCACTTTGGGGCTGGCTGGCCACGCGCTGATGATGGCTTCGCGCATCGCTCCTGGGGGCATGCTCATCGGTCTCGATTGGGATGAAGAGATGCTCCGCGAGGCGGAGACGAGGCTGGCTGGAGTGGAGAATGTGGAAGTCCGTTTGTTCCACACCGACTACCGTGGCTTGCGAGACTGTTTGGTCAGTGCGTGCTCGGGGGCAGGACGCGCACCGGTTGCGGATGCGGTCCTGCTCGATTTGGGTTTGAACAATGCCCAGATCGAAGACCCGGCCCGCGGAATTTCGTTCCGCAACGAGGGCGACCTGGATATGCGCATGGATCGGTCTCGTGGCGAACCGGCCAGCGCCCTGCTCAACCGGATCTCCCCCCTTGAATTGGAGAAAGCGCTTTGGGAATTCGGTGATGAGCGCTGGGCGCGCAAGATTGCCCAAGTGGTTGTGGAACGCCGCAAAAGGTCGCCGCTTCGGACGACGGCCGACTTGGTGGACTGTGTTTTGGCCGCCATCCCTTCGGCCAAGCGCGACAAGCGCATCCATCCGGCGACCCGGACCTTCCAGGCAGTCCGGATCCTGGTGAACGGCGAGTTGGACGACTTGGAAGGGGCCCTCCTTGATGCGGGGCTTTGCTTGGCTGTCGGCGGCGTCATGGCCGTCCTCAGTTACCACTCCGGCGAAGACCGGGCCGCAAAGTCTGCGATCAAGACGTTGGTCGCGGGCGGGAATTTCGAATCGATCTACAAAAAGCCGCTCCGTCCCCAGCCGGACGAAGTGGCCAGTAACAACAAGGCCCGCAGCGCGGCCCTCCGCGCCGTCCGCCGGGTCAAGGAAGACCAAACAGCATGAGTGCAGCCCCCTATATCCATGTGCGCGAACGCGCGACCGACAAACGGACGACGACAACGGCCCCCTCCAAGAAGAACCCCCTCCGTATTGAGCAGGCGGTGCCGGCCCGTCGGGCCAAATCACAACAATTCGGACTTTCCACGGCAGAATTTCTGGCTGCCCAAGCGGTTCTGTTCACCGTGTTTGCCGCCGCGTCGTTCATGGCCTCCGTTTTGGTGGGCAATACTTTGGGCGAATTGGAGCGCCGCAAGGCGGTGGATGCCCATTCCCAAGTCCGTTTGGCCCAAGCCGACATGGTGCGCCTCCGGCAGCGGTACGACCGTCTGAATAGCGCAGCCGACATCGGCGATTGGGCTTCGGCCCGCGGCTTTGTGGCGGCATATGGGATTGGGGCGGACAATGGCATCCCGACGAAAGACTAAAAACCGGGCCCCGGGCGGGGCGACCAGGCCGGTGGGCTTGTTTTTGGCGGCGGGGTTCATCGTGGCCGCGGCAACCCAAGCCAACGTGCAGGCGATCCACCGGAAGGACGTCGTTAAGCTGGCCTTTGAGCGCGGCCGCTACGAGGTCGAAGATGATTTGGTGGCCCGCCGCGGGTCGGTCATTTCGGCTGATGGACGAATCCTCGCGCAAAACGACGACGTTTACGAATTCCAGCTATTTTATAACAAACTGCCTCGCTCACCCGGTTTCTACGCCGAGCTGAGCCAGGCGACAGGGATTTCGATAGAAGAACTTCGGGAGCCGGCCCTAGTTGGCCAAGATCGCCGGACATGGGCGACTCCTTTGGGTGGCGACGAGGCCCGGGCGGTGCGCGCCATCACTCGAAAATGGAATGCCGACGGAGTTTCCCTGGCCAAAGTCATGCACCGCCGGTACCCGCTTGGCTGGACGGCGAGTGGGATTGTTGGGTTGGTGCGCCCCGATGGCGCGGTGAACGGCTTGGAAAAGAGCTTTGACAGCAAGCTGGCAGGGCAGAACGGGGAGGCTAAAGGGTTCATCGACCGAACCGGCGCGTTCATGTCGATCGACGACAAGGATCTGCGTCAGCTTGTTCAGGGCAAAGACATCACGCTCACCTTGGACAGCGTCTTGCAGTTCGAAGCGGGGCAGGCCGTTAAGCATGCGGTCGAGCTGAACAAAGCGGAGAGCGGGGCGATCGTGGTGATCGAGCCCAGCACCGGAAACATCCTCGCAATGTCGAACTACCCGACTTTTGATCCGGAAGGGAAGATTGGCGACGGAGAAGACCTGAACGTCGCCTACCGAGGGATGTTCGAGCCTGGATCCACATTCAAAATCATGACCCTGGCCAAAGCCTTGGATCTCGGTGATGTCGGCTATGCCGACCATTTGCAGTGCAGTGGGGCATTGCGGGTCTCCACCAAGACGATTCATTGTTCGCACGGGGCGCATGGAGACGTCGATTGGGAAAAGGCGATCGCCGAGAGCTGCAATGTGGCGGCGGCGACTTGGGCGGGCAAGATCGGGTCGGACGGCATGCACGGCTATATCAAGCAACTGGGACTGCTCGACAAGCCCTCGCTCGGCCTCCCCTGGGAAACCGGCGGCATGTACAACGAGAATGATCCGGCAAAGGCAATCCAATTGGCGACCAACGGCTTCGGCCAATCGATGAACGCCACCCCGGTGGCTTTGGCGAGCGCCTTCAGCTGTTTGGCAAACGGGGGCCTCCGCATGAAGCCCCGTTTGATTGCAAAAATCGGCGATGAGGAGACCAAGGTCGAGGCTGCGGGTCAAATCGTCAAGCCCGAAGTCGCCGATTTTGTAAAGAACCTGATGGTCTCGACAATCCAAAAGGACTTTGGCACAGGCAAGGGTCTCAGGATCCCTGGTTACACCTTGGCGGGCAAGACCGGGACGGCGCAGCGGCTCCAAGGATCCAGCCAAAAGGGTTGGGTCTCGAACTTTGTGGGGATCGTCCCGGCGCAAAATCCCAAGGCCCTGGTTCTCGTTATGATCAACGACCCCAAAGCGGGTAGCTATTATGGGGCGTCGGTCGCCGGGCCGGTTTTTGTGGAGATGGCCAAGACATTGATCCGGCGTTATGGCATTGCGCCCGATGGCGGCACGGCAACCCCAAGCCCGGCGCGGTAGAGTTCCGGCATGGTCGGGATCCGCTTGAGCGAATTGGCTGGCCGGCTCCAGTTGGATGCGGGGCTGTTTTCGGTGGCCTCCGGGGATCCGGTGATCACGGGTGTCTGTGCAGATAGCCGCTCAGTGAGGCCGGGCGATCTGTTCGTGTGCATGCCAAGCGCAAGCCGTGACACCCACTCCTTCCTGCCCGATGTCGCGGCAAAGGGGGCGGTTGCCGCCGTTGTTCATGGGCCGGGTTCAGTCCCCTTTTTGCGGGACGCCGAGCTGCCGGACATTTTCATTGAACCCACGGGGAGCCGCTTCAATTTCTCGACGGGCCAAATCTGCCGGGAAGTCTTGGGCGATCCTTCGGCAGAAATGGAAGTGGTCGGCATCACGGGGACCAACGGGAAGACCACGACGGCTTGGATCATGCGCCAGGCCTATGAAGCGTTGGGGGAGCGGGCAGCCTACTTGGGGACCTTGGGGTACCACGACGGGCAAAATTTGACCGCCGGAGCCAACACGACACCGTTCCCAGTGGATCTGTGGAACACGTTGGCGGACGCCCGGGAAAAGGGCGTCGGGACATTTGTGATGGAAGTGAGCAGCCACTCGCTGCAGGAACGGCGGGTGGCGGGGATCGGTTTTGATGCTGGTGTGTTCCTGAACCTCACTCAAGACCACTTGGATTACCACGGGTCGATGGCTGACTATGCCGCCGCAAAGAAGCTGTTGTTCACAGAATGGGCCGCCTCGACTTCCAAGCGGTTCACCGCCGTCCTAAACGGGGAGGACCCGGTGGCCCGAGCCTGGATGCGCGACCTCCCCTGCGAGGTATGGACCTTTGGTAGCGACGGTTCGGCAATCCAGGTTGAAATCTCGGACTTGGCGGTCGACAAAATGGAACTCATATTTGCATTTGGTGAGGAGCCCGTTCCGGCGTCGATCCCGTTGGGTGGGGCGTTCAACATTCAAAACGTGACGGCTTGCGCCGCAACGATGTTTGCCCTCGGCGAATCGCCCGCGCAGATCGTGGAAGGACTTTCCACGGTGAAGCCGGCCCCGGGCCGGTTTGAGCCGGTTCCAAATGGGACAGGGATTTCGGTTCTGGTGGATTACGCCCACACCCCCGATGCCTTGTCCCAGCTTTTGGGAACCGTGCGCAGCCTGGCAAAGGGTCGGATCATCACCGTTTTCGGGTGCGGCGGGGATCGCGACCGGAGCAAGCGGCCCTTGATGGCCGCAGAGTCGAGCCGGCATAGCGACTATTCGGTTGTGACCAGCGACAACCCCCGCACGGAAGACCCCCAGGCGATCTTGGACGACATCGCAGTTGGGATGACTGGGGATTTCCTCATCATCCCGGATCGGCGCGAAGCGATTTTTGCCGCCATTGCCAAAGCCGAACCTGGGGATGTCGTGGTGATTGCTGGTAAAGGGCACGAGGATTACCAGATCATCGGCCGCACCAAGCATTGGTTTGACGACCGGGTTGTGGCGGCGGAGGCGTTGTCTTGCCGGTGACGCTGCCGATGGAAACCGATATCCAGGTCAGCGCGACGGCTGCGGAGGGGATTCGGTGAGGTGTTCCGAGTTTGCCCGCAGGTGCGGCGGCGCATGGTCCGGACCAGGTGATCCTGAAATCACCGGATTTGCGACCGATTCCCGAGACGCGGGGCTTGGATCGCTGTTCATCGCCATCAAAGGAGACCGGGTCGACGGGCATGCTTTTGTTGCGGCAGCCGCCTCCCAGGGAGCCGTCGCTTGCCTGGTGGAGCGCGACTGCGGGATCCCCCAAATCACGGTTGATGACGTCGAATCTGCCCTGGCGGCATTCGGGCGGAGCCTAAGGGCAGAGTTCCATGGCCCGGTGGTGGGCATCACGGGAAGCAACGGCAAAACGACGGTCAAAGAGTTCACCGCCGCGGCCTTGCACCCACTCGGCACCGTGCTCAAGACTATCGGCAACAAGAACACCCAGTACACAAGTCCGCTCTTGTGGGCGGGGTTGACCCCGGATACAAAGGCCGTAGTCGTGGAGATGGGGATGAGGGGCTTCGGTCAGATCCGGCACCTGGCGGGAATCTCCCTGCCAACGGTCGGCGTGGTGACGGTGATTGGCACGGCGCACATTGAAAAGGTCGGCAGCCGGGAAGGCATCTTCCGGGCAAAATCCGAGTTGCTTGAAGCGCTCCCCGCCGACGGGGTTGCCATTGTGTGGCGGGAAGACGACTTTTTCCCCGATCTCGCGGCCGTGCCCAAATGCCGGACTTTGAGTTTCGGCGCCTCGCACGAGGCGGATTGTCAGGTTGTCGGGTATCGCAGCGACCAGTGGGGCAAATGCACCGTGCGCTTGGCATTCAAAGGGCACGAGGCTGAAGTTGACCTGCCCACATTTGGCCGCCACCAGGCCTTGAACGCGGCTGCCGCCGCCTTGGCCGCAACGTGTTGCGGCGTTGATTTCACCCAGGCCGTTGAGGGTCTGGCTTCGGCGGATTTGCCGGGTATGCGGCTGGAGGTGTTGGTGCGCCAGGGGGTCACGGTTCTTGTCGACACTTATAATGCCTCCCCCGATTCCACAGTGGCGGCTTTGGAAGCCCTGGCCCAGGGCCCGGCGCAAGGCCGGCGCTTGGCGGTTTTGGGCGAGATGAAGGAGCTTGGCGATTTCACTGAACGCGGGCACCGATTGGTCGGTCAAGCCCTCGCCCATAGCGGAGTGGATCGTGCGCTCCTAACCGGTGGGCCAACCCGTTATATCTATGATGAGGCGCGGTCAGCGGGGATGAAGGAGGCGGATATGACCTCGCTGGACGAACTGGATTTGCACCGCGTCCGGGCATTTCTGGATGGGCTTGAGCCAGGTGACACAGTTCTGATCAAGGGATCCCGGGCCCTAGGGCTGGAATCCGTGTTGGAGGGCTGGCTTGCGTGAACTCGTCCCCGCTTTGGTGGCGGGTCTTTTGGGGGCGGCCGTCCTCTCCCCGTTCATCTTCAAGTTACTTGTCCGGCTCAAAAGCGCCCAAAATGTTAGCAAGCATCTAGAAGGGCACCAGCACAAACAAGGCACCCCCACCATGGGTGGACTGATCGTGCTCTCTGGCTTGTTGTGCGCCATGGCTTTCACTTGGCGCCAGGATTATCTGGCCCCTTTAGTGCTGATCCTGTGTTACGCTGCCGTTGGGTTTGCCGACGATTTCTTGGTTCCCAAGTTGAAACCTGGCAGCCGGGGCCTGCACTGGATGCCGAAATTGGGATTGGAAATCGGTGGCGCAGTTGCGGCGGCGTGGCTGACCGGCTACACGGCCCCTTGGCAACTCGCCCTCTTTGTGTTTATGGTTCTGTTTTTGGGCAACGCCTACAACTTCAGCGACGGGCTGGACACCCTGAGCGGTGGGCTCGGGGTGGTCATCTGCCTGGGCCTCATCCTTCTTTCCATGGGGACTCCGGCAATGATGGGCGCGGCAAATATCGAACAGCAGCTATCGCAAAGCCATGTCTTGGTTTTGGGTGGGCTCGCTGTTTCATTTTTGCCGTTTTTGGCGTTCAACGCTCCCCCGGCCAGAGTGTTCATGGGCGATGTCGGGTCGTTGCCGATCGGCGGCATATTGGCGTGGGCGACCATGCGAATTCTTGCTGAAGGTTCGGGCCGAATTTGGTTTGCAACCGGAATTGTGTTGCTCGTGATGTTTGTTGAAATCGCCCTCCCGCCGATCCAGGTGTTTTGGGTGAAGGCGTTCAAAAAGCGGGCGTTCAAGTTCAAAACGCCGATCCACCACGCATTAGAAGATCTTGGGTGGCCGCACACGCGGATCGTGTGGTTGTTCCATGTTGTCCAGGCTTCCCTGGTTGTGTTGGCCTTGGCCTGGGTGTGGCAATGAGCCGGGCCGAATTCGCGGGCAAGCGCCTCGCCGTGATTGGGTTGGGGGTGAGCGGGGTGGCGATGTGCGAAGCGGCGGCGGCGATCGGAGCCGTCCCGGTCGGGTTCGACGAGATCCCAAGCGACGTGCCCCGGGTGATGGAAGCGGCCGACCGCCTCCAAGCACTTGGCATTGAAGCGGTGACTGGCTGGCACGGCGAATTGGAGGCCGGCTTTGACTGGGTTTTGGTGAGCCCGGGGCTGCCGCCGGGGCATCCGGTCATAGAGGCTTGGAAGGGCAAGGTCATGGGAGAAGTAGAGTTTGCCTTCCGCATTGCCAAAGCGCCGATCTTGGCCATCACCGGCACCAATGGGAAAAGCACGACGACCGTCATGCTCTATAAGATCCTGGAGGCCCAAGGGGCCGTCCTGTGCGGAAACATCGCGGGCTCTGGATACCCGGAAAGTGTCCTTTCCACCGCTGCCCTCAAGACGTCTTCGGATGGGGTGCTGGTTGCCGAAGTTAGCTCGGCCCAATTGGAGACGGTCATCGGTTTCCGACCCAAGGTGGCCTGCATCACGAACATCACCGAAGACCACCAGGATCGATATGGCAGCATGGAAAAGTACCGGGCGGCCAAGATGAACCTGTTCAAAAATATGGCTGAAGGGGACACGATCGTTTGGAACGCAGACGACGGCACCGTGGCCTTGACGGGTACAGAGACGGCCGAGGTTTTGAGGGTTTTGCCAAAAGGGGGTGAAGGCCGCTATTGCCGCCGCAGCGGTGCGACGATCTGGTTCGGCGACCGCGATTTCCAGCTCGTGGATTTGCCGTTCTTGGGTGAGATGAATGTTGCCAACGCCATGGTCGCTTGGACGATGGCCTGTGCTTACACCGGGGGAGTCCGGCCGGGCATGGTGGAAGGACTGCTCAACTTCCATCCGCTGGAGCACCGAATGGAGCCGCTGGGCGTCCGGGGTGGTGTACAGGTTGTCAACAATTCAATGTGCACAAATCCCATGGCTGTGATAAATAGTTGTGAAAGTTTGAGTTCCAAACTGCATGTTTTGATGGGGGGGAACACGAAAAATGGCGACTATTCCCCTTTGCGGGATTACTTGCAACAAGGGGATCAAAAAGTGTATCTTTACGGGAGCGATGCAAAGCATTTGAACGGCTTATTGGGCGGAGGGTATCCAGAATATCCCGAGCTTGAATCGGCGTTCTCTGCCGCGGTCGCCTCGGCCAAGCCGGGGGAAGTGGTCATGCTCGCCCCCGGGTGTGCCAGCTCCGGCCCCTACAAGAACTTCAAGGAACGCGGAGCGGCCTTCAAAAAAATCGCCAAGGACTGGCTGAATACATGAAGAGATACGGAAATCCTGACTACCTCCTGTTCGCTGCCGCGGCAATCGCCACGATGTTTGGGATCATTGCCGTTTGGGATGCCGGCTATGCCGAATCGGCCGTAAAAGGGGAGGGGTTCCCCCGTGCGGTATTGATGCAGTCCCTTTTCGCCTTGGCAGGTTTCGCCGGATGTTGGCTATTGAGCCGGTTACCCGCGGAAAAACTGAGAAAATACGCCTGGCCCGCGGTCATTGTCACCGCCCTGCTGTTGGTTGGCGTTTTGGTGTTGGGGAAACCGGTGAACGGGGCAACGCGCTGGTTCCGGTTTGGGCCTGCGTCGTTTCAACCCAGCGAGGTGGCCAAGCTCACTTGCATCCTGTTTTTGGCTTCTGCATTTGCCGGCCATACGGCTTGGAAGTCGGTGCGCACCGGATCGCTCCGTCTGTGGTTGGGTCGGTGGCTCTTCCCAAAAATCGCCAGGGCGTGGCCCCTCATCCCCGTTGTCGCCGTTGTCGGACTGATTGAATTGCAACCGGATTTGAAAACGGCGATGGTTATTGTGGTGACAAGTGCCTTTATGTTGTATGCGGCTGGCGTCTCTCACAAAAGCTTCGTCACCGTGGCCGTGGTTGTCGCCTTAGTCGGAGCGGCCGCCGTGGTCGACAAGCCTTACCGTTTGACTCGCATCCTGAGCCATGGCGACCGTTGGAGCGAGAGCAAGATCGATTCTATCGGTTTCCAAACCACCCAAAGCGAAACGGCTTTGGCAATGGGGGGTGTGCTCGGCAAAGGGTTTGGGCAGGGCCGCGCCAAATATACGCTCCCCGAGCCCACCAGTGACTTTGTGTTGGCGACAATCGGCGAGGAGGCCGGCCTGGTTGGCTCGATCGCGGTGATCGGGCTCCTCGGGTTTATTGTTTGGAGGCTCTACCGCCAAGGAATGGAGCGCGTGGACCGCTTCCAGCGGCTGACCTTGGTCGGGATCGCGTGTTGGATCGGGATCCAAACCGTGGCGAATGTCGTGGTGGCGAATGGGGCGATTCCTGTCATGGGGGTTCCGCTGCCCTTTTTCAGTGGGGGCGGTTCGAGCCTGCTGGCCTTGTGGTTGGCGATCGGGGTGGCCCAATCCGTAGTGCGATCCCCCAACATCTTGGTTGAAAGCGGTGAACCCGTCCGTCAACCAGAACAGGAACCCGCCCGGCGGGCCTATGTGAGATGAGGATCCTTGCCACAGGCGGCGGGACCGGGGGGCATGTCTACCCTGCATTGGAAATCGCCCTCGGGGCAAAAGCGCGGGGGCACCAGGTTGAATTTTGGGGCTCGAACAGGGGCCAAGAAGGGGCGGCTTGTGAAAAGGCGGGGATGGAGTTCCGTGGATTTGAATCGGGCCCGGTCTACCGGCTGACGTCATTACGGGGACTGAAAAGCCTGGCGGCCTTGCTCAAGGTCACAACCCAGGTGAAGGCCCAGATGGCCGGGCGCGGCTTTGACGCCGTGTTTGCGACCGGTGGTTATTCGGCTGCCCCTGTTTTGAATGCGGCTCGGAAGCTGGGCGTCCCATTGGTCTTGCACGAGCAGAACTCTGTTCCGGGCCGGACGAACCTGATTATGGGCCGGTATGCGTTTGCGGTCTGCACGGCGTTCAAGGCAACGGCAAAGCACTTCCCGGCGGGCAAGGTCAAGCGAGTCGGCATGCCGGTTCGGCAAGTCTTGCGCGAATCTGCCGCACAGGGCCGCCTGCCGGTAGGGCAGTCGGCGCACCCGTCCATTTTGGTGATGGGCGGGAGCCAGGGCAGCCAGGCCCTCAACGACATGGCGCTGAGCACCGCCCTGCGTATGGCCGACCGGCCCCTCTCGTGGACGCACATCACCGGGCTCACCCACTTTGAAAGCACAATGGAGAGCCTGGCGCGGATGGGGATCCGGTCAGAGTATTCGGTTAAAAGCTACCTCCAGGCCCCCGAATTGGCCGACGCCTTTTGCCAAAGCGACGTCGCCGTCTGCCGGAGCGGGGCAGGAACACTTGCCGAATTGGCGGCATTCCGCCGGCCGTCCATCTTGGTGCCCTATCCGGCGGCTTTCCACGACCACCAGTATCACAACGCGTTGGAGTTTGCGGATTTGGGCGCGGCCGATGTCATCCGGCAAGGGGATCTGGACCCGGCCGTGTTGGAATCGCGGATTTTGGGTTGGCTCAACGACCCCGAACGCGTCGACGCCGCCCGAAAGGCGCTAGCCGAATGGGACGTGCCGGATGCCGTCGACCTTGTTTTGGATATCGTTGAGTCGGCGGGGCCGGCGCGGAAATGAGGACAAAACAAGAAATCGCCACGGCATTTGGGAGCCGCGAAGAATTGCGCGGTGGGGATTCGTTTTTCTTAGTTGGGATCGGCGGCGCGGGAATGGCCGGAGTGGCCAGGTTGCTCAAAAACCGTGGCTACCGGGTGCGGGGAACCGATTCCACCGATTCGCCTCTAATCCATGCGATGCAGTCCGAGGGGATCGAGGTGCACATCGGCCACAGCGGAGTGGGGATCGAGCCGGGCGACCGGGTGGTTCTGACCGATGCGATCGATTTGGCCTCGTCGCCTGAAGTGGCGCGGGCCCGGGAGTTGGGTTTGCCCATTTTCCGCCGGTCGCAGGCCCTTGGTTGGCTGCTGGAAGGGAAGAAAACCATTGCCGTGACCGGCAGCCATGGGAAATCGACAACCACGGGGATGGTCGCTTCTGGATTAATCGCCTGCGAGATGGACCCCATGGTCGTTGTGGGGGCGGAAATCCCGGAACTGGGGACTTCTGTGGTGGATGGCGGCGGGAATTTTGCCGTCGTCGAGGCGTGCGAGGCCTATGACAGCCTCCATGATTTTGACCCCGATATTGCCGTCCTGCTGAATCTTGAACTCGACCACGTGGATTTCCACGGGACATGGGAGAATTTGCGGGATTCCGTGACGCGATTCGCCAACCGGGCCCGGATCCTTGTGTACAACCTCTCCGATCCGGGGGCTTGCGAGATCGCGAAGCGGGTTGGCGTGGAGAAAATCGGTTTCGACCCGGACGTATCCCCGGTGGACGGCGAACTTCGGCAAAAAGGGGCGCACAACATCGCCAACGCGTCGGCCGCCTGGGCCGCCATTCAGGTGGCAGGGGGCGGGGCAGCCGCTCTGGAAGGAATCAAAAATTTCGGCGGGGCCGAGCGCCGTCAGCAGGTGTGGTTCGATGGGGAAATGGCGGGTTTTGGCCGGTTGACCGTGATCGACGATTATGCTCACCACCCGACGGAAGTCGCGCAATCGTTGGCGGCCGTTCGCGCGGGTTGGCCCGGGCGCCTTGTCGTTGTTTTCCAACCCCACTTGTATTCGCGAACCGCCCCTTTGATCGACGAATTCGCGGCTGCGCTTGACCATGCCGATTTGGTTGTGCTTACGGATATCTACCCGGCCCGAGAAGAGCCGATGCCAGGTGTGAGCAGCTGGCGGATCTTGGAAAAATGCAAAAAGCCGGGCTATTACGTACCGGCGCGGCAACAACTCCCGATGAAAGTGGCCCGTTGGGTCGAGCCCGGCGACGTCGTTGTTGGGATGGGCGCGGGGAACATCTCAGAGTTTGCCGCCGGGTTTGTTGCCGAAATGGGCCGTTGCGACCGGCCCACGCGCTCGGTTTGGGTGGCTTATGGGGGGCTGAGCCCAGAAAGGGAGGTTTCGATCCACAGTGGGAGGGCCGTCCACGCCGCTCTTTTGTCAAAGGGATACCGATCTGAGCTTGTCGATATCGCGGCAGTGGCTCTTGGGTCTGGCGATTTGAGCCGTTTGGTTGGCCCGGACCGCCCCGATGCCATCTTTTTGGCGATGCACGGCGAATGGGCCGAGGATGGCGGCGTGCAGGGCCTGCTGAAAACGTTTGGTGTGCCCTACACGGGTTGCGGGATCCAGGCTTGTGCATTAGCCATGGATAAAGAGGCATCAAAACGAGTGTTTGCCGCAGCGGGGATCCCGGTTCCGCAGGGGATAGTGGTCCGGCGTGGCCAACCAGTCCCCGACTTCCCGGTTCCGGCCGTGGTCAAGCCGAACGGGCAGGGCTCCACTGTGGGGCTGAGTTTTGTTTCACGGCCTGAAGAATTGGCGCCGGCCATTGAAAAGGCGCTGGCCCACAATGATGAGGTTTTGGTCGAAGAGTTGATCGAAGGAGTCGAGATCAGCGTGCCTGTCATGGGGGATCGCGCGCTGCCTCCCGTCGAGATCGCCCCTCAAGAAGGGGACTACGATTTTGCGAACAAATACACGCCGGGGGCAACCGATGAGATCTGCCCGGCCCGGCTGGCACCGGAACAGATGCAGGTGGCAATGGCTCAGGCCCTGGCATGCCATCGATCACTGGGTTGCCGGGGAATCACCCGCACAGATATGATCGTCACAAAGGACAAGGTCGTGGTGCTGGAATTGAACAACTTGCCCGGAATGACCGAGACGAGCTTGGTTCGGAAATCGGCCACCGAGGCCGGGATCAGCTTCCCAGACCTGGTTGAATGGATTTTGCTCGATGCCCTCGAAAAAACCTGCCCGTAATCGCAACCCGCAGCCGCGCAAGCCAGCCGGCTTGGGCCTTGGCGGCTTCCTTTGGATACTGGCGATTGCCAACCTTGCCGCTGGGCTGGGCATGAGCACGGCAACTGGTCTGAAATCGGTCACGGTGAAAGGGGCAAACTCTGATGAATCCAAGTTGATTCAAAAAAGGCTGCAAATATGGGCTACAGTCCCGTGGATCCGGCAGAGCCAATCCGCAATGGAGACGTCGATTTTGGCCGACAACCGTCTTGCCGAGGCAAAAGTGACGACGAACATTTTTGGACGCGGTACGGCGGTTGTCGTCCCCCGTGTCCCGGTCGCCCGGGTTGAGGAGAATCTTGGCGCCGAGAAAGAGCCGCCCAATTTTGCTACCTATTTGGATAGCCGAGGCACGCTGTATCAGGATTATTGGGCCGAGGCATTCAAAGGCCCTGATTTGGTGCTCCCGGCATCTTCCATGGCTATGCAGTTGACGGTTGTGCCGGCCTGGCCGTTGGTTTCGGTCGCGCATGTTGCCGCCAAAAGTCAGACTTTCCTCGGCGAACTGCCCTTTAAGGTTGTGTTGGATGAGCGATCCGTTCTATCCTTACAGGTGGTCGATGGTCCCCAGATCGTTTTGGGCACAGATTCCGATTTGGACGAAAAGTTCGACGTTTTGGAGCGGGCATTTCGCGAGGAAAAAGACAAGGTTCTTCGCTACAAGTCAATCAATGTGAGCGCACCTGACCGGCCCGTTTACGGATCTTGAATCGATGAACCCATTTGCCAGCCGCCAAAGCCCGAAAGGTTGGGTCCTCCCCACGAGCCTGCTGGCTCTGTTGATTGGGATGTTGGGCAGCCTGGCGGTTTTGAAAGAAGGGGCTCGGCAGCGGACGGTTGCCAGCCTGCCAGATGGTATCCGCCAGGAGTTTGCCGCCGGCGACTTGGATATGGCAAAGGAACTGGTCAACTTGAGAGAAGAAGTCTCCAAGTTGCGTGAAGACAAGACCAAGCTCGAGACGAAGATCGCCGAAACTGGCAACGCCACCAAAGAGATCAACGACAGTCTGCAAGAGACCAAGATGTTCGCCGGGCTCACGGATGTTGTGGGACCTGGGATCATCGTCACGCTCAACGACAGCAAAAAGCCTCCGGAAGAGATGTTGATTGCCGACAACGGCGTTGTGCACTACCTGGATGTGTTGAAGACGGTGAACGAACTATTCAACGCCGGTGCGGAGGCGATTGCCGTCAATGGGTTGCGGGTCGGCCCGCGCACTGACTTCCGATGTGTTGGGAGCACGATTTTGGTAGGGGCTCAAAAAATTGCTCCACCGATCGCGGTCCAGGCTGTTGGAGATTCAAAGACCTTGCTGGGGGCGATCAACATGCCGGGCGGGATTCTGACTGAACTCCGGGAAGTCGACCCCAATATGGTTTCGGTGGAGCCGGCCAAGGAACTGGTTATCCCGGCCTATGACGGATCGACGAAATTCCGTTTCGGACACGTTCCGGAGGTAAAGAATTGATTCTGATCCCGGTTTTGGCCCTGATCGTCGGCGTGTTGTTGGGTGCGCTCGTTTCTGAGCAAGTCCCCCAACTGCTGGCGCCTTATATGAGCGTTGCGGTCCTGGCCGGACTCGATTCGATCTGCGGAGGTTCGCGGAGTTACCTGGAAGGAAAGTTCCAGCAAGACATTTTTGTCTCCGGGTTTTTGTTCAACATTGTGCTGGCAATGTTCTTTGTTTGGCTGGGCGTGAACATTGGTCTGAATCTGATGTTGGCGGCGGCTCTGGTGTTCGGCTGGCGGATTTTTAATAATGCAAGCCTGATCCGCCGGCTTGCAATCAGTAGAATAGCGGATCAGCGGAAACGGCGCGAGCTCCGCGAAACACTTTCAGGCGGCGAGGCAGAGCCAGCGGCGGAAGCCTAACAATTGGATTTTGAGGAATTGGATCTGTGGATGTTCACGACTCGGTAGTGGCACTTGAAATCGGGGCCGCCAAAGTGGCGGCCCTGATCGCCCATGCGGACAAAAAGGGGAGGCTCGAAGTCCAATCTTTGGCCTATGGCCCATCTGCGGGGTTCGACCGCTGGCGGATCGATGACGAACGGGCTGTCGCCGAATCCGTGGATGCCGTATTGGGCAAGCTGGAACGGCACATTCAGGCGCCGGTTAAAAGGCTGACGATTGGCTATGGCTCCCCGGATTTCCATAGTTGCACCGGCCAGGCGATGACGCCGGTCTATCCGGCGGGCCGGGCGGTGAAGCGTCAAGACATCCACACGCTGGTGCAAACAAGCCGACGGGTTGCCTTGCCGCCGGGTTTTGGGCAAGTTATGGCGGTTCCCCGCTACTATGCCGTCGATGGGAACCGGGTGGGGCACCCTCCGGAGGGGGCGCCAGCTACAAAAATCGAAGTTGAAACCCACATCGTGGCCGGGAGGGACAGCGAGCTGGACCAACTGGAACGGATCCTTGGCATGGGTGGGAGGGAGATCCAAGGCATTGTCCCGACTGCGTTGGCATCGGGCCTCGGCACGCTCAGCTCCGATGGCTTGGAACTTGGGGCCACCGTCGTCGACATTGGTGCCGAATCGACCTCGATCGGTGTCTTTTTAGACGGGGCCTTTGCTTACCAGGCTGTAATCCCAATGGGGTCGGCATTCGTCACGCGGGACATCATGCAACTTTTGAACGTTGACTGGGACGAAGCCGAAAGGTTGAAATGCGAGGAAGCCGAAGCTTGGGCGGAATCCGTGGATGCTGCAGCCCGGGTCATGGTGAATCAACCCGGGACCGGCAACCGCCCCATGCAAAAGAAGGTGCTGGTCGAGATTGTGGAAAGCCGCCTGCGTGAAATCTTTGCGGCCATCGGCCAGGAATTGGAAGGGTTTGCGCCGGAAAGCGATATTCCTGTCATGGTAGTTTTGACCGGTGGTGGGAGCATTTTGCCCGGAACTGAGCATCTTTGCCAAGAAATCTTAAACGGAAAACATTGCAAAGTTGCACAACCGCGAGTGGTGGGGAGATTTGCTGGACAGGTCGCATCGCCTATGCTCGCGACAATCGTGGGCGTTGCGCGGTACGCTTTAGAATCTGATGAGGCCGAAATGGCCCCAATCAGCGGTTCCGCCGGGTGGCGCGATCGTTTTAGGACGTTGATTTCAAGGTTGGATGGCCGAAAGTAGCCAGATTGGCTCGGCAAAGGAAAGTTAAGGATCAGGACAATGGCAATGGCAGATGGTGCGGTGATCAAGGTGATTGGGGTCGGCGGCGGCGGGTGCAATGCCGTGAACCGAATGGTGGACGCAGGGATCCAGGGTGTGGAGTTCATCGCGATGAACACAGACATCCAGGTTCTGGACAATTCAAAGGCGGGCAAAAAAATCCAGCTTGGCCCCAACCTGTCCCGTGGGCTCGGTGCCGGTGGCGACCCGGAAACGGGCAAAGCGGCCGCTGAGGAAAGCAAGAACGACATCCGCAAAGTCATCGAAGGCGCGGATATGGTCTTTGTTACCGCAGGCATGGGCGGCGGAACCGGCACCGGGGCCAGCCCGGTGATTGCCGACTTAAGCCGAGAACTCGGGGCTGTGACGGTGGCCATCGTCACCCGTCCGTTTGGGTTTGAGGGCCCGCGCCGCCGCCGGATGAGTGAAAACGGCGTTTCCTCGCTCATTGGCCGAGTGGACACGATGATCACGATCCCGAACGACCGGTTGCTGGATGTCGTGGAGCGGCGGACGAGCATGATCGATGCGTTCCGGGTTGCCGATGACGTCCTCCGCCAGGGCGTGCAAGGGATCAGCGACATCATCACCATCCCCGGCCAGATCAACGTGGACTTTGCCGATGTGAAAGCAGTGATGCTCAACGCCGGCCCGGCCCTGATGGGGATCGGATACGGTGTGGGTGAGCAGCGCGCCCTGCATGCCGCCGAGCAAGCCACTTCCAGCCCGCTGTTGGAGCAAACCATCAACGGCGCGCGGGGTCTTTTGGTCAACATCTCCAGTGGGGAAGACCTGACGCTGAGCGAGGTGAGCGAGGCGATGGATTACATCCACAACTTGTGCGACCCCGAAGAAGCCAACATCTTTTTTGGCACCGTCATCGACCCCCGGCTGGAAGGCGAAGTCCGCATCACCGTCCTGGCAACCGGTTTTGACGCTGAACCGCGCAAGCCTGTTTTCAAGAGCGTGGCCTCGTCCGAACCGCAAGCAACCCAATCGTCCAGCACGGCCGCGACAGCTGCAGAATCGGTTTCGAAAGAGGAACCGCAAGCTCCGGAATCCCGGAAGTTCAGTTCCCCAACCGGTAGTGCTATCCGCGATATCTGGGACCGCAACAAAGCGGCGCAACGGGAGGCATCCGAATCAAAGGATGTCTTCGAAGAATCGGATGCCGAAATCGATATCCCGGCGTTCTTGCGCGAACACCGGCGGAACCGCGACAAGTAAGCGCGGGTCAGAGAGTTCCCCTGTAATGGCGACTTGCCTCCATAAGATTGCCCGGGTTGCAAAGCCTGGGCAATTTTTTTGTCTCAGCCCCTTGTAATAGTAGACAAAAAGATACTATAATCAAGATCAGCCAACAGCGGGTTTTTCCCCCGCGGGCTGTGGGTAATCGTCGGAAAGAAAATCTGAAAAAAGTCGCTCCATCTTGTGGTTGGATGGCGTCCCAACCACAGAATGTAGCGGTTCACCCCCGTGGATTCACGAGGGCTGGATTGCGAGGGCCGAAACGGATTTCCGCCTGGAAAGCCGGCGGATCCCACGGATGCACACGACGGCATCTGGCGTTGGGGTCAACAAACCGCCGGTGGGCAAAGAAGACGCTCTGGGGCCCTGGCTCCGGGGCTTTTTCTTCCTGAAAAGGCAAAGGTCGGCCACCCGCCTGGGAGGGCTAGGGGTGGCGGGCGCCGGGCGCGGCGTCAAAAGAAATTGGAACAATTGAAAAGGAATTTGCAATGAGCAGCACTCTATCGGATCTGGAACTGAAGCGTTACGCCCTGATGTCAACCGGCGAACGGCCGAAGCTGGACTGGGCTGACGAGATCAGCCGGGAACTCAGTTTTGAAAAGGAGATCCGATTGGTCAGCGGGAAAAGCGAGCAGGCATTTCAGGTTGGGGTGGTGGGCGAGATCGTCGGGGACGCGATGGCCGCCGTCCTTCTTAGCCAAGGCCGCACTGATTTGGACACCCCCGAAAACCGCCAATTTGCCAAGCGGATCGCGCGGAATGTCATCGACCGGTTGGGGACACTGGGTGGCGACCGGCTCTCGATCACCGAATACGACCTCTCGGTCTTGATCGAAGCCGTCTTGATTGAGGCGGGGGCATTTGAAGTTGCCAAAAGCCTGGTCAGCCAGCGGAGCCGGTTACCCAAGGGCGATAGCCCGGTGGGACGGGTCAAGCTCATCCGGCGGAACCAACAGGTGGTGCCGTGGAGCACCGACAAGGTGGAGATTGCGGTTCGCAAGGCGTTTTTGAGCCAAGGGCTGAACAGTGAGCCAGCGGTTGAAATTTCGGCAAATGTTGAAATGAAGGTTCTTTCCAGCGGCAACGCCTATGTGGGCATCGAAACTATCCAAGATTTGGTTCAAGAAGAATTGATGCGCGGGGGCCATTTCAAGGTCGCCGAAGCCTACATCACCTATCGGGCCCAGCGCGCCATGATGCGTTTGGAAGAGCGGGCCACAGCGGCGAGCAGCGACCAGTTCGAAATGATCTCGGTGCTGGACAAGGATGGCGTCCCCCAGTTTTGGGATGGCGAAGACCTGCGGCGGCGCATTGATTTCGCCTTGATCGGTTTGGATATTGATATGCCGCGCGACCGCATTGAAGTGGAGCTCCGTCGAAGCATCACCGCGGACATCCCGGCGGCCGACTTGCGGAAGCTGATCGTGATGAACGCCAAGACCCTGATGGAAAAGGATGCCGACTTCCGGTTTTTTGCCGCCCGGATCTTGCTGACATACATCTATGAAGAGGTTTTGGATTGGGATATCGTCCGCGACGGCCTCGACAAGCTAAAGCAGTTCCATGCCCAGGCGTTTTTGCGCAACATCCAGCAGGCGGTGGAGATCGACCGGATCTCGCCGGATCTGCGGGTTTACGACATGGCCAAGCTGGCCTCCGCCTTGGATCCGACAGCCGACCTGGACTTCGACTTTTTGGGCATCCAAACCCTTTACGACCGATACCTGATTACCGACAAAACCGGAAAAACGCAGCGGCGGCTCGAAACTCCCCAAATGTTCTGGATGCGGGTGGCCATGGGGCTGTTCAAAGACGAAGATGGCCGCGAAGACAAAGCCATCGAGCTTTACCAACTCTACAAAAGCCGGCGGTTCTGCAGCAGCACGCCCACCCTGTTCAATTCCGGCACACTGCGCAGCCAACTCAGCAGCTGCTACCTTTACAAGGTCGATGATTCGATTGAGAGCATCATGTTGCGGGGGATCGCCGAAAATGCGTTTTTGAGCAAATGGGCCGGCGGGCTCGGGGGCAGTTGGACCAGCGTGCGGGGCACGGGTGGGTTCATCAATGGAACCAATGGCGAAAGTCAGGGGGTGATCCCGTTCCTCAAGATGCACAACGACCAATTAGTCGCCGTGAACCAAGGCGGCAAGCGGGCGGGTTCCGGTTGTGCCTATTTGGAAACCTGGCACAACGACATCTACGACTTTTTGGAGCTGCGGCGCAACACCGGCGACGAGCGCCGCCGCACGCACGACATGAACACCGCCAACTGGGTTCCCGACCTCTTCATGAAGCGGATGGAAGAGCGGGGGAATTGGACGTTGTTCCGATCCAACGAGGTCAAAGATCTCCACGACCTTTATGGCCAGGCCTTTGAAACCCGCTATGTGGAATATGAGGCAATGGCCAAGCGCGGCGAAATCTGGGGTCGCGAAATCGAGGCGTTGGAGCTCTGGAAAGCCATGCTGAAGATGCTGTTCGAAACCGGGCATCCGTGGATCACGTTCAAAGACCCGTGCAACCTGCGCTCACCCCAGGACCACGTCGGAGTCATCCACAGCTCCAACCTGTGTACGGAAATCACGCTGAACACCAGCGCCGATGAAACCGCCGTTTGCAACCTGGGCAGCATCGTCATCGATAACCACCTGACCCCGGATGGGGAGATCGACCATGCGAAATTGCGGGAAACCGTCCGCGTGGCCGTCCGCGCCTTGGATAACGTCATCGACATCAACTTCTATCCGACCGAAGCGGCAAAGAACGCCAACAGCAAACACCGGCCAATCGGTTTGGGGGTCATGGGCTTGCACCATGCCTTGTTTGAGAAGGGTGTCGACTTTGCCAGCGAGGAAGCCATCGAATTCAATGACGAAATCATGGAAGCGGTTGCCTATTACGCCTACGAGGCGTCATCGGATCTCGCCGCCGAACGGGGTGTCTATTCCAGCTACAAGGGCTCAAAGTGGGATCGTGGGATGCTGCCGCAAGACACTCTCGAAACCTTGGAACGTGAGCGCGGCATCCCGGTTGAAGTGCCCCGAGGCGGGAAAATGGACTGGACACCAGTGCGCGAGAAAATCGCCACCCAAGGCATGCGCAATTCCAACGTGTTGGCCATTGCCCCCACCGCCACCATCGCCAACATCATGGGCACCAGCCCATGCATCGAACCGCTCTACAAGAACATGTACGTCAAGAGCAACTTGAGCGGCGACTTTGTGGTGGTCAACCCGTACATGGTCAAGGACCTGAAGGCGCGGGGCCTGTGGACACCGGATGTCATCGACCAGGTCAAATACTTTGACGGGGAACTGGATGCCATCGAAGAAATCCCGGACGACCTGAAGCAGAAATTTGCCACCGCGTTCGCCATCCCCTACGAATATGTGATCGATGCGGCGGCGCGGCGGCAAAAGTGGATCGACCAATCGCAATCGGTGAACCTGTTCCTTGGGCAAGCGGATCTCAAGACGCTGTCGCACATGTATCGCCGGGCGTGGCACGTCGGGCTGAAAACCACGTACTACCTGCGCACCCTGGGGGCCAGCAACATCGAAAAGGCGACGGTCGCGGTCAAAAAGCAGGCCGACGAGCGGCGGGTCTATACGGAAGCGGAAAAGGCGGCCTGCTCGATTGAAGCCATGCGCAACGGCGAGGAGTGTGAGGCGTGTCAGTGAGTGCCATCTGTTGGTCGCCCAATGTAGATGAGTTGCCGGGTCTGCGTCCAATGCCCTCCCCGGACTTGGGGAGGGGGGCCGGAGTCTGCTTCAAAGTTTGAACAACCCCATTTCCCAGTTTTGGCGCAATGAAGCTGTTGCCACGTATTGCGTCGAATCCCCTCCCCAGGACTGGGGAGGGTTAGGGATGGGTCGAGGCCTGTTTTAGCTTGGCTTTCAACGCCCTCAGTTTGTAGTTTCCAGCTTGCAACTTGAGCCAAATTGCTGCAGAAATTCAGCAACCCCTCCCCATCCCTCCCCAGACTTGGGGAGGGGGGCCTTGGGCAGCGTTTTAGCCCTGCGCTCACGAAGGAATCCGTACACCCCAGACTGAGGGAGGGAGTGTGTCAGCTAACATCAGTCAATGCGGCGGACGGCTTCGGAACGCGCAAAAACGAATGCCAAAGTTTTGCGCCGCCACATGACAGGGCCGGAAAAAGTCCTGTGGTCAAGGCTCCGCGAATGGCGGAACCGCGGCTATACAATCCGCCGCCAGCATCCAATTGGTCCGTACGTTGTTGACTTCGTGTGCATGGAGCGCCGGGTTGTCATCGAGGTGGATGGAGTGAGCCACGATTCGGAGCAACTAACCAAAGATGCTGCTCGTGACGCCCTTATAAAATCTTTGGGGTTCCTCGTGATTCGGATATCAAACGACGACGTGTTGCACCAAACCGATGCGGTTTTGACACACATTTGGGCGGTGTTAGAGGGCGGGTAGTTTTTTTTTCGACCCCTCCCTAACCCTCCCCAGTCCTGGGGAGGGAAGAAACCGTTTTTTTTCGACCCCTCTCGAGCCCTCCCCAGTCCTGGGGAGGGAAGGCCAATGTTTTCTTTCGACCCCTCCCTAGCCCTCCCCAGTCCTGGGGAGGGAACTAGGGGATCATGTGGCCCATTTTGTCGCGCTTGGTTTCGATGTACTTTTCCGAGTGCTCGGTGGGTGGGGTGATCAGAGGCACCGTTTCCACGATCTCTAGCCCAAACCCCTGCAGACCTGCACGTTTGGCTGGGTTGTTGGACATCAGCCGCATTTTGCGGACCCCTAGGTCGTACAACACCTGCGAGCCCAATCCGTAATCGCGCTGATCCGGTTTGAACCCCAACGCTTCGTTGGCCTCGACAGTGTCCAGCCCGCCATCTTGTAGTTCGTAAGCGCGGAGCTTGTTGACAATGCCGATGCCCCGGCCTTCTTGGGCGATGTAGAGGACGACGCCCGATCCGGCGGATTCGATCATCTGCAACGCGGCGGCAAGTTGGTCGCCGCAATCACACCGCAGCGAACCCAAAATATCCCCGGTGAGGCACGAGCTGTGCACCCGGACGAGAACGGGTTCGGGGGTGATTTCGCCTTTGACAATCGCGATGAAGGGTTCGGGCTCAACTTCGGTTTCGTAGGCGTAGATCGTGAACGTCCCGTATTTGGTGGGGAATTCGATGGGTCCAGCTTTGCGTTCGATTAGGGTTTCGGTGCGTCGGCGGTAGGCAATGAGGTCTTCGATCGTGATGATCTTCAGGCCATGTTTCAGGGCATAGTCTTCCAGACCCCCGCCCAGGCGGAGCATCTCCCCGTCATCGCCGATGATTTCGACGCCGACGCCAACGGGCACCGATCCGCAGAGCCGAGCCAGGTCAACCGAGGCTTCCGTGTGTCCGGCGCGGCGGAGTACTCCTCCGGGTTCGGCGCGCAAAACCAGCATGTGCCCCGGGCGCATCAGGTCGCCGGGCAAGGCTTTTTCGTCGCAAAGCACGGCTACGGTTTTGGCGCGGTCGCCGGCGCTGACTCCTGTGGTTGTGCCTTCGATGGCGTCCACCGTTTCGGCCATAGCGGTGCCGAGCCGGGCGGTGTTGGCCTTGGTCATCATGGGGATGCCGAGTTGATCCAGCCGCTCGGGGGTTGTGCTGATGAACGGCACGCCGCGCCCTTCTTTAATCATGAAATTCATGTCTTCGGCGGTCGTGTGTTCGCCCAACATGATCAGGTCGCCTTCGTTTTCGCGGCCAGGGTCGTCGACGACGATCACCATTTTTCCGTTTTTCAGGTCTTGCAGGGCTTCTTGGATCGTGGCGATCATGGGTTCAGCTCCATTCTACGGGCGGTTTGACGAGTCAAATCCGCCAGATGGGCCCGAACCTTAACATTCTTTGTGCAACGAGTCGTTCGTCCCAGGATGTAATGTCAGGAGTGATGAAGCGGTTAGGTCAGTTCGGGATTTTGGTCGCGTTGATCACGTTGGTCGCCTGCGGGCCAAAAAATGTGATCAAGCTCAAACGGGACGTGCCGGCGGCCCAAGTGCAAGCCGGTTGGTATTTGTGCGAGCAGCCAACGTTTTCGATAGTTGTCCCCGAAAGCTACCAAGTGCCAAAGGAAGCCGGGGCAAGCCTGGGCGACCTGCAAAACATGAGCAATCCCGGGGTTGGCTACAGCATGAGCGCGCCCAAAGAATCAACGACCGCCAATGCGTCTTTGATTCTGAACAACAAGGACTACCGCCCGCTCCCCGGGGAACCGGCCACTGGCCTCACCGTGAATATCACGAAGCATGGTGGCGGGGCCGATTTGGAAGCAGAGGCCAAGCGCGTTACAGAAGAGATCTTCCGGTCCAAATCCGAGAAAATCGAGCTTCCGGTCGGCCCGGCCTACGTGATCAAACACCACGGCAAGATGGTGACCGGGGATGAGACGTGGCAAGAGATCTACATCGTCTGCGACGGCGAATCGTGCTACCGGGTGGACTTCACGACGACCAATGGGGAACAGGCGATTTCGGCGGCTCCCCAAATCATGCAATCGTTCCGCGTCAAGTAGGGGTTGGCCAAAAGCCAACCCCGCAAACCATTAGCTGACGCCCTGGGTTCGGCGCACAAACTCGCCGACTTCGGCGGCGAGTTTTTCCAACGAACCTTCGTGGATGTACATCATGTGTCCGGCCTCGTACTCTTTGATTTCGATGTTCTTGCGGAGTGAGGCATCTAGATCCAAGTGGGAAACCGTGTACTCGGTGGCAAAAAACGGGGTGGCCAAATCGTAATAGCCTGATGCCACAAAAACGCCCATGTAGGGGTTCCGGCTCATGGCTTTGCGCAAGGCCTCGCTGGTGTCTGGGTGGCCGTCCCCGGCGCTGCCCCAGTCCCAAGGTTTCTTGATCCCTTTAAAGACGCAATACTCCAAATCGGTTTCGTATCCGCATTGGGTGCGGGCGTAGTGGTTGTACAAAGAGGTGTAGGGCCCCATCAACAAAGACATGGAAGGGTCGTGCTCTGGCCCTTCGTCAACTCCGCGGTTGGTGGCATCAATGCCCTTGAACCGGGAATCCAATCGGCCGACGGTGCGATTTTCGTCCCGGCACAACTCTTTGCAGAACTTCCAGATGTCCGGCCTCAGATCGCAATGTTCGAGATAGGTTTCGGTCAAACCGGTGAGGGCGGAAAGCTCGGCCCGGATCTGGCTCCGCTCTTCGCCTTCTAGGGCCGACCCCTTGGCGAGCGCTGTCCAATAGGCGCCAAATGCAAAATCCCGCGCCTTGTCGATCAGCTGCTTGAGGTCTCCGGTCACCTTGCCGTGGTAGTGGGCGGTTGCCGTGTAGGTGGGCAGGTAAACGGCATAAGGGAGGTCGTTGCCCTTGTTGAACCGGAGGGTTTGGAAACTGAGTACCGAACTCACAAGGATTAGGCCGCTGAAGGCGACGCCGCGCTCGACGAGATACCCACTGAGCCCGGTGGCCCGGGTGGTGCCGTAGCTTTCCCCAGCCAGATAGAGCGGGGAAGTCCACCGCTCTTTCCGCGAGAGAAAGAGCCGGATGAATTCCCCCACTGACTCGATATCCCCCTTGACGCTCCAGAATTTTTGGGCGGTTTCTTCGTCTTTGGCGCGGCTGTAACCCGTGCCCACCGGGTCGATGAAGACCAGGTCGCCGAATTCCAGCCAGTTGTGGGGGTTGTCCACCAATTGGAACGGCGGCTGGGGCATATCCCCGTCGGCTTCCATTTTCACCCGTTTGGGCCCCATCGTCCCCAAGTGCAGCCACAGGCTGGGCGATCCCGGCCCGCCGTTGAAGCTGAAAATGATTGGGCGCACGCCTCCGCCCTTGCGGCGGTAGTAGTGGTAGAACATGAGGGCTTCGATTTCGCCATCGCTGTCAAAGATCGGCAAGCGGCCGGTCTCAACAGTGTATTCGTGCCCCCCGGCCACCCCATCCCGGGTCACCGGCGTTTCTTCGACAAGTTTCCTTTTGTCTTCTTTTTTTTCTCCGTTCTTCGCGTCTTGCTTCACCGCATCGTCAGGCATATCGTTATCCTATCTGGGTTGAACCGGCCAAAGTTCACCAATTTGGTGAGAATAGTCCACATCGCGGCTTCTGCAAACGGGATGGCCGGCCTTGCAACGCTTGGCTCCGAGATTTGCCTGCACTCTTACTTCAGGCGTCGGATCAACGCGGGAATGGCCTGGGCGTCCCGGTGGTCCACAATGCAGAGGGTCACATGTCGGGAAGCATTCGCGGGTTGATGGGCCATGCCGCGGTGGCACTGGTGCGCGATGCCGTCAGGGGCACGCCTTTCCAAGGCCGCGTTTACCTGGTGGGTGGAGCAGTCCGCGATGCGCTGCTCGGCATTCCGGCCAAAAACGACCTCGACTTGGTCACCGAAGGGGATGCGGAGGAACTGGCGTCCGTGATCCATGCTCATGACCGCAAGAATGTGGGATCACCTCAGACCTTTGCCCGATTCGGCACGGCGATGGTCATGGTTGCTGGAACCCCGGTCGAGTTGGTGACGGCGCGGCGCGAATCGTATTCTCCGGAATCCCGCAAACCCGAAACACAACCGGCGACATTGCTTGAAGATGCGCTCCGCCGGGATTTCACGGTCAATGCGTTGCTATTAGAAATCCAGAACGGGGAAGTGGTCGACCTTTTGGGGTCGGGCCTGGCCGATTTGTCGGACCGGATCTTGCGGACGCCCCGGGATTCAGCGGGCACCTTCCACGACGACCCCCTGCGCATGTTGAGGGCGGTGCGATTCCGCCACCAATTGGGCTTCAACTTCGCTCCAGGATTGGCGGAGGCGATCCAATCGGAGTCGTTCCGGCTGGGGGTGATATCCCAAGAGCGGATCCGCGACGAGTTTGCCAAAATGCTGCTTGGCCCGTTTCCGGCCAAGGCCCTTGACGATTTGAGCCGGCTCGGTCTGCTCAGCAGTTGGGCGCCCGAATTGGAGGCGATGCACGGCGTATCGCAAGGGAAATGGCACACTGCCGACGTGTGGGGGCACACTTTGCAGGTCGTGGACAACGCCGCGGCTACTGGCCAGGCGGGTGGGGATCGGCTGATCCTGCTTTTGGCGGCATTGCTCCACGATGTGGCCAAACCGGTCACGCGTTCAGTTGATGCAAACGGTGACATCCGCTTTTTTGGCCATGAAAGCGTGGGGGCCAAAATGGCGGCCGAGCTGTGTCTCAGGTGGCGATTTTCGAGTGGGCAGGCAAGCGACGTCTCGTTGTTGGTTGGCAGCCATATGCGACTGAGCGGGATCAAGGAGCTGACCAAGCCCGCGGCGCGGAGGATCGCCCGGGACTTGGGCCCGCAATTGGAGAATTGGTTCCTGCTGCTGGATGCGGATGCCAACGCACTCAAAGAGGGTGTGCGCCGGCTGGATTTGGGAACCGTTCGGCAAAGGATCACCGAGTTGCAGACGAGCGAATCGGACTCGGGATGGCAAAGCCCTCTTTCTGGCAAGGAAATCATGGAATTGACCGGGATCGATCCTGGACCTGAAGTGGGCCGGCTCAAAGCAGAGATCGAGCGGTTGGTCTTGGATGGCGTCATTACTCCGGGTGACCGCGAAGGGGCAAAAGACGCCCTAAGACGGATCATCAGTAACGGCGGTTAGGTCAGAATCGTACAGACCTGCCAGGTAGGACGGAAAAAGGCATGCACGACTTCAAATCCCGCAATGGATTCATCATCTTTTGGATCGTGGCCATCGCCGTCATTGGCGGAGTCATCTATCTGGTTTCGCCGTTCCTGCCGGCGATTTTGTGGGCAAGTGTTTTTTCGATCTTGCTGTACCCGGCTTTCGAGCGGCTGGTTGCCAAGGGGTGGAAACGGGGGACGGCCGCCTTGGCTGTGACGCTTGTTCCGGCCTTCGTCGTGACATTGCCCTTGGCGGTGGCCGGTTCCATTGCGGGCGTGCAAGTTGTGAGCTATGCCCAGCAGCTGCTCCATGATTCTGGGCGTGGGGTTGGGGCAGAAACCGATGTGCTCCGAACGCTGGGCGACGAACTAGACAAGACGCTCAAACCGCTAATGGATCGAGTCGGGGCCACCGACATCCACATGGCCGATGTGCTGGACAAAAACAAAGCGGAGATCGGCCGCCGGATTTCTGCCCCATTGTCCCGCGGCATCCAGAATTTTGTGTTCACGGTCTTGACCTTGGTCATTTCGTTGCTGACGATGTTTTTTATGGTGAGGGACGGGCACAACATGAAGGAACCAGTTTTGGATTTGGTTCCTTTGCCCCGTGAAGACACCGAGAAGATCCTTCAGCAGATCGCAAACACAGTAAGGTCGGTTTTCTATTCGGTTGTGGTGGTTGCGGGGATCCAAGGCGGGCTGGCCCTGTTGCTTTATTGGATTGTGGGCGTCCCTGGCGCGATTCCTTTGGCGCTGCTCACGACCTTGTTTTGCACCATCCCCCTTTTGGGGGCACCGGTGGTTTATGTGCCGATCGGCCTGTCCTTGTTGATTCAGGGCAAGATCTGGCAGGGCGTCCTTGTCCTGGTCATCGGCTTTGGGTTGATCTCCACAATCGACAACGTTTTGCGGCCCTTGTTCATTGGGGCCCGGACGAAATTGCACGAAATCCCGGTCTTTTTTGCGTTGATTGGCGGGGTTGTGGCCTTGGGCCCGGTCGGGTTGATGGCGGGGCCGATGCTCCTCACCCTGTTCCTGGCCTTGGTCGACATCCTCCGGTTGCGCCGGGATGGTGACCAATCTTTGGAGCCCGCCTGACCGCGCCCGGCAAAAAGAACCGATCCCGGCACCATGGAATGGGCGGAGCCCAGATTCCGATTGGCCGGGATCAGGAGACTTAGCTCTTTTTAAGGCTCGCGGAGATCGAAACCTGCGTCAAGCCATCGGAGGCGGAGGCAGAGATGAAGACTTCGGCTCCGTTGGACGTCTTACCGCTGACGAATTTGCTCCCGTTGGCGCTGTAGGTGGATTTGTCTTTGGCGATCTGCTTTTCGTAAAATCCGATAACTTGGTCGATGGAATCTTTGGTTGCAAACGTGAGATTGGCCGATTTCCCTTCAGCGGTGTCGGCTTCCACCGACGAGGAAGCGCCATTGCTTTTTTCTTTGTTGCCGTAATTTTGCAGCCCAAATTTGCCCAGGTCGACTTCTTTGCCGGACTGCATTGAGAATTCGTTCCCATCTTTGTCTTTGCCGGTCATGGCGGTCGTGCCGTCAGCGTTGGATTTGGCGTGAGCTTCCGACCCGTCTTCGGACTTGATGTCGACGTTGTTGCCCTCTTTGCCAAAGGTCATTGAACCGCCTTTGGTGTTCTTGCTGATGGTTTCCGTGCCGTCGGTTTCCTGTTCCACCTTGACCGGCGGCGCACAGGCGCAAAGGAAGAAGCAAGTCAACGCCACGGGGATGGACTTAGCCAGATTTGCCATACAAACAGGTTAACGCATTTGGCAGGGGAAAAGATGCAGGGACCGCGTTTGGGCTGGGCGGTCGCCATTTGCTCAAACGCGGCCCCTGTAGGTGGCCTAGGCTTTGTGGATGGCCATGCCGTGGGCGTCTTCGAATGCTTCCAGGACGACCTCGGCCATGGTGGGGTGGGCATGGATGCTCATAAAGAGCGATTCCAGCGTGGCTTCCAGGTTGATCGCGGCAACGCCCTCGTGGATCATGTCGGTCACGTGGGAGCCGATCATGTGCAGACCCAAGAGTTCGCCATATTTTGCATCGACGACGACTTTGACAAAACCGTCTTGGTGCCCGCTGGCCATGGCTTTGCCGTTCGGCCGGAATTGGGCCTTGCCGATTTTGACTTCGTGGCCTTGAGTTTTGGCTTGCTCTTCGGTGAGGCCGACACTGGCCACTTCCGGAACGGTGTAAACGCAGTTGGGGACGGCTTTGTATTGCGCCTTTTCCTTGGTGCCTTTGATGATGTTGGTGACGGCGATAATGCCTTCGTGGCTGGCCACGTGCGCCAATTGGATTCGGCCCGTGACGTCCCCGATGGCATAAATGTTGGGGACATGAGTGACCATGGTGTCGTCGAGAATTTCAACGCCACGGCGGTGCAACTTGACGCCGATTTTTTCCAGGTTCATCCCTTCGGTGTTGGCTTTGCGCCCGACCCCCAGCAGGACGACATCGACTTCGATCTGTTCGGTCGTCGTCCCGGTTTTGACATGGCAAACCCAGGCGTCGCCTTTTTTCTCACATTTTTCTAGCGCGGCGCCGGTTTTGACTTTCACGCCCAGTTTGGACATCTGCTTGCCCAACTCCTTGCCCAGTTCTTCGTCGAACATGGGGATGAGGTTCGGCATCATTTCAACGAGGGTGACATCGCTGCCCAGCCCGCCAAAAACGTAGCTGAATTCGCACCCGACGGCCCCCCCGCCCAGGACGAGCATTCGTTTGGGCACGTGGGTGGCGGTGACGGTTTCATCTGATGTCCAAACACCGTTCTCGCGTCCGCCTTCCAAACCGGGGACTGGGATGTGGATAACGCTGGAACCCATCGCCAAGACAAAGTTCTTGGCCCGGATGGTGCGCTTTTGGCCATCTTTGTCGACTTCAATGGTGTTGGCGTCTTTGAAACTGGCGAACCCTTCGACGTGCTCGATCTTGTTCTTCTTGAACAAGTAGCCGACCCCTCCGCGCTGGGTTTGGACGATCTTCTCTTTGCGCTCCATGATTTTCGCAAAATCGAACCCGACCTCTCCGGAGATGGTGACCCCGAGTTCGGCGGCCTTTTTGGTGTCTTGGTACCGTTCGACTGAGCCGATCATGGCTTTTGAGGGGATGCACCCCCAGTTGAGGCATGTGCCGCCGAGAAATTCTTTTTCGACGCACATGACTTTTGCCCCGAGTTGGGCAGCGCGGATCGCAGCGACGTACCCGCCTGGGCCGGCACCGATGACAACAAGGTCGGCATCAAAGTTCTCAGTAGCCATTGGTTGTTCTTTTTCCTGGGGTGGCATCAGCGCGCTAATATCCTTGATCAGACTTTCAAAAGTCTGGGGGACGGTGGCGGCAGGCCCGGCGACCGGGGTCTCGGGCTGTGGGGATCCGCCTTGGGGCGTGCTTTGCACAGGGGCAGTTTACCGAGGGGTATTTGCAAGTCGGTGAGCCTGCATCTGGACCTTCTCCGACACGATTTCTGTTAACTCAAACGAGGTCTTTAGCCCCCCCCCACTATGCTACTTGGGTTTTTGCTAGGCGCCCGTGATAGGAAACATTTTCGATCCTACGTTGCGGTAAGCGTCCTGGCCGGAGTGGCATTCGGGTCCGGATTCAATGTGACGCAATCCCGATTTGAAAATTGTCCCAAACCTTCGAGTTCTCCCAAAGCGGTTGAAGTGGCATGCAAACCGGTCGGGATCGACCAGTGCGTGCTTGAATGCACAGCAGATGGATTGACTGGTTCTTATCGGCAACTGTCAAACAATAAAAGGGGGTGCGCTGAAGTCAATCCATTTGACTGCGCTTGGTTGACATGCCGGACGTTGCAATACCAAACCGGCAATTGCACCGGGGACTATACCGAGGAAAATGCAAATAGGTCGCACTGTGGCAAAACAACGTTCTAGAATCCAATCGGGTTATACGTTGCTCCAGATCGTTGTTGCCGTGGCGATTTCCGGCATTCTTGCTGCTTTGTTGACGGTTGCCGCAAGGTCGGCCGTGGTGAGATCCAAGTCGAAAGTGTCAGGGGAAAACCTCAGGCAGATCGGCATTGCTTCGGCGCTTTATGCCAATGCTTACGATGATCTCTTGCCCCCCTATCTCACCCATAGCCCGGAATCGGGCCCGTTGTTAAGCGATGGTAGCCATGACCACCCGGCAAAGGCATGGCGTTTGTGTCTTCTGCCCTACGGGTTGACGATCGATCAGTTTTTTGCCCCTCTGGATGAGCACCGGGGTACCTACTCTGCCGGATATGGGCTGAATGATCACCTGTACTCGAGCTACCGACACAACGGGAACCTGTCGTTTTCAAGATCTGGAAAGACTCTCTCTCTATCACTAACGGGAACGCCTGACCCGGCGGGGACGATCCACATTTACGAGATTGGAAACGGGCACGTCCGGTCTCCAAAAGACGAGAGGTTGCACGATGTGCCCTATGACGGCATTGCTTTTGAAGTTCTTTTCTTTGACGGACACGTGAAACGGGTTGCGAAAACCTATTGATAGGCGGTTGAAGCCGAATGTGGCATAACCGCGGGCGGCGGGACTCCCCGATGACACGACAGGCGCGAACAGCGAAGCGGTGGCCCTAAGGGATCAAATCGGGTGCTTGCAATCTGCTGGAACCGTGTAATTTTGTTTTGAAGTAGTTGTTCTGTAGAATCATCTTGGCGGCGGTGGCCGTTAATCAGGGTAGGGGCTGAAAAATGGCAGGGTATTTGGAAGAGCAAACCGGTGGGGACGGAAACGTGATGTCCTGGCAAACCCCGAACCGGCAAAGGCTTTGGGGTTTGGTGGCCGCCATCCCGGGGGCGGCCGCGGTCGCACACGGGCTCTACGGCTCAAAAACGGCAAATGTCGCCGAAGTGGTTGGGGGATCCATCCTGATGCTGGGCGGATTCTTGGTCGCCACGTGGACGGTCAAGTTCGCCCTCCACCTCAAAGAAGGTCGGTACGAAGCCGTCAAAGGGTTCCTGCCCGTGCTGTTGGGCGAACGGGGGCCGGCGCGGGAGGCCTTTCAATGCGTGTGTGTCCGGTCAGAACTGTTTACCGATGCGGCCCAGCACGACGGCGAGGCGGACGAATTCGAGCAGTTCCGGGTCTTTATGGTTTGGAAGAATGCCCGCCGGGAAGCGATGTTGATCGACACGGTTCCTGGATCGTTTGTCGAAAGTTTGAACAAGCAAGACCACCATGCCCTGGCGCTGCAAAGCGCTGAGCGGGTGGCAACGCCCCTTGGCCTTGAAGTGCTGGATCAAACCGTGGCAAAATCCTCGGCCGTCGCGGTAGTGGAGATGGCAGAGCCTTCGGCAGAGCCGGTGCAGGGCTGAGCGCCGCTCGGCATTTCTGGGGCTGGCAGGCATTGGCCAGCCCCAGATGCGATTCCCTCCGTCAGGCGATGGTCACGCCATCGCAGAGATAGACATCTTGAATGGCGTTGAGGATCTCGATCCCTTCTTTGAGCGGCCTTTGGAATGCCTTGCGACCAGAAATGAGCCCCGACCCGCCGGCGCGTTTGTTAATGACGGCGGTTGTGATCGCATCTTGGAGGTCGTTGTCGCCCGATGCGCCGCCGGAGTTGATGAGCCCGCACCGGCCCATGTAGCAGTTGATGAGTTGGTACCGGGTCAGGTCGATCGGGTGGTCGGTGGCCAACTCGGTGTACATCCGTTCATCCAGCTTGCCGTAGCTGGATCCGCCGGTGCCCAGGGCTTTGTAGCCGCCGTTGCATTCGGGGAGCTTTTGTTTGATGATGTCGGCTTGGATGGTGACGCCCAGGTGATTGGCCTGGCCGGTCAGGTCGGCTGAAAGGTGGTAATCCTTGTCTTTCTTGAAGGCGTCGTTGCGCAGGTAGCACCAAAGAACGGTGCTCATCCCCAGGCTGTGGGCGTGCTCAAAGGCTTGGCTGACTTCGACGAGTTGGCGTGTTGATTCTTCTGACCCGAAATAGATGGTCGCCCCCACGGAGATGGCCCCCATGTCCCACGCTTGCTCCACTTGGGCGAACATGACCTGGTCTGCGCGGTTGGGGTAGCTCAGCAGTTCGTTGTGGTTAAGTTTGACCATGAAGGGAATGCGGTGCGCATATTTGCGGCTGACCATGCCGAGGACGCCGAGTGTGGAGCAGACCATGTTGCATCCGCCTTCCACCGCGAGTTCCACGATTCCCGCCGGGTCAAAGCAGACGGGGTTTTTGGCAAAAGAGGCTCCGGCGCTGTGCTCGATCCCTTGATCTACGGGCAGGATGCTGACATAACCGGTCCCGCCGAGCCGGCCGTGCGAGAACATCTTTTGGAGGCTCCCCAAGACTTTGTTGTTCCGGTCGGATTGGGCATAGATCCGATCGACGAAATCGGGGCCGGGCAGGTGGAGCATCGACTTGTCGATGGTTTTGCTGGTGTGCCCCAGCAACGGTTCCGCATGGGCACCGAGGATTGCTTCGATTTCGCTGAGTGATCGCGCCATTTGGCTATTGTGCCACGAACGCCGGGGTGGTCTTGCCGGGGCCTTGCGGCCCCTATTGGCAACCCGGCACGGCCGGGGTCGGTATAACCGGTTTGAGGAAATTGGGACAGATAGGATGAGACAGCGGACAATAGGGGCCTTGTTCCTTGGAATGGGGCTTTGCGGATTGGCTTCGGCCCAGCAGCCATTGACCATCAGCGACGCATTGACAATGGCCAAAGAGCGGAACGGCTCGGTCCAGGCGGCATTTTTGAACTACCGGGCTTCCCAAAAAAGTGCCCGAGGGGCCTACAGTGCCTTTTTGCCAAGTGTGACCCCCTCGATTTCACGGGACTGGGGGCGCAGTGAAACCCTCACCGGGCCGTTCCGGTCTAAGGACGATTTCACGACAACAAATGCGGCTTTGGACGTAAGCTGGCGGTTGTTCGATGACGGGAGCCGGCAGGATCGCTACGACCAGGCCCGCTACAGTGCCGAGGCCCAGCAGTTCAATGCCTTGCAGACTTTGCGCAACACGCTCTTCAGCGTGCACTCCCGGTTTTACGATGCTTTGAGGGCGCAAGAATTGCTCCGCGTCCAAATGGACAACCTCGAACGGGCAAAAGTCATCTTGGAGCAGACGAAGTTCCGGGCGAACCCGCCGATCGAGGATGTGCCGAAGAAGGACATCTTGCAGGCGGAAGCCGATTACCAAAATGCCCGGGTCAGTGTGCTGGCGGCGGAAAACCAAGTGGCAACCTCTGCTGCAGATCTCAAGGCCGTTTTGGCTTGGGAGCAGAGCGAATTGCCGGAATTGGCCAAGCCGACCGCTCAACAACTGCCTGAATTGGATATGACTCTGCAGCAGGCGATCGAATTGGGTTTGGCAAACCGGGCCGACTTGGCGGCGAGCCGGGAGCGGATCTATTCCCAACAGGTGGCCGTCCGAACGGCCAAGCGCGACTCGCTCATCGGATTCTCGTTGGATGCGGGGTACCGCCGTGTTTTTGCTGACGACCCTTTCCAAAGGGCCTCGCTGACCTTTTCGGCCAGCATGCCGCTTTACGATGGCCAGAATTCCAAGTCGGTGCTCGACGCTGCCCGGTTAACTCTGGAGGCACAGAATGCGAGCTTTGAGCAGGATGTCCGAAACGTTCGCGCCGAAATCGAATCGACTTACAAGGAATACGGCCAAAACCGGATCCGGTTTGAAGCTGCGACGGCGGCATTGAATGCAGCCCAGGAAAACTACCGGGCAGCGGAAGCCGCCCAAAAGGAAGGGGCTGGGAACTTGATTCAAGTGCTGACCGCCAGGGTGAGCCTCACCACCGCAGAGTCGAACCTGGTCCAGGCGACATATGACATGCTGATCTCGGACGTCAAATTCCGGTTGGCAACCGGCCAACCGGTTCCGGGCGAATAAGGGAAAAATGGAAGCACCGCCGAAACCGGTCATCGAAACCCGCAACCTCACAAAAACCTATGTGATGGGGGATATGGTTGTTCGCGCCCTCAACGGGGTTTCGGTCAACATCTACCAAGGTGAATTTGTGGCGATCATGGGTCCGAGCGGATCGGGGAAATCCACGTTCATGAACATGGCGGGGTGTTTGGACCGGCCGACCAGCGGCGAATACTATTTGAACGGTCGGGAAGTCAGCCGGCTATTCGACCAAGAGTTGGCAGAAGTCCGCAACAAGTACATCGGGTTCGTCTTTCAGACGTTCAACCTCTTGCCGCGGACGAGCGCACTCAAGAACGTGGAGCTCCCGCTGCTTTATGCTGGCACCCGGAACCGGTCCGCATTGGCAAAAGCGGCCCTGGAAAAGGTGGGTCTGGGCCAGCGGGTTCACCACAAGCCCAACGAGCTTTCGGGGGGCCAGCAACAGCGGGTGGCGATCGCGCGGGCAATTGTAACGGATCCGGTGATCATCTTCGGCGACGAACCGACCGGGAACCTGGATACGCGGACGAGTTTTGAGATCATGGCCCTGTTCCAAGAGCTCAACCGGGCGGGCAAAACGGTTGTGATCGTCACTCACGAAGAAGACATCGCCCGTCATTGCAGTCGCATCATCCGGTTCCGGGATGGGAAGATCGAAAAGGATGAGCTTGTCGAACATCCGATCGATGCCCGTGAAGAGCTGGCGAAGCTTCCGTCGGCCGCCGACCTTCCGGCCTGAATCGACCGGCTCAGCCAGCATCATAATCATGAAAAAACTGTCATGATTTGAATCTTGATAATCTGTTGCAAATTTGCAAGAACATGCTGTGCCGCCAGGTAGTTTCAGCCGATCTTTACCGAAAGAAACACCAGGTAGGACCATGCTGACACCGCTTTTTGGCCTTGATGCCCGCGAACAACAACGCCGTTTGGACATCAACCGGATCACAAACGACGACCGCGACGCACTGCGGGACATGAAACCCTTCTTCGACAAGCATATGGCCGATATCGTGGACGCGTTTTATGCCCACATCGGCCAATATCCCGACGCCCTAGCAATCGTGACTGCCGCGGGGTCGAACATCGACAAACTGAAGAAGACCAATCCGAATTACTTTGCCGAAATGCTGAACGGCGAATTTGGGGCCGGATACTTTGAAAGCCGATTGATTGTAGGCCAGATCCATGCCCGGATCGGGCTGGAGCCAGTGTGGTTTTATGCGGCGATGAGCACCTATTACGACGTGATTTTCGACTTGATGGTGAAATCGAACAAGTTCAGCCCGGCCAAGCTCAGCCGTTGGCTCCGGGCCTTTCAAAAAACTTTGAACCTCGACCAGGCGCTGGTGATGGAAGCGTACATCGAGTTTGGCTACATTGCCAAAATTCGCGAAATTGTAGACCAGTCGCGGGAGATCGCCACAAACCTGCAACACAACAGCGAACAGCTTTTGGCCGGGAGCGAAGATTCTGGTCGGGCCATCACCGAACTGGCAAAGGTCAGCGAGCAATTGGCGGGTTCGGCAACCGTCCAGGCGGATGCCAGTCAGAGCGCAGCCTCCAGCATGCGGGAACTTGCCCAAGCGAGTTACAAGATCAGCGAAGGGTCGATCCACCAGCAGACGGCCCTCTCGGACGCCGGTGAAGTGGCACGAACGGTTTTGTCTAGCATCGACGAAATCGCCAAACAATCGAAAGTCTGGGAAGAGATCCGAGAGAAAATGGTCGCCATCGACCGGGTCAAGGCGACCGTGTCCGAGACCGCGAACCAGGTCAACGAGATGACGACCCGGTCAGACGAGATCGGGCGGATCGTGCAGACCATCGAAGACATCGCGGCCCAAACGAACCTCCTGGCTTTGAACGCTGCCATCGAAGCGGCCCGGGCCGGGGAAATGGGCCGGGGGTTTGCCGTTGTGGCCGAAGAAGTCCGGAAACTTGCCGAGCACAGTTCGGTGGCAACTAAAGAGATCGCCGTCTTGATTAACGCCGTGCAAGCCGGCAGCCAACAGGCCGCAGCGTCGATGGAACAAACCATCACCGACGTCGAAGGGGCGGCCGAAATCACGCTGATGGCAGCCGGGTGCCTGGAAGGGATCGCCAAAACCGCCGAAGAGACAACAAAACTGAATGTGCAACTCTCATCGGCCATGGAACAAGTCAACAGCGTGGCGGAATCGAACCTCCAACTCATCGAGCAGATCAACCACGAAGTGAGTTCGGCGAATTCGGGGATCGAGAACATCGCGGCCACAAGCGAACAGAACAGCGCCGCAACGGAAGAGATGAGTGCCTCGACAGAGGAGATGACGGCTCAAGTGGAAGAGCTTGTGGCCAGCGTCCATGAGGTCAATGCCCAAATCTCCCAGCTCAACGCGGTAATCAACGAGGCCCAGCAGGTCGTTTCAAGAAACAAGGAAGGCAACTCACGCGCCGCAGCGTAAAGAGAAGACGGCGGCTCGGACAATCGGCGCGCCCCCCTGGCATCCATGGGGGGCGCGCCTCCCTTTGGGGCGACCCCCGTCGCCGGAGTCAACTTCGCCCCATCTCGGTCAAGGGCAATGCTGCCTGGTGCGGCGATAATGAGGTTGATGCGGCTCCTATGGAACCTGTTGGGCTTTGCCATGGTGGGCACGGGGCTAGTTGGCATTGCCGTTCCAGGAATGCCTTCGACCATTTTTTTTATTCTGGCCCTGGCAGCATTCACCAAGGGGGCAAATGAAAAGTGGCGCAGGAAGTTGCTAGACCACAAAATCATTGGGCCGACCCTCACCCATTGGGAGCGACACCGGAGCATCAGCCGCCGGATCAAGTGGGTGGCATGCCTGAGCATCGTCGTTTTTTGCGGGCTGTCAATGTTTGCAATCCGCAAGCCATGGGTTAAAGCGGTGGTCGGCGGCCTCGGGTTGGCCGGGATCGGTTACATTGTCACTCGCCGGAACACTGAAGATATCGAAGAGTTCTCGGGGGCCCATCCAGGTGTTCCCGCCGCCGACCAGTTGGGTGCATGACCGGCGGCGGGGGGCCATCATGGGGCGATCCGGATCGATTCCATGACTTTAATGGCGGTTTCAAAGGCCGCTTTGGATGTGTTGTCATAGGTCAGGCAGACGATCATCCGTTCATTTGCCCGCCCGATGATCCCAATGACCTGCGTCATCTTGACGCCGTTTTCGGCATTGTAAAGGTCATAGCAGATCCAAGCGGAATCCACGCCCCGGACGGTCTTATTCAAGAAGTCACCCTGGACGAAACTCGGGTTGCCCCGCATGGATTGAAGGGTTTGGTTGGCGCAAAAGGCCGGACTTTCCATGGTGGCCGCGGGATCTGTAACGGACTTGACCCCGACGATCAGGACGGGGTCAGCGACCGTTGCCTGGAACTCGGGCCCCGGTAAGGCCGAAGCCGCATCGTTCGGGGAGAACGCCGCAGGCGCAGAGATGGCATATTTCGATCCAGGGATCCGGAATTCTCGCCAGGGTTCGGCCGGTCGGACGCCGGCGGCGGCCGCTCCGGCGACCGCGATTGCCAGCAAAGCGGCCAAAGCACGTTTGATTGTGGTTGTCATGAGTAGTGTTTCCTTTCGCAGGCAAATGGGTGCCCAACGGCACTCGGTGGCCTGCCGAAAGGGAAAGAGCCGCTGGGCAACGGCCTCAGGGAAGTGAGCGGCGAGATGCCCACTGGGCGGCTCCGGCGTCGACAAACCTCCAAGGTGTCTCGTGGCCTTTGCCGACGGCGAGCCCGATCCGCGGCGTGGCGATGACCTCACGGGCCTGCTTGTCTGGCAAAATGTGAACCCTAGAATCGGGATCCAGAGCGTCCAACCCGTATTCGGCAGCACCAATCCCGTAAGCCGCGCAGATTTTCCCCGGCCCATTGGCCAAATCGTGGATTGACTTGGCTCTTGGCCGGTTGAGTCGGACGGCATCGAGGTTGTCCAGCGGGATGGCTGCGCGGATGAGGATGGCCGCAGGCACCCCCGCTGGCCCGGCGGTGAGATTGAGCATCCAAGAACTCCCGTACACGAAATAGGTGTAGAGGTGGCCGGATGGGCCGAACATCGCCCGGTTCCGTGGGGTCTCTCCCCGGAAGGCGTGAGAGCCTGGATCTTGGGAGCCCGAATATGCTTCAACCTCAACGATTTGGCACGAGCCGACGGGGGTCACCAGCCGTGCGCCCAGGAGCATGGCGGCCGATTCTTCGACGGGAAGGAGGGTCAACCGCTTCCGGAGTTCTTCGCCGTCCACGCCATGATTGAACCAGATCGCGTGAAGACACGGGGCAGGCCCTGAACAGTGGGGGAGCTCATCGACCCATGACTAACGACTGATCGGCATGACGTTGAGAATCACGGCACCGCAAACGGGATGACTTTCGTGTTAATCAACCCTGTCATATCCTTCCATGCGACTTTCACTTGGTATTCGCCCTCGGCATAGGCACCGATGGCGTATTTGTCGAACGGGAAAGTCAGGCCGAATTTGGAGATGATGAACTTCCGATTGGTTTCCTCAGGCAACGTGTCGATCTCATCCATGCCCCGTTCGCGTTTGGCGGCGTTTGCCCGCGGGAGCACGATGACGTCGAGGATATCTGATTCGGTGACGCCCGGTGCCAGCAGGTCTTTGAGGGTGAGTTGTTGGGCCTTGCCCCTGATGAGCGCTACATTGACGACTTCCGTCCAGCCGTTGGGGTGGGCGCCACCGGAGTAATTGTAAGTGTCAATCAGAACGCTGACCAAGTTCGGGGTTGCCATCGATACCGTGCATCCAACTTCGTGCTCCCAAGGGGCAACGGGCTTGTAGCCGGGCTCCATCGCATCTTTTTTGAATTCGACGATATCACCCATCACTGCCGATTTGATGAGTGTGTTGGCTAAATTGTTGACCGCAGATTTGGGGGAGAGTTCGACCCAGTGGAGGTTGAGTTCATATTTGCCCTTTTTGGTGTCATGCAAGGATTTATGGGTGATCTTTGTATCGGCGAAGGCTAATACGACCAGTGCGGCAGCGGCGAGGGGCATGGCGGCATTTTACTGGAAGCCTACGCCTGGGGCACCTTCCCCAAGGGCGGGATAAACTGCACTGAATGAACGACACGTTGCAAAGCTGGCTCAAAGGCGAGATCCAAGGGTTGAAGGACGCCCACCTTTACAAAACGCCGCGCATCCTGGAATCCCCGGCGGGCGGGCGGGTCCGGATGGACGGTCGGGAAGTCATCAACCTCAGCAGCAACAACTATCTGGGGTTGGCGAACCATCCCAAGGTTCGCCAGGCGGCGTTGGAGGCTATTGAAAAGTGGGGGGTTGGTGCCGGGGCCGTGCGCTGGATTGGTGGCACCATGGCGATCCACGACGAATTGGAGGAACGTCTTGCCAAGTTCAAGAAGGTAGAGGCTGTGCTCGTTTTCACGAGCGGATTCACGGCAAACAGTGGGTGCATCCCGGCGGTGGTTACTGGCGAGGATGTGATTATCAGCGATGAGCTTAACCATGCCTCAATCATCGACGGAGTGCGGCTGAGTGCGGCGAGTTACCGCAAGAGCGACGGCTGGGTCTATGCGCATAAGGACATGGATCAGTTGGAGGATTGCCTCCGGCGGGCGCAAAGCTTTAATAAGCGCATGATCATCACTGACGGCGTTTTCAGCATGGATGGCGACATCGCCCCGCTGCCAGAAATTGTGGGTCTTGCGGAGCGGTATGACGCCTTTGTAATGGTGGATGACGCCCATGCCAGCGGCGTGTTGGGCAAGAATGGGGCCGGCACCGCCAGCCACTTCGACCTTTACGGCCGAGTGGACATCCAGTTGGGCACATTGAGCAAAGCCCTCGGCGTTGTCGGTGGTTATATTGCCGGGAGTGCGCCATTGAAGGAGTGGTTGGTCAACCGTGGCCGGCCATACTTGTTCTCCACTGCCCACCCGCCGATGGTCGCTGCTGCCCTCATTGCTGCGCTAGATGTGATGGAAAACGACCCCGAACCCATGGCGAAACTATGGGACAACGCCCGCAAATGGAAAGAGATGTTGCACGGGGCGGGGTTCGACACAATGGGCAGCGAGACCCCGATCACCCCGATCCTTTTTGGAGAGGAGAAGGCGGCCCAAGAGGCGGAGCGGTTGTTGTGGGAAGAAGGCGTCTATGCTCTCGCGATCGTGTATCCGACGGTGGGCAAGGGCAAGGCGCGCATCCGCACCATGCCCAATGCGACCCATACCGACCAAGATCTTGCTGATGCCTTGGGTGCCTTCATCCGGGTGCGTGACAAGCTCGGCGCCGGGGTTTAGCCCGCATTCCCCTCCCCAAGTCTGGGGAGGGTTGGGAGGGGTTGTTTTCTCCACTCGGGCTCCGCTCCTCATACCCTG